>CAYRNA010000001.1:0-18755 GCA_964425555.1 uncultured Spirochaetales bacterium
AGGATTAAAAATAAAGCAAAAATAGAGTTAATTCAAAAAAATGATTGACTGTAGGTTTTGAAGTGAAGCGCAGTCGAACGGAAGCTTGATGACGGTAAAATATTTATTGACTATGGATTAGGGATAGGAGGGGCAAGCTCTGCTTGGTCTGACTGTAAGGAAGACGGTACCCCCGCATAGCCCGACGCCCGACTTTAGGCGGGGGGAAGCCCCAAGATGAAACTGGGATTAAGATTTTTTTGGGATTTTGAGGAAGAGGGCGATGGTGAGCATGAGGAGTGCGGTGACGGCTATGCCCATGCCGAGGCTGTTGAAAATGTCGCTGAGCCAGCCGGCTAAGAAGACGACGATGGCGGCGAATATGCTTTCGACTTGGGCTTCTACGGAGAGGATGGAGGCGAAGAGGCGTGGGTCTGTTTGTTTGCCTAGGACGGCGACGGCGACGGGTTTTCTGAGGTTTTCATTGATGTTGACGATGAGGTAGCCTAGGATGATGAAGATGCTGTAGTGAAAGCCGTAGGCGAAGCTGATGAAGATGAAAATGACGGGTGTGAGGAAGAGTGTGAGGTTTAAGAAGGTGGTGTCTTGGGTGAAGCGGGCGCTGCTTTTGGCGGAGAGGCGAGAGGCTATGGCGGATGCGATAAAAAATAGGGAATATACGAGGGCCAGGAGTAAGGCGAGGTTTTGGTCTGAATTCCATGCGGAGAATAACATCAGTGGTGCTAACAGGGTTGTCAGTATGGGTTGAATGTAGTCTTGGAGGCCTTTGTTCATGCCAGAGGGAAGGGCGATGTTGCCAATTTGTCTGAGATTTTTGGGGGATAAATCTACGAATAATGATTTGACGTGATTGAATAAGTCGGCGTATTTGTTGCGGGCGTTTTTGTGTATGACTTTGTGATTGAGTGCTTTGGGGTAGGATAAAATGAGGAAGAATCCTATGACGGAGAAACCTGCGGAGACTTGGAAGATGAGGCTGTAGTTTTGGGTGTAAATGACGAGTATGGCGGCGATTATGGCTGATATTGCGGAGCCTATTTTGGATGCGGATCGTGTCCTGCCGTAGTATTCTTTGGCGTATTTGACCTGCTCTGTTCGTGCGAGGTAATCGAAGATGATGGCTTTGTGTGTTCCTGTGCGAAAGACATCGCCAAAAGAGAATAAGAACATGGCGAAGAAGATGGCTATGATGGAGTCTGCGCTGCTAAAAAGCCAGAAGCAAAGGCTGTAAGAAAAAAAGGAAAATAGCATGCTAGATTTTCGTCCTAAGGCATCGCTTAAAATGCCTGTGGGGATTTCCAGAATGTTAGATACGATTTCTTTGGTGGCGAACAGCGTGCCTATGAGGGTGTAGCTGAGGCCCTTTTCTAGTAATATTATGAAGAAAAAAGGTTCGAAGAGGCGCAGGTTTTTCAAAAAGCCATAGGCGCAAAACTTGTAGTACTGGAGATCTTTTGTTATTGTATGCGCAGTTAACATGTCTTACTATTTAGTATACGAGACGGGGATTATTTTGTACACAACTTGACAACTTTCTTTTTTTTGATAGTATTAAAACAATGTCTTTTATAAGGTTTATTAAGGTGGTCTCGTTTTTTCTGTTGGGTTTTCTTGTCTTTAGGGTTTTTGCCCCATTTTTGATTGCCGCAGACAGTACGTGGTTGGTGATTGTAGGATTTTTATTGATGGGAGTTTATACTCTCTATTGTTGCTGGGTTTTAATTAAATTTTTAAGTCAAAATTCACAGAACAAAGAAATACCCGAGGCCGATTTTGAGATCGTCGATTCAGACGAATGAGTTTCACTCAATTATATAATATCATCACAAATCACCCTCAGGAGTAATAATAAATGGATAATTCTAAAATCATAAAACTGGCTACACCGGCGGTGCTACTTGTTATCGTCATCATCTTCGTCGTCTCATCTTGTGTGGTGAAAGTGCCTGCGGGAGAAGTGGGCGTCAGCATCTATCAATTTGGTAAAAACAAGGGTGTTTCGCCTGATGTTTTGACGACGGGAATATATATTCGCATGATAGGTCAAGACATAGTCAATTTTCCTACTTATACGCAAAATTATGTGTGGACACAAGATTCTACAGAAGGCTCAAGAAACGATGAATCCATTGTTTTTCAATCAATAGAAGGTTTGAGCGTGAACGCCAATGTCGGTATTTCTTATCACGTTGAAGCGGACAAGGCCAATCTCATTTACGAAAAATACAGAAGACCAATAGAAGATATCACTAACCTTTATATGCGCAATATTACACGAGACGCCTTTGTCACGATAGCGAGTGGTCTTACCATTGATACGCTTTACGGTGCGGGTAAACCCAAGTTGGTTGAAGACGTGAAAAAAAGAGTGGTGGAGCAACTTGGAGGCATAGGTATTGTCGTTGAGAAAATTTATCTTATCGGGGCATTAGACCTACCAGAACAAGTTGTCACTGCAATTAATGACAAAATACAAGCGACACAACGAGCTGTTCAGCGACAAAATGAAGTTGCAGAAGCTACCGCTGAAGCCGAAAAGCAGATTGAGAAAGCCAGAGGTATAGCCGAATCAACACGTATTCAAGCTCAAGCAGAAGCCGAGGCCATACAATTGCGTGGTGTTTCCTTGAATCGTTATCCTAGCGTAATAGAACTTGAAAAAATCAATAAATGGGACGGTATTCTACCCAAGGTTTCGGGTGGCGGTACATCCATTATTGACCTCCGTGAATAAATAGGGAAGAGCACGCCAAGGACGCTAGAAAATCAGTGATAGCAAGGCTTGAACAGAAAGCCTTGCTGTGTGTTTGAATAAGGAGAGTAAGATATGAAAAGAGTTTTGAATCTCGGTTCATTAAACATTGACTTTGTCTATCAAGTACCCCACGTCGTCGTCGGTGGCGAAACGCTGAGCAGTACGGATTACAGTCAACATCCTGGCGGAAAGGGTGCGAATCAATCGGTGGCCTTGTCTCTGGCTGGGCTCGCCGTTTCGCACGCAGGGCAAGTGTCGCAAGACGGGCTGTGGCTCTGTGACGTGCTGAAAGAAAAGGGCGTGGACACCAGCTTAATTAAAATTGATGACACTGTGGCAACGGGTCATGCCATCATACAAGTGAGCGATGCAGGCGAAAATTCCATCATACTTTTTGGTGGGGCGAATCAGAGCCTTAAGCGCAGTTTCATAGATGAAGTCTTGGCAACACACGATTGGCAAGCTCTCGTTCTTCAAAATGAAATCAATGAACTCGACTATATTTTAGAGCAAGCGATAGCACTGAATATTCCTATTATTTTTAACGCTGCCCCTTACTCGAAAAACTTGTTCGATTTGTCGTCATTGAAAAATCTGCATAGCCTTATTGTCAATGAAACTGAAGCGATGGAATTGGCACAAACAGATGAAATTGACAGCGCTTTTGAGATCCTCGTAAAGAAATACGACAAGGTGCGTGTCATTATGACCATGGGCAAACACGGTGTGAAAGCAAGTTATTTGGGTGAAAGCTGCTTTGTTGCGGCAAAAAAATCTCAGGTTGTCGATACTACGGCCGCAGGCGACACCTTCGTTGGCTATTATACAAAGAGCATACTCGCAGAAGATAAGTTGCACCAAGCACTGACAATGGCCACCGCTGCTGCTAGCATCACTGTCAGTCGACAAGGCGCAATGAATGCTATTCCTCGTCTGGATGAACTCAACTAGAAATTTTTGTGTTGCTTGAGTAGCGTGATATTGCGGATAATTGCCGCCTTGAGTTGCTGGTTCTTGGCGTTGTTGCTGTCTGCAGCCAATTGCTCATCCACGTACTTGCTGGCACGCTGATAATCAGTGAGTGATTCGTCAAATTTATCAAGCTTAAAATAGGCATTTCCCCTATTAATATAACTGTCTACATCTTTGGATGAAAGCTTGATTGCACTAGTATAATCGACTATCGCTTCCTCATATTTTCCTTGATCGCTGTAGTTCAGCCCTCTGTTATAGTAGGCACGGGCAAATTTCGAATCTAACTTTATGGCACGATCAAAATCTTTCCCCGCCTCATCATATTTTTTCAAGCGCCTATAAACACTTCCACGGCTGTCTAATACTTCATGATCGTCGGGATCGAGCTTGAGAGCCTGCGTGAAATCTTGCAAAGCAGGATTGAGTTTGCGAAGGGCTACATAAGAGATGCCTCTGTTAACAAAAGCCTGTTTCAGACTTGAGTCGTGCTTAATCGCTTGAGAAAAATCGTTGATGCTCTGTTCAATATTACTGGAGTGATAATAGCTGAGTCCTCTATTATAATAGGCTTTGCTAAATTGAGGCTCTATGGCTATGGCTTTATTATAATTGTCTATCGCCCCGTCCAAATTGCTTTGGGCAAATTCCTTGTTTCCAGCTAAAAAATAATCGTTGGCAGCTTGAGTGATTTCTTGCGTGGAGGTTTGGCAAGACACAAGAAATACAACAAAACTAATAAGGAGGCTGAATTTACAATATTGGCGCATAATGGATTCCTTGATAAAGAAAAAAATAGAAAAGTCTTTAAACTTAAAATAGATTTTATCATAAAAGAACATTTTATAGTATGATTTTAAGATAAAAAGTGCTTTGACTTCATTTTAATATTTATGAACGGTATTTTTAGACGATATACTTATAGATGAAGATCTCAAAAATATTTTTTTGCTTGGGCTTGCTCTTGACGGCATGCCAATCAAACTCCTCGAAGGATGGATTGTCAAAAGATAGTCTCAGTATAATCCGTGCCTTTAATGCAAAAGACAGATCTGCTAACATGTTCATATGGCAAGGTTTGTGGAAAAATACGCCCGTTTTTATCGCTTTTAATTATGATACGAGGCAATTTCGACTATATACGGATATAGATAAACCCGTGTCTCCTAAAGAATACGGTAAGTTCTTTTTTTATAAGGTGCATGAACAGCAGTTTTTATTGTTAAAATTTATGAACGGTGAGCAGGAGAATTTTCTCGTTGATACATTTACTAAAAAGAAACTCCTTATAAAAATCAACTATCCTTCTAGCATTGTTGAAGATAGTCTCACCTTTGAAAATACTCAAGAACTCTATCCTAACTCTGATGATTTGGTGACTGTAGGGCTAGGCATTTATCAAAAAGATTATAATAAAGAAGAGAATCTATCGCCCATGCAAAAAATAGCTCTTAACAATAACTGGGCGCAACAACCGCAAGAAAATCAGGATGGGAAGGATGAATTTTTCAGATTGGAATTTTTAGCTGAAAATCTTGTTTATAGAAGCTATGATGCAAGCAGTCGCTTAACTCATATTGGTCATTATTTCGTCTTGGAAAGAGGCAGTCAAACCTTCTTGATCTTAGAGATGGAGAAGGATAATTTTATACTGGTTCATTATTCTTTAACAAAGGAAAAACAATTTATGTTAGATTTTCCTGGGCGAGATTTGCCTGCACTATATAATCTCAGATAATCTTTATCAACTCTATATTTAGCGTCTTCTCTTTTTAATAAATAAATTAAATTTTAATATAAATGTATATTAAAAAATATTTATTTATTTTATTCTTGTAATTTGATTATAACTGTGCTATATTTATTAGATTAATTCTATTAAATACCTAGAATGATAGCTACTGGCTGGTTATATCATTAGAGCCATTGTTAAAAACTTGTTTTAACATTAAAAATTAGCTAGAATATAGTATAAGTGTTAGCAAAAAAGAAGATGAAGATGTAAACCCTGTTGTTTTAAGATTTTAGCCCGTTGTTGTGCTAAGATCAGTATTGGTTATCAATCCAAATTTTAGGGGGAATTTAATATGAAAAAATATATTTTCATTATATATATAAGTTTTATCTCTTTGGGAATGGTAGCGCAAGTAACACAGATAAAAACGAATGACCCGCAAAAGAACGGCTCATCAAAAAAAGAAACGGTGTTAGGGAAATTACCCATAGTTGAGGTTTCTAATCCGTCTTTATTTAATATTTATACGATAAAATCAGATACGGGTCAGACGTTTTTCAGGATAAGAGCTGGTCTAGATGAATATACAAAATATAAGGAAATCTTGATTTATAATGGAGTAGGAGAAGGGCTAAGATGGGAGCCTCTTAGTTTGGTGTATACGACTACCTTGCTGGGGCGTTTTGCATACAGTGATGTCTACCTTGAAAGATCCGATATTTTATTGCTAGAAGAAATGATGGCGAGTGAAAAGCCGGTTTATATGTATTTTCTGGGAGAAAAAATAACCTACCAAGTTTCTCTTTCTAAGAATGAGATTAGCGAGACATTGGGCTTAATTAGTTATTATAGGGTCAATTCATTGTTATCAGATATTTATTAAAAAATCATAGGATAATATTTTATTAACAATATGGAGGCAATTAAAATGAAAAAGAATATCACGGTATTTTATTTTGTTCTATTTTTTTTCTTCAACATTTCTTTTTTGCTCGCTCAATCAGGTGTAATGTACAACAAAACGGAAAGTCTTGGTTTTGATGATTTTATTGATATTTTGAAAAAAGAAGAAAATCTTGCAGAGCCATCATCTTCACCACCTTCGCCATCCCAAGAGGGCATTGTTCATGGTGATACAAAGAATCTCACCTATGATGATCTGATGAGTGCGCTCGAGTCTCAAAAAAATGCAGGACAAGCTTCAGTTCCTGGTGTTATTTATGGGAGTACACAGCCTCTTACCTTTGATGATTTTGTAGGAGTCATAGAAAATGAGCAAGGGCAGTCAACGTTATCAGATCAAAATATGGAATATCTAGCCAACACTGCTCCTCCAAGAAATAATAATCGTCAACCCAAGTCTAAGTCATCTCGTTCCAATAATTCTACCGTAAAGAAAACCATTTTTGTTAGCCAACTACTAGAAAGGCAATCAGGCGGTTCCATCTTTAGGCTGAGAATTGGACTACAAACGTATTCTAAGATCAATTTTAATGAAGTATTTTTACAGAATGTTGATAATAATATTATCAGGTGGGCTATTCCCAATGTCGTCTACACTCAAAACAGTGAAGGCATTGTAACATACGGTGATGTATATCTTAATAAAAAATCGATTCAATTATTAAGAAGGGTTGTGGGCGACAATTCTAGTCTTTATTTGTATCTGAAAGGGCCCAAATCACTACGAAGAGTTACTTTGAAGATCTCTGATATCTTACCTCTCAGAAGAAATATTAACAATTTCCAGCAAATATAAATATTATAAATGTGAATGAGTAATCACAGTAAAATCCTTCTAGTTGTAATAAGCCTTTAAAAAGCTTTGACTCAAAGAAGTAAAATAAATATAATTTCTTTACTCTACTGTGTTAGTCTAACAGTGTGGAGACGTCTTTATCCCAAATAAAATTATCCGACAAAGGAATTCAATTGTGAATTATAAACTCATCATAGCTCTGTTTTTTGTACTATTAGCAGGCTGTAGCAAGCAAGAAAACCAAGAGAACTACACTGTTTATACCAGCATCCCTCCATTTCAATTTTTTGTTGACGAGCTCAGTTCTCATCGCTTGAATACAGAAGTGCTCATCCCATCTAACATAGATTTACACAATTTTTCTCTCAAGACGCAAGATCTGATTGGTTTGCGAAAAACCGTCCTCTATTTTGGTGTAGGTTGTCATTTTGAAGAAGGCATGGAGCAAGCTTTGCGAGAAAATTTACCCGCAAATCGCTATATCGATCTTTGCCCCACGGGAAGTGATGACGATGAAGCAGAACACGCTGATATGGATGCACATGAAGACGAAGATGAGCATGAACACGCCGAGCATGCGGATGACATTCATTCGCACGAATTAGAAACAGAAGGCGAACACGATCACGAAAGTGACTATCATTATTGGGGCAACATTGAACAGATGAAAGTTGTTGTGACTCAGATGGCATCTGTTTTGATTGATGCTCTGGAAGAAGACCAGCCAGCCGATTATCAAATAACCGTGTCAGCCATTAATGAAAACCTACCGCTTCTTATTGAGAAAATGAATGCATTACAGCAAAAACTTTCGCCGTCACCTGCGTTGACCCATGTTTATTTTTATAGCAGTGGATTTAGTAGCTTGAGTGAAAACTTCCCCCTAGAAACACGTTATTTGGCCACTGAAGGACAGAGTCTCAATGCCGCTAATCTTGCAGGATTCATACAAGATTTTAATGATGCTCCCAATAGATATTTGTGGGTGCAACCGTGGGAAGTCACCGACAGCACTACGGAATTACTCGCCTCAACAGACAACGAATTGCAGGTTTTTTCGCTGAATGACTACGATTGGTTGAGCAATATAGAGGCTATTTTGACGACGATGGGGCAAGATGGTCGATAATACAAAACTTATTTGTATTAAAGATCTCAGCTTTGGCTACGGTGAAGAAAAATTGTTTTCTTGTGAGCATTTAGACATCGTACAAGGCGAGTTTGTGGCTGTCGTTGGAGCGAACGGCGTCGGTAAGAGTACCTTTATGAAACTGCTCTTGGGCTTGCTGCCAATGCAACAAGGCAAGATTGATTTTTTTGGCAAAAGCTTGCAAGAATTCGGTCATCTTATCGGCTACGTTCCCCAGAGTAGTGGCGCACAAAAAGAGTTTCCCATTAGTGTTTACGATGTTGTGAGGCAGGGATTTTTAGGCAACAAAAAACCTCTTGCGACGGGGATTTTTGCAAAGAAAAAGCAAGAAAAAGAAGCCATTGAAAAAGTATTAAAACAAATAAAACTGTGGCACAAGAAAGATGCCAATTTTGGAGAGCTTTCTGGCGGTGAGTTGAGACGATGCTTTCTCGCAAGAGCGTTAATTTCTCAACCGCAAGTACTGATACTTGATGAGCCGACAGCGGGTTTGGATCATGTCGTTGAACAGGAAATTTATCAACAATTGGGTCATTTAAAAGGTGAGGTTACCATTATTATGGTGAGCCACGATCTTGATTTTGTCTCAAAATACGTGGACAAAGTGGTCTGCCTTGACGAAGAAATTCACACACACCCTGTACACACATTGACGTCCGATCGTTTAACCCAATTATTTGTCCATCATTACAAAGAAATTAAACATCAAAACCATTTGAGAGACAGTGTCCATGAGTGATTTTTGGAGCTTATTATTTGATCCGCAAATTAGCTTTTTACGCAATGGATTTCTATTTCTGATTCTAGCCGCCATTCCCATTGGCGTTGTGGGTAGCTTTCATGTTGTGACCAAAAGCACTTATTTTGTTTCGACCGTCACACACAGCAGTTTCGGCGGTATAGGTTTATTCTTGTGGCTCGCCACTCTTTTCCCACTGTTTGAAAAGATGCAACCCATAGTCGGAGGCTATTTTTGGGCCATTGCGACCATGTTGGCGCTGACCTTGCTAGAATGGCGAAAAGTAGAGCGACTGGATGCCTTGTTGAGTCTGATATGGTCCTTTAGTGTAGCCTTAGGCATCACTTTTATGGGTCTGATCAAAACACGAGTGATTGATCCCAGTCGATTTTTATTTGGCGACATACTGCTTATTACCACGGGTGATTTATATGTGCTTTTTTACTTAACGCTGTTTATTCTCGTGCTATTACTTTTCTATTTCCCCTATGTGAATCTTGTTGCCTTCGATATAGAATTTGCAGCGGTCAAGCAGATTGCAACATTTAAGATACAGCTTTTTATTCGTTTTATTAGCGCCATTGTGTTGATTTCCATGACGCAAGCGGTAGGCATTATTTTGGTCGTCGCTCTCATGAGCATTCCCGCACTTATCGCCCAATGGTATAGCAAATCGCTGAAACAAATGATGGTGATGAGCTCGCTTGTCGCTCTTGTCATCGGCCTTATCAGTCTTGTTCTCAGCTATTTTATACAGATAGCGAGCGGGCCTCTGTTTGTGATCTGTTTGACATTGACTTATTTGGTGCATTGGTTCGTTAAAAAATAGAAGCAGCGCATTTCAAAATGGCACTCTATAATAATTTTATTATTCACACAGATTATCGCAAATAAAATAATTTTATTGGTGAATTATCTTTATACTTTGGCAACGATTAGATACTATCTAAACTATGTGTAAGTTTTTCTCACTTACTCCTAAGGATATTTTTAGGTCTTTAGGTTGTTTTGTGTAAAGTGAATTTGCCTATATATTATACGAAAAAATACAGAAAAGTAAGGGATTAGGATGATTAAAGAATACTCGTTTAACGAACAAGAAAAATCTTCGGGACAATTAAAAATTACTATAGATAAAAAAGATTTAGAGAGTTCATATAATACCCTCTTGCAAAAATACGCAGGCAGTCTAGAAATAAAAGGATTCCGCAAGGGGAAAATCCCTAAAAGCGTAGTAGAATCTAAATTCAAAGCGCCTATCTTAAGCGAAACTTTGGAAAAAATAACGCAAGAAAGCTTAGAAGAAGTGATAGAAAAGCTCGAAGACGCTCAAAAGCCTCTGGGTTATGAAGCGCCAAAACTCGAAGGCGAACCTGAAATTAAACTGGGTGAAGACCTAGAAATTAGCGTCGTTTATGATGTTTTTCCTCGTTTTGAGCTAGGAAGTTACAGCGGCATAGAGCTCACCGAAGCCAAAGTCACTCTTTCGCAAGAAGAAGTTGACGCTGAAATTGAAAAAATACGTGAGCAGTATGCTTCTGTAGAAAACAAAGAGGGCGGTGTTGTCGCTGATACGGATGCTGTGACATTTGACAGCGTCGAATTGGATGACAAGGGCGAAGCGATAGAAGGCACTTTGAAAGAAGGTGTTGTTCTCACTGTCGGTAGTGGTCACAATTATTACAAGCTCGATGATGACATTTTGGGAATGAAATTGGGTGAAGTCAAAGTCATAGAGAAAAAATATGATGATAAAGAGTTGAACGAAGAACTCAAATCAACGACGAAGAAAATTCAAGTGACTGTCAAAGAATTGAAGATCAAGAAATTGCCCGCCATTGATGACGAATTAGCCAAAGATGTGAACGAAGAGTATCAAACTTTAGAGCAACTCAAAGACGTAATCAGCAAGAATCTTGAAATACAGGTTGAAGATAAAACTTACAGAAACAAAACAAAACAAGTTCTTGATAGCCTCAGAGAAAAGCACGAAATCAGCGTCCCCGAATCCATGATTCGCAGTGAAATATTTATGCGCATGCAAGGAACTTTGCAACAGTACGGCATTAATCCTGAAGATTTCTTCAAGAACATCAGCAAAAATCCAGGTGGTTTAGAATCTTTCTTTGAAGAAGGTCGTCCCGAAGCAGAAGAGAGTCTGAAAAGTGCCCTTTTGCTGAGCGAAATTAGCAAGAAAGAAAACATTGAAGTCAGCGACGAAGAAGTCGATACTTATTTAAAAGATGTTGTGAAGCTTGAAGATGATAAGGTCGAAGAGTTTAAACAAAATCAAGATATGGATAAGCTGAAAAAACAAGTAGAAGAGCACAAGCTTTTTTCTGCTATTTTTAAGCAATCTAAAATCAAAACAAAAAAAATGAGTTACGCCGAATTAATGGCATTATAGTTCATAAAATATAACAATTTTATATGATAGATAGAAAATAATAGGTTAGTCAATATGTCTTTTTTTAGTAATCCAAAGAATAATACGCTCGTTCCTATGGTTATCGAACGTTCTGGCAATGTCGAACGTTCTTTCGACATTTTTTCCAGACTGCTCAAAGAGCGCATCGTCTTTTTGGACGGTGAAATTAATGATGTCACAGCCGACTTGGTTGTTGCACAATTGCTTTATCTGGAAAGTGAGAACGCTAAAAAGGATATTAGCCTTTATATCAATTCGCCTGGGGGCTCTATCACCGCAGGTTTGGCCATTTACGATACCATGCGCTATATCAAGCCCGACGTGCAAACAATTTGTATAGGTCAGGCCGCTTCTATGGGCGCCGTTCTTTTGGCTGGAGGAGCGAAGGGCAAACGCTTTGCTTTACCTTCTGCAAGAATCATGATACACCAGCCTTGGTCAGGTGTTGAGGGACAAGCCTCCGACATTCAAATTCATGCGGATGAAATTGTTCGATTAAAAAAATTACTGATTAAATATTTGGCTACCGACAGCTCCCAAAGCGAAGAAAAGATCGCTGAGGATTTGCAAAGAGATTATTTTATGACTTCTTATAATGCTGTTGAGTACAAATTGATAGACTGTGTAATGGAGCGCTAAATGGCAAAGAAAGATATGAGTTGTTGCTCTTTTTGTGGCAGACACGAAGATCCAGATAATCTCTTAATTACAGGCGGAAAACCTGATTTTCCTCGCATATGCTACAGTTGTGTCGAGGTCTGTAATCGTCTGATTTCAGGCAAAAAAGTTGACCTTACCGAAGACGATATAGACAGCTTCGATGCACAAGAATTGCCCACGCCAAAAGAACTTAAAGCGCATTTGGACGACTATGTTGTCGGTCAAGATCACGCTAAAAAAGTGCTTTCTGTCGGTGTTTACAATCACTATAAGCGTTTACGCTTAGCCAAAAGTGAAAAGCACAAAGACATAGAATTAGAAAAATCTAATGTCTTACTCATAGGCCCCACAGGTACAGGAAAAACCCTATTAGCCAAAACATTGGCCAAAAAATTGAACGTGCCTTTTGCCATTGCCGATGCGACCACGCTCACAGAAGCGGGTTATGTTGGTGAAGATGTTGAGAATATCTTGCTCAAACTGATACAGGTGGCAGACAATAATATAGAATTGGCGCAACGTGGTATTATTTATGTCGATGAAATTGATAAAATTGCCCGTAAAAGTGAAAATGTTTCTATTACTCGTGATGTTTCGGGTGAAGGTGTACAGCAAGCTCTGTTAAAAATTATTGAGGGAACCGTTGCTTCTGTTCCGCCACAGGGTGGTCGCAAGCATCCCAATCAAGAATTACTACAAATTGATACGAGTAATATTCTTGTTATTTGTGGCGGAGCGTTCGTTGATCTCGATGAAATTATCGAATCACGCATTAGTCAACACAGCCTAGGATTTGGCGCTGAAATAGTCGAGAATAACGAAAGAAATCGTGCGCAACTCTACAAAGAAATGGGCGTTGAAGATCTCATTAAATTTGGTCTCATCCCCGAATTTATTGGTAGACTTCCTATTCATGTTTCTCTGGATAATTTGACCGTTGCAGACTTGGAAAAAATCTTGCAAGAACCCAAAGATTCCATCATAAGACAATATCTCGTTTCTCTAGAACTGGACAATATCGTCTTAGACATAGAAAAGAAAGCACTCACAGCCATCGCTCAACTTGCCCATGACAGCAAAACGGGAGCGAGGGGATTGCGCTCTATCATAGAAGATATCATGCTGGAACCTATGTATTCTCTGCCATCTTTAGATGGCGATAAAAGAGTGATCATTACAGAAGCCGTTGTCTTGAAAAAGGGTGATCCCATTGTATTGGTCGGCGATGAGATGGAGCAAGAATGGCCCAACGAACTTGCTCATTATACTTCCTAATTATAATTAAATAGAGGAAGAACTATTTTACATGGCATTGCGAAAAAAATCAAAAAACAATAATCGCTTCTATTTATATTTGCCTTTACGAGATCAGGTTGTATTTCCGCATCAGAAAACGAGTGTGAATTTTTTGGCGTCTCCTGCTTATATGGAAATGATCACGAGAGCCCACCAAGAAGATAAAAACTTAGTTTTGATTTATGCTGATTTTGACAATCATTATAATCTTTACGATCATCACACAAAACAAAACTATCTTCCCATAGGTACGGAAATCAAAGTGACACGGCTGTCTCCTCCGCTTGCAGATAATAGCGTCAAAATCTTTATCGAAGCCATCAGGCGAGTACAAATTTTAGATTTTGTATGGCAAAATGATCCTTGCGTCATCGTTGATGAATTGAAGCTTATCTCATCGGCAAAATTGCCCCACGCTATTGATAATTTGCGGGCAAAATTTGATGTCTACGCCAAAGGCAAAAACGTCCCTGTATTGGTGTTGAGCCGTTTGAAAATCACTCATTCTGCAGAACAAATACTGGGTATTCTTGCGCCATTTCTGAATCTGCATACGGTTCAGAAAAAAGAATTAATTTTAGAATTGGATCTCTTTAAAAATATTCTCAAACTGATAGATGTCTTGGATATTGAGATAGAGCTGAATAATCTTCAGCATAACATTGATAATAAAATCAAACAAAAAAGCCAAAAAAATCATAGAGATCATTTCTTAAAAGAAAAGATTACAGAATTAGAAAAAGAGTTGAACTATGATAATCCTTCTCCTGAAAATGAACTTTTGCAAAAATTGCAAGAACTGGAGATAGACGAAAAATCAAAATCAAAAGTGCTACAAGAATACGATAGGTTCAAACGCGCTCCTGCGATGACAACGGAATCAGCCTTGTTGCGGACTTACCTTGAATGGATTCTCGATTTGCCGTGGAATGCGGAAAGTCAGGATAACAAAGATATTCTTGTTGCGACGGCTTTGCTCAACGAACAACATTATAGTCTTGATGACCTGAAAGAACGCATACTCGATTTTATCGCCATTAAACAGCGTAACGCCGACATACAATCTCCCATATTATGTTTTGTTGGCCCTCCAGGTACGGGTAAAACATCCTTAGGGAAATCTATCGCCGACGCACTTTCTAGAGAATACGCTCGCATTTCCTTGGGTGGAACACGAGACGAAGCCGAAATTCGTGGGCATAGAAAGACCTATGTGGGTGCCTTGCCAGGAAAAATTTTACAAAGTTTAAAGAGAGCGGGCACCAAAAATCCCGTCATTATTCTTGATGAAATCGACAAATTAGGCAATGATTATCGTGGCGATCCTGCCGCTGCTTTACTCGAAGTCCTCGATCCTGAACAGAATATAAATTTCGTTGACAATTATTTAGAAATTCCCTTCGATTTAAGCAAAGTGATGTTTGTGGCGACAGCCAATGACGCTTCCAATATCCCCATTCCTTTGCTCGATAGAATGGAAATCATTGAGGTGCCGAGCTATACGGCGCAAGAAAAACTGACCATTGCAACACGATTTCTTTTGCCCAAGCAAATTAAACTCAACAAGCTCGATCCGCACCTAGTGCATATAAATGATACGGTTTTAAATAAAATAATTCATGAATATACTCGGGAAGCGGGCGTACGAGGGCTGAATAAACAACTTGCAAGATTACTACGCAAAAGTGTGAGACTGCAATTGGCTTCGTGCTTGTCTCGACCGGGGAATCACTATATGAATAGCGCTTTCATCCATGAGAGTCAGCCACACGCTGGTCGCCAAGAATCGCTTTTCTTACGCCCCTTTTACGACAATCCTATACACGTAGAAATCACAGAAGAAGACTTAGCGACGTTACTCGGCAACGCGCGTTTTCGCAACAATAAAGAAATTGAAACCTTGCTTCCTGGTGTAGCTTTGGGACTGGCGTGGACGCAAGTTGGCGGAACCATCATGCCCATAGAAACCCTCTTTATTCGTGGCAAGGGTAAGATTATATTGACGGGGAAATTGGGCGATGTGATGAAAGAAAGTGCTTCGCTTGCCATAAGTTATATCCGCCATAGGTTCGCCGACAATGATCTTTTTGACGACGACTTTTTTGATACGCACGACATACACATACACGTTCCCGAAGGAGCTACTCCCAAAGATGGGCCTTCGGCGGGAACAACACTCAGCATTTCCATACTTTCTGCGCTCTTAAAAAAGCCTCTGACAGAACGGGCTGCAATGACGGGTGAGATTACCCTAACTGGTGGTGTTCTTGCTGTCGGTGGCATTAAAGAAAAAGTTCTTGCGGCTTACAGGCACGATGTGACGCATTTATTTCTTCCCGAGAAAAACAGACTTGATTTTGATGAATTAGACGACGAAGTAAAGAGTAAATTAACTGTTGAATTTGTGGATAATGTAGACTGTATTGTAAAGCGGCTTTTCCCCGAAATGATTGTTTAATTTTTATGGCTTATGCATAAAGATGACTTAGAGACATTAAAGGCTTATCTCAAGCAAATTGAGTCCCTACCCAAGTTGTCTCATGACGAAGAAACTGCACTAGTTCTTCAAGGTCAAAAAGGTGATCAAGACGCTAAAAATCGCATCATAGAAGCCAATTTGCGCTACGTTATTAAAGTCGCCTTAGAATATAGCAATGCCGCCATGCCTCTGCAAGATTTGATCAATGAAGGAAATCTGGGCCTCATTCATGCTTTTGATAGATTTGATCTCAGCAAAGGATATAGATTTATTTCTTATGCCATTTGGTGGGTCAAACAGTCCATTTTAAATGCTCTTCATGTCTCTGGCAACCTCATTCGTCTTCCTGATAACAAGATGAAAAGCATGAGTAAAATCAGAGAGATTGAAAAAAAACAGCAAAACGAAGAATCCATTGAGACCAATGTTGAACAGTTCGCTCAAGAATTGGGCATAGAACCTTTTCTGTTAAATCGCTTATTTAATGTCTCTGCTATTGGTTCGGTGGATGCACCCACTTCTATAAGTGCAGAAAATAAGACATCACTGGTCGATATGCTCGAAGATGAGCAAAATATATCCCCTGAAAATTCGCTCAAAAAAACAGAATTAGACGAGAGCATTAAATTTGCTTTAGCGCAATTAAGCGAGATAGAATCGCAGGTCATCGTTACTCGTTTTGGTTTATTTAATAATGCGAAAATGACTTTAAAAGAACTAGGAAAACAGCTGAGTTTGTCCAATGAACGCATCAGACAAATTGAGAAAAAAGCGCTAGGAAAATTATCAGAAGGGGAGAACACCTTGTTTGATTTTTGGGATGAGAAAGAATTATGACAATAACATTATTGAAAAAGGAATTGAGATGATAGAATGCCAAGCGGTGAGTAAAAAATATTTCACCAAAAGTGCGCTCAAAGATATTAATTTAAAGCTGGAAGCTGGCCACGTGTACGGCTTGATAGGCCCCAATGGAAGCGGTAAAACGACCTTTATGAAATTACTCGTGGGTTTGCATCAGGCTTCCAGCGGCACCATCTTTTTTGAAGGACAAGCTTTGCGGGCTAAGACAAAAGATCGGATTGCTTTTTTACCCGCCGAAGACATTTACAGGCCAAGCTACAGCCTCAAAGATATTTTCAACCTATATAAATCGAGTTATTCTAGTTTTAATATGGATGAGCTAGTGGCACGCTGTGAACGGGCTGACATTAATATAAAGAGGAAGGTTAGCAGTCTTTCCACGGGTGAAAAATCCATGGTGCGTATTTACAGTACTTTGGCCAGAGACGTTGAGTTTTATATCTTTGATGAACCGCTCAATGGTTTGGACGTGTTGGCAAGGGAAGAAATTCTTGTTGATATTATGAATCACCATAATGAAAATCGTACGATATTAATTTCTTCGCACATTATTGACGAGCTGGCACAATATATCGATCACGCCATCTTTCTTAGAAAGGGCGAGATTATTTATGACAAGGCGATGAGCAAAGAAGAAACAAGCCAACTTAAAGATATTTACAAAGAGTTTTACGCCCTATGATTAGTCTAATTTTATTTGACCTTAAACAAAAAAAGCTCATTTTGCTTTCTACTGCAGTGCTGCTTTTAATGCTTAACGTGCTCGAAGCGCAAGAAGAAACATCCCTCATAACTAACTTTTTATTCATCATGCCTGTTATTATGATAATGATTTTATTGGTGAAAAGTGTGCAAGATTACAGCCATAGTCTCAGCGGCTATGAGGGCTATCTTTTCTTTTTATTGCCTTTAAATGGTTATCAGATTATTCTCAGTCGACTCTTTTCGTCGCTGTTGCAACTGTTAATCATCTATCTTACATTCTTTCTCAGCTCCTCTTTTATGTTCGATGAAGTTGCTGACATGAAGATAACATTAGGTGATTCTGCATTGTCGATGAGCAGTGCTGTGACTGTCTATGTACTCATTTTATTTGCTCTCACTTTAACCCAAAGTTTGTTGAAGCAAGTGCGTGGAAAAGGTTTGATTAGCGTTGTCATAGCCGTTGTTTTAATATCCATTTTTCTTCACTTCAATTCTCCAGAGCGTTATGATTTAAGTGAAACAATGTTGTCAATATTTACATGGATTCTTGCTGCTTTAGTTACGACTGCAACGGGTTACCTCCTTGATAAAAAGATTAATCTTTAAAGTTTGAATTTCAAAAGAAATAATTTATGGGAAAACAGATTCCTTAAAAATATTCAGGATATTTCAAAAATTTTATGTATTATATGAGTATAGTTATATTTGATTTTAAGCAAAAATAACTATCTCATCGGCAAAAAATTAATTATGAGGATGTATTAACAATGTTAGTCATAGGCACCAACGATATGATACAAATCGTAGAGAAAGTAGGATTGCAAAAATTCTATCTTGGTCTGATTGAGTATCTGGAAGAAGATTTCCGCAATTGGGATGATTTTTTTAAAGTCCCCCGATTGGCAACGCACTCAAAAGAAGGCGTTATCGAATTGATGCCCACAGCCAACCAACAATATTACGCCTACAAATACGTTAACGGTCACCCTAACAACCCCACATTGCACCAACTCCCCACGGTGATGGCTACGGGTCAATTATCACTGAGCGATAGCGGTAAGCCTTTGATGCTCAGCGAAATGACGCTTTTTACTGGACTGAGAACCGCCGCAACCAGTGCCATGGTCGCAAAAAAATTAGCTCCCGCACAATCTAAAATCATGGCAATTATTGGTACAGGCGCCCAGAGTGAATTTCAAGTGACCGCAATGAA
>CAYRNA010000001.1:18855-90764 GCA_964425555.1 uncultured Spirochaetales bacterium
TCATGGCAATTATTGGTACAGGCGCCCAGAGTGAATTTCAAGTGACCGCAATGAATAGCGTTATCGAACTCCAAGAGGTACGCTACTTTGATACAGACCCCCAAGCCATGGATAAATTTGAAGAAAACCTTCAAGATTATTCTTTTAAATTGTCCCGTTGTCAAAGTATAGCCGAGGCCGTGCAAGGTGCTGATATTATCACAACAGCCACAGCCGCTAAGTTCAAACAAGTTGTTATTGACGATGATATGATCAAAAACAGAGTCTTTATCAATGCCATAGGTGGCGATTGTCCAGGCAAAACTGAGATAGATGAAAACATTCTTAAACGAGCAAAAGTTGTCGTCGAATACATTCCGCAATCGCTGATAGAGGGCGAGATACAAAATATTGGTCCAGAAGTGGTTCACGCAGAGTTTTTTGAAATTTTGAATGGAGATAAAACAGCTCGCACGGATGAAAATGAAATCACGCTCTTTGATTCCGTTGGTTTTGCCGTAGAAGATTTTTCTATTCTACGTTACATTTATGATCTCGCTAAAAAATACAAACTGGGTCTGATAAAAGAAGATTTATTAACCATAGATTCTCCTGATCCTAAAAATTTATTTAGAAAACTTTATGAATAAAATATAACCGTAGCGTATATCTACATGCATTAATGAAACAAAAACTGTGAGAAAAGTAGGCTAAAGGCTAGCAATAAAACTCATAAAAACTAAATTAAGAAAGAGGTGTGGAGAGATTAAAATTAATTTCCCCCATGCTTCAAAAAATGAAATGGGTTTATTTTTTTGCTAAAGACTCATGGAAAAGGAAGATACGATGGAATATTATTTACACAGATGGCCAAGCCAAACCCAAAAAGAAAAGGCCGTCGTCCAGATTATTCATGGCATGGGAGAGCACGCAGGACGTTACGACAGACTTGCCACATTTCTTGCCGAACAGGGCTATTATGTCGTTGCCAGTGATCATAGAGGCCACGGTAAAAGTGTAAGATCAACGGATGAACTAGGGAAAATCTCTTCTTTCAAGCCACTGGTAGACGATGAAATTGAAATAACGCAAACCATCAAAGCCGAATTTGCTGATCTTCCCTATTTTATTTTGGGTCACAGCATGGGATCGTTTATCGCACAAGCGCATATGCAACAAGCGAGTAATTTGGTCAGTGGATACATTCTTTCGGGATCGTGCGGAAGTCGTGTTCTCATGAGCAAAGTAGGCGCTTTTGTTGGCGATATTGTATCGCTTGTGAACCGCAAAAAGCCCAGCAAATTGATGAAAAAACTCATTTTTATGGGCAACAATGATAAGCTGAGCAGTGATGAGAAAAAAGATAATAAAACTCATTGGCTCACGAAAAAAGACGAAGAAGTCGACTTATATGACGAAGATCCTTTTTCAGGATTTGCCTATATAGCCCCTTTTTACAGAGATTTTCTTAAGTTTCTCAGCACACTTTACGACGTGAAAAAATTTGATGCCGTTTCTCGAAGACTGCCACTCTATATTTTTTCAGGAGCAGAAGATCCCATAGGTCTTTATGGCAAGGGCACCAAAAAATTGTACGATTTTTACGATAAAACGCTGGGATTTTCGCAGCTAGATTATCATTTGTATGAAAATGGTCGCCATGAAATGATCAATGAAAAAGATTATTTAGCGGTACAAAATGACATCTTAGCTTGGCTGGAAAAGAAGCTATAAAGAAATAATATGAACACTGACTATCTCCTAAAATCCATACGTTCACACAATATAGAAGTGAAAGAGCAAGAATTCCTTGCGGCCTATACTACGTTTAAAATAGGGGGGAAAGCCACCCTTTTTGCCTTGCCCCAAAATGAAGAAGAAATTCAATTTTTACTACAATTATGTGATGAACAACAATGCCCGTACTTTGTGCTTGGCGGTGGTTCTAACGTTCTTATCAGCGATGATGGATTCCATGGACTCATCATTTCTCTCAAAAAATTCAATAAAATAGCCCTCAAACATGAAGGTGATGCGAGCTATTTAGTCGGCTATGCTGGAGCCATGATGCAAGAATGCTGTGAATTTGCGTTGGCTCACAGTTTACAAGGACTAGAATATATTTATGGCATGCCTGGTTCTTTGGGCGGAGCGCTGTGGATGAACGCACGCTGTTACGGCAGTGAAATCTCCCAACAATTTGTAGAGGCTTCTTTTATTACAGCCGAAAAGAAAGAAATCATAGGATTTGAAGCAGCACAATGGAGCTATAAACAGAGCCCTTTTCAGCATAAAGAGGGTATTATTGGTCAAATTAAACTGCGTTTAAACACGGGTGATCAAGATCCTATAAATGCAATCATGCAGAACAATAGACAAGACAGAAAGCAAAAAGGGCATTTTGACTATCCCTGTGGCGGTTCCTTTTACAAAAATAACAGAGATTTTAACATGCCCAGTGGTCAACTGATAGACCAACGTCATTGGCGTGGTAAAACTGTTGGTGGCGCTCTTGTTTCGCCAAAACACGCTAATTTCCTCGTCAACGCAACACAGGCAAGCGCCGAAGATGTGGACGAATTAGCCCGCAAAATAGAAGCCGATATTTATGGACATTATGGTTTTGAGCTAGAACGAGAAGTGCAAAAAGTGGGCATCTTCAAAAACGATAAATAATCTTTATGCGTTTTCTTCTTTCATAAAGAGAGAGAAATCGTGCAAATACAGGTAAAATCGATAGAGAGAATCATAGATTTCATCTGTGAAATCGTCTTTAAATTCACGTTTCGCTTCTTCGTTTTCCAAGCTATCCCATTCTTTTGTAAAAAGTTCAATGAATTCATTACGCTCTTTTGCTTCATTTTTAGTTTGTACTATCTTTTCAAAAATACTAATATAATGCGGTGAAATAGGCTCTTTATATAATAATGTGAGTATGTTCTGCCACTGTTCATAGCTATTTTTAATATCCCTGAGATCAATGGAGAGTTTGTTTATTCTATCATTTGTTTTTTCACTACCTTTATCTTTGCTTATCAAAAATGCGGTGAGGTGATGAAAAGAACTCTTACTTTCTTGTCTGAGAACCGCAAAATAAAGCGCATAAAGGCACAACTTGTTTTTGTAAGCGTAGAGCTGTTTTTCGGATACAAAATCAATGCAATAAAGCTCAGAATTATTGTCATTGAGAGCGTAAAATCCGTCTATGCAGGCATTAATTTCTGTACCTTCATCCTCTTTATTCAAACGAATAGTCACGCTAGGAATATAATATTGCCTAGGTTTGCTCTGGTTTAAATGCAAAGGAGGATTTTTTTGAACGAGCAATTGAATACGCTCTAAATCAGGAATTGGATGCTTCATCGTGGCTGGTGCATCTAATGTTTCTTTGAGTTCATTGATATTTTTTTGTATGAGTATGGGCGCTAGCTTAAAAATATCTTGTTCCTGAAAATGCTCCAACCATTTTTCCATGGTTTCATAATAGGGGAGTTTTTCTGTATAATTTTGCCAAAACTTTTGCTTTTCTTGATACATTTCTAAGCCGTTGAGCTGCATACTTTCGACATCTTCTTGGGCAAGAATTTCATCTTTTCGTGAATAAAGTTGTAACTGATTTTTTATTTCAAAAAGCGGATCTTGCCACAATTTAATAAGATTTTTTATAGGTATTTGTGCGGGTTTTTCCACGGGCCAAAACAAGCTTGATTTCTTCGCATTGCTTGCGCTATATTTTTGCGATAAAGTTTGCGCATTGCGAAAGGCCACTTCATCATAATTAATGCCCAGAGTGGTATTTTCTTCATTAAAATAGCTCTGTGAAAAGCTGTGTAAAGGATGAATTATCTGCCAATCTTCCAAGCTCATATCAAAAGCATCGACCAGCTGTTCCAAGAAAATACTGGGGTATTTTTGCTCGCCTTGAAGAGGATCTATACCCTTGTAAGAGAAAACGATCTTCTTCTGTGCCGAGAGACAAATTTCCAGAAAAGCTTGTTTTTGGTTATTCTCTTGGTTTAAAGGAATGACGGAAGGAAGGAGTTCTCTGAGATCAAAATCTACTGTCTGCTCTATATGTGGATAAGATTCGTCCAAGCCCATCATGTATATAAAATCAAATGAAATGCCTCTGAGCGCTTCTAAAGAGCCAACCAGAATGCCCTTTTCTTCGTAAGGATGCAGAGCTCCATTTCTAATTTGGGTCAACAAAAGATCTTTGAAAAAGTTGAAAGAAAATTTCTTATCTTCAAATTCTTGCAAGTTGTTGAGGTCATTGAGCAAGGCGACAAGATTTTTAAAACCCGACTTAACAACTAAGCGATCCAATATTTCTGCATCATTATTGGGCTCGAGGTATTTTTCTAATAAAAATTCTAATCGCGCTATCCATTCTTCCAACTCCATTTTTTGAGTCTGCAGAGAATAAAAATCACGGTATAAATCTTCCAGCTGTTTGATGAAAACACCGATGAGATACCAGATTTGATCGGACTGAATATTGAGTAGTGGGGTATTTTCGCTATCCAATTGGTTGAGAATGCGCCTGATCCCCTCGTGCCAACTGTAAGGCATCATTTTTTTATCAATGTCAAAGCCCAAAGATTTCAGATGCAAGAGATCGTAGCCCCAGTGTATTTTAAATTGCTCTGTAATCGTTGAAAATAGTTTGACTTCGTCGGGGCTGATATTGTGTTTTTTTTGCCAACACGGATTGTCCCATAATTTGAACAAATGTGAACGTTCAAAGCGAGAATCTACCAGCGCTAATAAATCATAGAAAGCTTGCTGAAAGTAGCCTTCTTTCTCTTTATCTTTTAAGATGTACAGTGGCAGAGCCATTTCTTGCGCATTATTTTGAGGGAAAATAAATTCAAAAAGGTGGATGTAATTTTCCATAGTGGGTGATACGAGGGCGATTTTATGCAGAGGAGTTTCTGGGTGAATCTTGAGCCACTGCAGTATGCTATTTTTGGCTATTTCAACTTCACGAACTGCAACAGACGAGCAATGACAGATCAGACTTTCATCATTGCTGTTGTAGCTCAATTTAAAGGGGTGATTTTGTAAATTCAGCTGTAATTGTGCAAGATTACTGAGGTTTTCATTATTTGTTACAGCGATTTCATTTTCAGTGTCGTGGTAAATAATATCAGCATAAGAATTGAGTTTGCTGTGAAAGCCTTGAAAGAGGGCGCCCCATTGCTCAAAAAGGCTAGGACTTTCATTCAGAGCGTTGTTTTCTTCTGCATTAAGAGGGGATTTTTGCAATGTTTGTGGCGTTAAAATGAGGTGATGAATTTCGCAAAATTGACTGAGGTAATAGAAAAAATCTAGCGATACTTCGCCCAAAAATGTAGAGCCGACCAAGACTATTTTTTTTATTTGACCGCCATAGTCTGCCTGTTCTTCTTGCAGGCTTTGCAAAACTTGCCCCAATAACAGATAGTGTTCCTCGTGCATCAGTTCTTGCCACAAAGCACGTTGCCATTTTTCATGTTCCAAGAGCCAATCCTGATTTTCTAATTCAAGGTCGAGAGGCTCATCTTTTTCCCATATTTGCAATAATTTTAAGCAATTGAGACCATAGTAATGAAATAAGCGAGACAGTTCATTTGAGAGCGCTTTAAGCGATAAATTTAAGTCGTCATCCGTGCGTGCATTGGTTTTCTGTAGGTAGTGCCACAGGGCTTGAAGCTGGGGATATTCTGCTTTTTGTTGGAATAAAATCTCTAGCTTTTTATATAAAATGACCTGCAAGGTATCTTGAAAAAGGAGAGTTTTTTGTTTGCCGTCGGCTAACTTTTTCCTCTCTATATAGCTGGGGAAATCATTGAGAAGCTGTCTTTGGGAATGCTCGGGGAGTTGAGGATTATAATTTAATAGGATGTGATTGTTGTGGCTGAGATTGGAGCCCAACCAGTTGGCTAGATTTTGATTTTGAACGATTAAGAGGTGTTCATTTTCTTTAAAAAACTCAGGAAGGAGCAGTTTATGATATTTTGTTACAAGCTCTTGTGAGTTGAATACGGAATAAACATTGTAGGACACGAGTTTGATTTATGACATTTTGAGGAGGCGTCTGTGTTCACGACTATATTTATTCGATTTGAAGGTATCATTTTTAACGATGAGGTAGCAAAGCCAACTCGAAAGCACAAAAGAAATAATAATAAGTAGTATAAAAACAAGTCCTAGCCATCTTAAGAACCATTTTTTCAAGGCAACACCCAGATTACTTATCCATGATGTTTTACCATCCTTTTGAGCTAAGGGTTTATTCGTTTCATTCTGAATTTGTTCTGAAATAACTTTCTTTTCAATTTGGGTATTTTCCAGTTGAACCGCATCAGCTTCATCTTTAACAGTATTATCTTCATCTTTAATTGTCGTTTGACAAGTTGTTAAAAATATGAATGTACTAAAAAAAATTATACTGATTTGTATTTTTTGTGCCATTTTAAAACAGAGATAAGAGGGTGGATAAAAAGAACGGTGATCTAAAGATATCAAATTGTAGGGAACTCGTTTGCAAACTCACTCTCGCAGGTTTTTTGATGAGCCAACTGCCTTTAACAAGTGTACTGTCTGCACTGGCATTCAAGAGGGTATATTCTTCGCTTCTGTCTTTGACTGTATAGCTCATCATGGCTGGCTGATTCGGAGCATTTAGACTGACTTGATTATTCTGAGAGATTTGCTTTAATTGATCTAACTCAGATAAGAGCGTGTTAATTTGTTCCTTTCTTGACATAGACGCTGTTATTTGAGAAGCATAAAATTGGTCTGTAGAGACAATTTCTTGTCTCTTTCCTTGCTGTATGACAATGCCGTCTTCAACAACATCAACCACCTGTACGAGATCTGGTATCAGTGTTGAGAGTACGGTATCAATTTTTTTACTGACATCTATTCTTTCATCATAATAAGCATTCATAACAAACTGTTTATAAAAGCCCTGTGTGCCAACGTTGATCAAAAACACATTGTAAGTAATATACTCAGATAAATATTCAGGTTCCAACCAAACTAATAAGTCAGAATTATCTGCTTGTGCTTTGACTATGGCAGTTTCAATATTGGCAACCGCACCTGATTCAAGAGTGATATTATAATTATTACTGACATTAATGTAGTTATAACTATCTAATATGTCACTGGAGAAATCAATCAATAATTCTGGATGTATGGCTTCTAAGACAATTCTGTCATTTTTTTTCACGTAGAAACTGACATTAATAGGGAAATCAGGAGCAAGGACAACAGGCAATTGGAGATCAAGCCAAGGCGTATTTTTTCGTTTATTTTCATTGAGTCTCCAACGTCTTCGTTTCACTTTTTCAGTAGCTTGAACGCCATTCTTTTCTAACTCATCCCAGATATAAAGAGAAAAATCTGTATAGCCACTCTGGGCATAAATATCAGCGTATCTTTGCATGATATTGTTATCATAAGGGGCCAATCTTCGTGCAACTTTAGATTCTTTGATGGCGAGTTTGAGATTGCCCTGATTAACATAAGATTCACTCAGATCGAGGTGCATATTAGCCGTTACTAGTCGCTTGGGATTATCCATATTAGTAAATTTATTTAAAAAATAACCATAGAACCAATTAAAATCATCTTCTGTTTTAAATTGGTTTTGTGTTTGTTCTAATACGTCTAAACCAAAATCGACCTGATCATTCGCTAAATAAGTATAAAAGAGTCCAAGTATGGTCTGTTCATTCGGCTGATAATTAAAAATACGTGTAAATAATTGTTGAGCTTCATCGTATTTGCCTTCTTTCAAGGCAATGAAAGCTAATTGTTCTAAATTATAAGCGACATTTTCATTCTGAATCAGTAATAATTTGTAATTACTGGCTGCTAAATCCAGACTATTTATTTCGTTATTATAATTGGCAAGCAGTTGATTCATCGTTCTATCATAGGGGGCAACTCTTGCTAATGTTTCTAGCGTTTCTTGTCGCCGTAAGCTATCTTCTTTCTTGAGTGAATACAAAATAGTCAACATTATAAGTATCTGCCTGTCATCAACAAAAATATTTTTAAGTTCTAATAGAATAATCTCTGCAGATCTCATTTTTCCTTGCAACATAAAAGATAAGGCACGCAGTTTATCGCCCACACCACTGTTGCTATAATTCACTAATAGCGCATTAATAATGGTATCGGCTACAGCATAATTTTGATTTGCAAGGTTAATTTTTGCGTGCAAGACATAAAGATCTATGGATGAGGCATTGGTGATAGGTACCATATTGATACTTGCTAGGGCAAGAGGGTATTGACCTGTCTTGTAATAGACATTGGCCAGTTCTAGCTTTGCTAAATTGAAATTGGGGTTCTGATAAATGGCCTGCTGTAAAGACGTGATGGCTTTGACATATTCTTTTTTATCAGAGAAACTTTGCGCCTGTTCCAGCAATGTACTATTACTGATTTCATTCTGTCCATATAAGTTGGATAAAGAGACTGAGAATAATAGGGCAAGCACTATGCTTAACATAATTTGTAACCTCTAAGAGTTATTTTCAGAATATGTTTTTTCAACTAAAACACGAACTCGTTCAATTTTATTTCCATTCATAGACTGGATGATGAAGACTAAGTTTTGGTATTCTATACGTTCAAATCGAGTAGGGATTTTGCCCAAAAGATCAAAGAGAAAACCACCGAGAGTTTCAACATCTTCATCAATGTCTGTTCCTACAATTTCGTTGAAATCGTCTAAACTGACTCTTGCATCACAAAAAAATGCGTTTTCACCCGAACGGACAATTTCTTCTTCTTCTTCTTTGTCAAACTCGTCTTGTACATCGCCTATAATTTCTTCAACGATGTCTTCCATGGAAACTATGCCTGAAAATCCGCCGTATTCATCAACGGTAATGGCTATATGTGTTTTTCTTTTTTTGAGTTCACGCAATAAAATATCGAGCTTAATACTTTCGGGAACGAAGTAGGGAGCGTGCAATAAATTGTTAAGATTGAGGTCTGCGTTCTTATAAAAGGCTTCAAAAAGATCTTTTACGTAGAGAACTCCGCTGAGATTATCTATGGTTTCGCTATAAACAGGCAAGCGAGAGAAACCCGATGCGATGACGGTTTCCAATACCTCTTCCATAGGAGTGGTGTGGGGCAAGGCGGTGACATCGACGCGCGGAACCATGACCTCTTTGGCTGTTTTTTCTGACAAACGCCTGACACCGTCTATCATATTATCTTGTTCTTTTTGTTCTAAATCGCTGAGTGGAGGCTCGTTCTGGCTTCGACTCAATAATGATTTCAATAAAATTTTTATTTTTCCATCACTCATTTTATTCTAATATTTTTCACTTTTTCTAATAATTCTTCTTGTTTGATTAACATCGGTTCTGTATTTTGATAACTTGCATGTGTATGTTTTTGCAAATGGAGCACACCATGGATAATGAGGCGCTTTATTTCATCTTCAAAGATGACATTGTGATTAATACAATTTTGTTTTACGGCAGGTATACTCAGATATAATTCACCTAAATGCACAAATTCACTTTCACCCTGCGGGAAATCATCTGAGTCGTATGTAAAACTAAGTATATCCGTTACTCCTTTTTTATTCTTATAATTTTCATTGAGGTAGGTGATGAGCTCGTCCGTACATAATGTAATTTCTATTTCTTTGTTGCTTATATTTAATATAAGACATAATTTTTCCAATAATTCTACAACGACACTTTCATTAAAATCGAGTTGAACATCATCCGTAGAGTTACAAATTATATTATTCATAGAACATCATATTATACAATGTTTTCAATCATATTACTTTTCTTTTTGATCAGGATATTTAATACGTGAATGATGAAAGCTCGCAAGCCTTTCGGAAAATATTTTTTTTGCCAAGGCCAAATCTCTAAAGGTCATATCGCATTCATCGAGTTGATCTGAACGATAAATGTCGTTGAGCAGCTTTTCAATGAAATCTTCGAGGGTAGCGTAAGTTGGTTTTTCGAGTGAACGGGTAGCCGCTTCTACGCTATCGGCAAGCAACACTATGCCCGCTTCTATCGTCTGCGGTTTGGGGCCAGGATAAGCATAATCAATGAGGTTGACATTGCTGTTTTTTTCTTTTGCTTTTGCATAAAAAAATCGAATGACGCTGTCGCCGTGGTGCTGTTGAATTATTTTAATTAAATTATGGGGGAGCTTAATCTTATTGGCTTTCTCAACACCCAGCTTGACGTGAGATTTAATGATGGCTGCTGATAAGTTGGGCTCTATGTCATTGTGCGGATTATGACCTTGCTGATTCTCTATAAAATACTGGCTATTATCTATCTTGCCTATGTCATGATAATAGGAGGCGACACGACATAACAGCGAGTTTGCGCCTATGGCTTTGGCCAATTCTTCGGATAAATTGGCGACTTGCAGAGAATGGGTGTAGGTACCCGGCGCTCTTTCGAGCAAATTGATCAGCACAGGCGAGTTGATGTTGGATAATTCTAACAATTTAAACGGTGTTGCCAAACGCAATAGGCTTTCTAATATGGGAAGCGATATGAAGATGACCATACTGACAACGGCAAAGATGATGACAATGTGATATATTTCTTTCAAAAAACCATCCGCTTGCGTAGGCACCAAAATCAAATAGAGCATTTCAGTAATAAAACTGACGATGAAGGCGTGTAACAAAATTTGCATGCGGGTGTGAACTTTATCCGAAAGGAGGACTATGCTCAAAAATAGACTGAAAAAATACAGTGCCTCGTTGATGTTAAAAACAGTGAAGAAAACAACAAGTATACCAATGAGGCTAAATAAAATGACATTTATGCGCTTAGGATAGACATAAAAAATAATCAACATAAATGATGTGAGGAAAAGTTTGTTGAGGTGGGGGTCGGGAATCAGCTCTCGACCGAGAACATAGAGCAATAAAGCAAAGCCGACAATGCTCATATTTTTTCTGGCAGATGTTGTTTTGACAAGGTAATTAGGCAGGAAAATTTTGGTGAAGACGCCATAAAGAAATATAATAGCGATAAGCCCCAATATCAATGGAAAAACAAAATCTAATTGCAACAGATCAAACAAAGACAAAGAGGCTATCATCTGACTGTCATTACTTGATATTTGCCTATCTTTCTTCAAAAATCGGCTGTTTGCCGCGTATTCTATGCTATTTCTTGCTTCAATCTGCTGTCTAAATGATGTACGAAGTTCTTTTGTCAGACTCGCATCATAATAGACATTGCTGTCAAGAAATATTTTGGCAAAATTGACAATAATGTCTCTATAGTCACTGCTAATTTCTGGGAAAAGAACGAGCTTGTCTGTAATGATTTGACCCAAATTATCTTTCGTGATTAATTCATCTGCTTTGATTGTCTGATGTATGCCATCTTTGTTCAAAACGAAGTTTTGGCTTAGCGAGCGTGCCAGTTGATCTGAGGCAGGAAATATCCCTTGTGAAAGTAATTCTTTGAAGATAGTGAGTGAAATCTCTTGTAAAGAAATATCACCGTCAAAGGTATTCACGGTGTTAAGAAAATATTCTTCCAACGAATTGGGCTGAGCATTTTCCAATGAATTTAGAGGATTGCTACCATTATAAAAGGTATAAATGGGGGGAATGTTGAGCTCGACAAAATCTTCATCAAAGAATAAATTTTCAGAATTTTGCCGTTTAAATACAAGCTTTTTGGGGGTGTAGAAATCATTCTTGACGATATCGCCTTCCTGATACGGCTTGACTTCAAAAATATATTGGAAGATTTCACTGAAATTCGTGACCGCAAGACTCAAAAAAACGACGCTAAAAATTAAGACGCATCGAAAAACAAACTCATTGCGAATCTGTTTGCTTTTCATTAAATTAATGAAATTATTTAACCACGGAATATTCTTTGTCATCGTTTTCTTTTTCTAAAATTATAACCGAAAATATCAAAAAAAGCTAGCCTCTTTCAACAGTTCGCACTATTTTCACGATGTTGCTATCAAATTTATTTTTGTGTCACCCACGATTTCGACGAGTGCCTCTGTCGTATTCAGTCCACTTTCTAAGTAATGGGTGAGGAGCGGTAAAATGCTTTGCCAGAGAGCGCAATGGCTGGAGCTCAAGCTTGCTGTAAACCTTTCGAGATTGGCAGATTCGTCGCTTTGTACAAAATTTCGCCATTGTTCAAGCAACTGCTCCAAAAGACTTTTATACTCACGCCATTTTTTAGCTTTTATATGAAATTGTGGTAGTAAAAAATCGTCTAGATTGATCTTGTTGAGCGTGATTTCAAACGTGGGAATGAGTTCTTCGTGCGAAAAATCAATGCTGCAGCCCATTTTTTTGAGCAAGGCGTGCATTTCATGCCTATATTGTTGCTGCTTCGCTGTAATGATGTGTGCAATCCACTGCCCTTTTGGGTCAAGTCTGAGTTGTTGCTTATCCAATTGCGCTTCATAAAACTCAAACATTTGTTGTTCTAAGTTCAAAAATTTATTGCTCTGGGCTGTGAAATAGGGATAAAGATAGCTCTCTCTAGCGTAGGTTTGCGTCTTGTAATAAGCCATATCCATGCCATGAATCTTGACCTTTGGGGCGTTGAGATAATTGGCGAGGAGCAAAGCCGTATGCATCACACTTCCGCCAGAAACGACCTTGGACGAACGGTGAAAATACTGCATCAAAGGGTGAGGGCTGGTGAGAAAACCATAGCGACCCATTTGCGCTAAGCTGCTTAAAAGGCTGGGTGTGATTCCCATATCGAGGCAAAAATAGGGCGATTGCGACGGCTTGTTTTTGAAGTTTTGGCGGGCATAAAGGTAGTGATGATAGCTGTACAATTGCGAGTCGATAGAAAGGACGATTTTTGGTATAATATTTTTTTGCACCAAGAGCGGATAAGCCGTATCACTGCAAATAATATAGTCATCGGAACTCAGTTCGTTGACGCTCATTTCCAAGGAAGGCCCAGCGGCAATCAAGTGTATGATTTGCTGTGTGCACGGCGGCGGCGGACTGCTTTGAGCGACGTACTCCGACTGTAAATTAAGCAACATATTATTGTGCCAACGGGGAGCGAGTTTGGCCTGTGTTTGTAAATCGGTCTCAATGCTTTTACAAATGCTCTGCAGTGTGCCTAATAATATGTGATAGGGATAAGGCTGGCATTCTTTTCTCGCTTCGTTGGGGAGAATGGCGACAGGACTGAGAAATAATGCAGGTGCGATTTCCGTTATACAACGAAATCCTTTCTCTATCAGCTCATTGATTTGGGGCGCAACGAGGACAATGAATTGAGATGAAGTGAGGCAATCACGAAAGTCATAGAGAGCCAATAAGCCCGATAAATAGTCAAGATCGTATTCTAATACTATCACCTTTTTGCCCGCTTTGAGCAGGCATTCCCACAAATAAGGGGCTTGCCAACCGAGACATAAAATTGTATTGCTTTCGGCAAATTTGACAGAGCGTTGTTGAGCTTCTGCTACTGGATCAAAGCGCGAATTAAACCACAATTGCTTATTTTCATAGACGACGTGCAAGCTCATACTGTCAGTATTTTTGCGACTTTTTGCTAACGAAAAATCCCATTTTGAGTTGGTGCTTTGGGGTAAAGTCAAGTCATCCCATGGCAAAGGCTGTTTGTTTTGGAATGCCTGAATATTGGCTCGCCACGTATTATTATCCTGAAGATCAGCCATCAGATTTGCTCGCAATTAAGTCATTTTTTAAATCAATTAAATAACTTTTCACTTGTTCTTCTGTGCGATTTTCTTCTTGCTTGCGTTGCTTGTCATCGGCTATTTTTTGAGCGCTCAAATATTTGTCTGTGTTCAAAAAATAAAGCAATTCGGGCAGGCTTTCATTGAGCTTGGTGCTGACAAAATAATCGAGGGTTTTCAGTAATATATTCTGGCGAAAATTCTGACTATCATAAGGTAAAGGCTCAATGCTGGGTTGCGATTTTTGTGCAAGGAATTGACTGAGATCGCTTGTGTCATAAATATTGGTGAAGTTTTGTATTTCTACGTGCGACGGCGAGTAGCGGTAGCACATTTGCTTAAAATAGCTTTCTTGGTTGAACCAGCGGGCATAAATTTGCATGGGATTTTCTTTGGTGTTCTGCGCGTCATAATGGTATTTGAAGTCATAAAAATGGTTCATTAAGGGAGCGAGCTTTTCGCTCCTTTGCGCAAGAATATTGTAAGAAGTCGAAGGGATAACATGAGATTTGAGGTCGTCAAAACAAAGATCAAAGCCAAAAGAAATGATTTTGTTGTACTTTTGCAGGTGGCACCATTCTATGGCTGTGGCGAGCACTGTTCCTTTTTCTGCGATGAAAGGCAGCGGCCATTTGAGCATTTTCATAAGGAAATAGTCGAGCTGATTTGATGTTGCAAAGGGGATTTGTGCGTCCAAGTGGGGCGGTAGAGCTGCCAATAAAGGGGCAATAACAAGGGGTGATTTGCCTGATTTTTCGTCCTGCTTCATCACTCTGTCCAGATGGCGTTTTGCCCAATATCCTGCATCCGTAGAAATAATATAATCGGGAGAAATGCCCCATTCGCATAAGGCTTCAAAGGCAGAGGGCAAACACAGAATATCTAGCTTGGCTTGATTTTCCGCCAACCAAGGCAATGATTTTTGCAGGCTTGGTCCTGAGGCAACGATGGCAATGGCACGCCACTTTGAATCACCTGTCAATTGAAGGAATACGGGTCTGTGATAGATGTTTTTAACCGTATTATTAAACCAGCGTTGACCAAAACCATTGGTCGTATAAATATTTTGCTTAAGCAATGTAAGCGTTGCCAACAGTGCATTATAAATTTCTTCGTACAAGGGCGTCAAAATTTTAGTGATGGCGGGCCAAACCATAATTTCTAATTGCGGTAAATGATGCTCTTTTAGTTCCTTCAAAATGAAGCTATTCAGGTTCTTATCATTTTTATAGACAATATGAGCATCAGAAATTTCAAGCGTCGTTAAATCGTAGGCTTCTTGTGAAAATAAAATGGTAATGATTTTATGATTGGGATAGGCTTTTTTCACCGCTTGGAAAAAATAGCCAAAACCGAGATCCATAACAATAATCGTTTTATTTGTTGGTAGCGGTTTCAAGCTGGCGAGATAGTCTTCGGCTTCTTTCATAGGTTTATACGAAGAATGCAACCACTGTTTTTTTTCTTTGGCGGTGTGTAATCCGTCTTTGCTTGTAAAAAATTCCATAGGCTTTTCAATTGAGTATTTTGTTCAAATTCATAGAGAAAATGTTAGTTTTACTCGTTAATCTCCTATGAATACAGCCTAAGTCAAACAGGCCATGATCTGATGTTTATGAGTCAAAAATATACGTTAAATAGTAAACAAATAGAACTTTTCATTCAATACGAAGAACAAAAGTCAACGAAGCCATCCTTATATTAATGCTTGAGCATAATATATTTTATCATCATAGTCCTCTTTCCTATTTGTTTATAAAAAATAGTGGTATTTGGTCTTGCAAAAATACCTATTTCTCGCATACTTTATTCTGTTTCTTAAAAGAAGTTTTTAAAAATTATGCCAGACAACTTATCGAATATTTTAGTGAGCTCATTGAATAACCTTGACGGAACCAACACTCGTATTGTTCAAACAGGAACAAAGCTAGTGATGCAAGGCGAAGATCTTGTGCTCATCGTGCAAAGTAGCTTCATGGAAAAGCAGTTGAGATCTATTATGGATCCTCTTTTAAAAGAAATTCGCAGTTGTGACGAAAATGCTCAATGGCAGAAAAAAGTGGATGGCGTAGTGATCAAAATACAAGCCGATGCCTTTATCGCCGATGATAGCGAAGAAGATCTTGCTGAATTTGAAGAGACTCCAGTGGTGAGAAAAACGCATATTCTGCCCGTAGAAGATGAACGACTTTCTGAAATAGCGCGACTTGTAAACCGACATTCTCTCTCCTTAGAATCAGATAAAACATTCCCCAACTTCATCGCTTCTCGTCAAAATTTGAATTCTTTTAAGCGAGCAAAAAGCTTTGCCAATGATGAGAAAAAAAGTCTTTTCATTTATGGCCCTGTGGGTATGGGAAAGACGCATTTAATGCAAGCCATAGCCCACAATGCCCTAGCCGAACGGCCTCACTCCAAATTTTTATACCTTCAAGCCTCTGGTTTCACCGATATTTATTTTGAATGTGTCAAATCTAAAAAGCTAGAACCGCTCAAAAATTATTTTAAAGAGCTCGATTTTTGCCTTATCGACGACATTCATACTCTGAAAAGAAGTGAAAAACTCGAAGATTTTTTGTTCCAAGTTTTCAACTTTAATCGTTCACAAAATAAATGGTTTGTTTTTACTTGCGATGTGCCTCCCACACGTTTAGACGAAATGGCTGAACGACTCACGAGCCGCTTTAGTGAAGGCTGCGTGCTCAACCTTCATGCGCCAGACTATACCACGCAAAAGGGTATTATAGAAAATCGCATCAAATTGTACGAAAAAAATAATACACCCATTCCTTATGACCCTAAAATTGTCGCAAAACTATCGCAAATTGATTATAACAATGTCAGAACGCTCATTGGCGCCTTTGATAATATCTGGAGTTATGCAGAAGTACTGGAAAATCCCTATATTGATCAAACTGTTTTAGATGAATCCAATGCTTTAGAAGCGATAAAAGAAGACAAAAGACTGACGACAAAGCATATCATTGCCATTGTTTCAGAGAACCGTTTGGTGAGTGTTGATGATATCATGGGTGATAAACGACAGCAAACTATAGCTTTGGCACGGCATATTTGTGCCTATTTCATTCACGAATTAATGGAACTTTCTTTGGGCGAAGTTGCCAGAAGTTTGAATAAAAAAGATCATACCACAGCCGATAATTCTATCAAAAAAGTCAAAACAAAGATGTCTGATGATTATAATTTTCAGGTAGAAATGGACCAGTTACGCCGTTTAATCGTAGAACGAAATTGAGTTAATATATTATATGTGTCAGCGTCAAGATATATTAGAACACTTAGACCGTCACTATGACCAGCCTATTCGAGATCCTTTATGGAAACATATTTATTTCTCATCGGCTATGATGAAGCTGGTCTCACACCCCGTATTTCAGCGACTCAATGGTCTCAAGCAATTAGGCTCAGCGGTTTTGCTCTATCCTGGAGCCACTCACACACGATTTAATCACAGTCTTGGCGTATTTCATGTCGCAAAACGCATCATACGAACATTGTGTAACTCAGATAAATTGCCCAATTATATTACCCTCGAAGGCGTGAAATCCTTTTTAAGTGCCTCTTTGTTGCACGATATTGGCCATTTTCCCCATGCGCATTCTTTTGTGGGCTATGACCTCAAAGAGCACGAACAACTGTCTGGAGAATACGTTATTAACACCAGTTTAAAAGCAATTTTAGAAAAGGACGTGGGCTGTTCTGCTGTCATGGTGCAGAGCATTATCGACTTGGATATTCCTTTGCAAAGCCAAAAGGAAAATGAGAAACAAATTACTTTTTTTCGCCATTTGTTGTCGGGTTCGCTTGATCCTGACAAATTGGATTACCTCAATAGAGATGCCTTTTTTTGCGGTGTCCCCTATGGTTTGCAAGATGTTGATTTCATCATTTCGCAGATGCAACCCATAGCCACAGGTGATAGCGGTTTTAGCCTGCCGCCGAGTGGAATTATGATTATAGAGCATCTTCTCTTTTCCAAATATCTGATGTATAAAACGGTTTATTGGCACAAAACTGTGAGCATTTCAACCGCTCTTGTGCGTAAAGCGATTAGGCTAGATCTCCAAAGAAAAAAAATTGACGCGGCCCATCTCTATCAGATGACGGATGCGGATTTTTATAATTACTATGAAAACCACGAAGACAAAGATATTGTCGAACTGATACACGAATCACAAAATCCATGGAATTATACCACGGTCGTAGATCAAGAATTTGATGAAAATATAAGCAGTCATCGCCGTATTGAAGATGTAAAATATCGTGATGAATTGAGCATGCGATTACAACAGGTTTTGCACGAAAAACTCCATTTACCTTTGAGCGACTGCGCTGTCTTTATTGATGTGGCGCCGGCCATGTCCTTTGAATTTGATATTAATATCAGAGATGACGACAAAGAAGCCAACCTTGTATTAGCCAAAGAGAAAAATTCTGTTTTTAACGATGATATTGTCCAGAAATTCACGCAAGTGTTGCGCCGTATACGCTTTATCGTCAAACGAAAAATTGTAGAGCTTGATAGCGACACTAGAAAGAAAATCATTGAGATAATAGCAGCACAAATGAACATCAACCGCGAGGACTAAGGCATGAAATTGATAGAATATCAACAGAAAGCTCTGAATACGGCTGTCTATCAAAATAGCTTGCAGGCAAAAATGTGTTGTCGCTTGGGTCTTTTAGGCGAAATCGGCGAGGTTTGTGAGCTGTTTAAAAAAGATTTACGTGGTGATAATGACGCCTTATTTCGCACAAAGTTGGTGTATGAATTGGGTGATATCATGTGGTATAGTGTCAGTTTTTGCCACTATCATGACATAGATTTACCGCAGCATTCTTTTATTCTTACGCAAGACAAGGACAATGATTCTGGAGAACAAGAGCAGAATTATCTGAATCATTATTCGCTAGAAGAAAAAATTGCACTCTATGATAGAATCTCACTCAAGCTTTCTCTTTTGGGCCAATCATTTTTAGATTTACAGCCTAATTTTACTCTCTTTTTTGACGAAATATTGCCTCTTTTACAGCTTGATATAGCCTATATTCTTACGCAAAATATCAATAAATTAGCCAAAAGATATCAGCAAAAGAAACTCCACGGCAGTGGCTCATTGCGTTAAGAGATTCTATTGCGTTTCTAAAGATGTAAGCAAATCAATTTCTTTGAATCTTAATTTTTTATACAATGCAATGGCATTACGATTGCTTTTATTGACAAATAAAATGGTCTTTTGACCCTGCTTTTTACCGTCTTCGATAACGAAATCAACCAACATGCTCGCCAAACCTCGACCCCTGTATTCAGCAAGAGTGTAGACGCTACCAATTTGCCTAAAGTGGGGCGAAGAAGCGTTGATCGCTATTTGTGCCACACATTTTTTGTTGTCCATCATGGACCACACAGAATAATTTTCAATTTGTCTCAATATATGTTTTTGCACAAATGAGTGAGACACAGTGCGACCGGGATAGGTTTCTTCTTCCAAATACAATTTGCTCAAAGGCGCTAATTTATCTATATCTTTTTTTTGAATGCGAACAATGGGGAAGGGAAGCGGATTTTTCGTAGTTCTATCTTGAAGAAAATTAACTTCCATCAGGCTATATTCTTTAAGGAAAAAGTGAGGATGAGACAGCTTTTTCTGCAATCTTTTGATCACGCTGTCAGACCCCATAAAAAAAGATTTTCTAGAAAATTGAATACCTTCAAATAATCTATCAATATCAGAATTTGAACGTTGTTGAGCTGGGTCTGCGATAAAATAATAGCTATTCAGTGCTACTTTAACTCGTGCGGCTTGTATATCAGGCAGAAACAATAAATTGTCAGCGTTAAAATTTTGCGAGTGAATATAATCTACCAAATATAAATTGTATTTTCCTTTTAAAGTGCAAAAATGAGTGAAATCATCATTTTTAAACAAGCTCATAAATTTAGATATTGGCTCTTTTAAAATTTGCAATTCTAAAATCCATGAGCATGGTCTCAATGGCACTTGCCAAACCTCGTGCCACCATATTTTCTGGATTGGCATCAATAATAATATTAACTTGATCGAGAATTTCTATGAGAAAAAAAGCGGTATCTTTAAGGGCATTTTGACTTTCAGTAATAATCTCTTCTTTTGTCCCCTTGCTTCTCAGTACTCTAAGGTAGCGTTCTAAAGCATAGGGGGGCTGATCAGTGCGAGAAGAAACAAAAGAAAGAAATTTGTCCTCAATACTAGTAAGGGCCAAAGTACTGCCTGATGGCAAGCTCGTCGTCAATATAATTTCCTTAAACTCTTCCCAATGCTGTTCATGAAACTGTTTTATTCCCCCAAATAAATGGGCCAATTCATCAGAAGCGTTGGCTGGAAGTTTTAATTTAGGATAGTGTTTTATTTGACTTTTATATTCACCCAGTATCTTATCGATAGCAGATTTTTCTTTCTCTTGAGCTATTTGTTCATTTCTATTCTCATCTCTGTTTTTTATTCTAAACTCGAGATGATTGAATAATTCATCAAGCATTCCTTCTTCTGTTTTAATGAATGTTTTCATGGGGACTTTGTTTTCTAGAGCATAACGGTAACGGTTAAAGTAAGCTTCTAGCACTCCCGAATGATTTTTTTCATCGAGAATCTTATATTCTTCTACGAGCCTTTCGAGTTCAGATTCCGTTGATTTTGGGAGTGAAAATAAGTTTTTTTTAGGTTTTTGCATAGGAATCTTCCTCACTTATGCTAGTTGAATTTGAATTCCTAGTCGCAGCTCATCACCAGAGTATAAGTCACTCTGGCGAGACAAGGCGGTGATTAAAAAGCCTTGCTGTTCTTGTATCATATTTTTGCTATTTATATTGTAGTAGGTACTAAAAATATTTTCAATAACAAGTGTCATAGGTACAGACCATTTAAAAAATTTCTTGCGTATGCTAGGATGGCGATTTTTCTGTTTTGTAAGGTTCATTTCTAAGGCGCAAACATTATGATACACCTGAATATTTTTAGATAAATCGATGGAAAATTGGCTGTTTTCATGGTCATGAACATAGAGCTGGCAACTTTCCTGCGAATAATCAGGCAATGAAATAGCGTGTTGCATTCCTAAATAAATGTTTTGAATGGACTTGGGCGTTTTGTTTTGAAAATGATATTTTGCATCAATATGATGCTCTTCAAAGTGGTATTCTTTGTTAATTTCCCAAGCATAGTTTTTTTCATTGAGCTTGATTTTAGGGTCGTCTAAATGAAATGTATGCGGTTTTTTGCCTTTTTCGTAAGGCTGAGAGGCAAAAGAATGCGACGCTCCATGACCATCACTTGCTAAAATTCCCCGCTCTAAATCATAATCGCCATCAACAATAATATCTTGAAAATAGCTTCTATCCATAGAAACTTTCTGTGGCTCTTCGTTGTATAATTCGGGATAATTTTGATGCGTACAAGCGTAATTTAAATGCAACTTTAAATCAAGCAATTGAGTCAGAGCGCCACCCATTGCATCAAGACGCGCGAGGTATTGCTTAGAATTAGGGACGATGGCATTATCCAGCGAACGGTGCGTTTTTTTCGTGTTATTTTCTTTTAAAATTTTCATGAGCAGAGCGCAGAATTGGTCATAAAATTCATGTCTCAGCGTACTATTATAAATACCGCCATTGGGGGCATACCAGTAAAATGAATGCTTGCTCAAGTTGTTTAGATTTGTTTCAAAGCGAGCGCTCGCTTTCGCCTTTGTTTTTTTGGGTAATTGAGACAAGAGCAAAAAATCCTTGAGCATCTTGCGCCCTTCGTAAGAAGCAACGATGGCTTGCAACTCACTTCCTGGATAGGCTTCCTTTAAATCGGTCTTGATCTGCTCTTTATTATTAGCATTGAGGTGCATTTCCAACCATTTCATTCTATAACTGCGACTAGGCGCACTGAGGTACAAAGAGGGGAGAGATTTCAGAGAAGCGAGCGATTCTGCAAAAAGTTCTGCGGGATTGCGCAACTGTAAATCGGGATGTTCTTTGATGCACGCTACAAGTTCTCTAAACTGCTCTATGCTTAGCATTTTAGTTGCGGAATTAAACTCAAAATGCAAGGTGACGACACTGTCTTCTTGAGCTGCTGCTAGGTCTTTGATGCGAGCGAGTATATCGGCATTTTCCCTGATGTTATCATTTTCGTCACGGACAAGATCGTTGGAATAGGGCACGGCAAGCAATTGCGAGTCGCCCATAGAAAAAGAGTGGAATTTAGTGCAACTACTGAGGCTATAATTATTTTCAAGCATGTGCTTGTGATCGATGAAGATCGTTTGAATTTTGTGTGAAATCCAACTTTTTACCTGAATGCTGGAGTTATAAATTCCAGGGTAATAAAGGCCTTTAGGCTGAGAGCTGAAGTAATCTGTACTCAATTTGGTGTTGTATTCTTCATGCGCATTTTTGGTGCTGACAATATCTCGTATGCCCAGAAAAGCTTCGTGCGGAATCCCTGAAAGCCCATAAATACGATTTGCTTTCGCAAGTGAGCTGATGTGCGGACGCATACCTGCATTTTTATCTTCAAGCGCAAAAAGAAAGGAATAATTCAAGTACAAAGCGCACGAAAGAGACACATCCTTTTTAATTTCTTGCAACAAAGGAAGCATGCCTTCCTTGAGTATTTTCTTTCTTGCGGATATTGAAAGAGACTCAATGTGCGGTGAAAAATTAAAGTTAAAGATAATGCTTGTCATGCTCTCCATTATGTACTAAACAATTTGAAAATAAAGTATTGAAACAGACATTTTTTATTTACACAAAAAAAACAGAACGAGATATCAACTTATTTAGTACCTTTAAAATACTGTAACACTGTATCTAGTTTTTTGTTGTGAAAATTTGTGGGCTTTATTTTTATGGTGTTTTTTTCTAGATTTTTTTAGCTATTAAAGCTATTATTAAGACATTATATTCACATTAAATGACATAACAATAGTTAATGTTTTCGGGGGCTATTCATCAGATGACAAATTCACTTTTGCAAAAAGAACGCTATCAATACAAACCTAAAGTACCGCAAGTACTAGAAGGCGATTTTTCAACTTTAGTGTGTGGCGAAAAAGAAGCGACACAACCAATGGATCATGTTGCAGAGATCACAGAACTCTTTCCTAACACTGTTGGGCAACCTGTTATTGAGATTCTTCGTGGCAGTAACAAGCTCGATTTCTCTGCCAACATAGGTATTATTTTGTCGGGTGGTCCTGCTCCAGGTGGTCACAATGTGATTGCGGGAATTTTTGATGGACTCAAAAAAATCAATAAAAACTGTAAAGTGTATGGATTCCTCGGTGGCCCCAGCGGCATACTCGAAGATAAAAAAATAGAAATAACGTCTGAATTATTAGAAAAATTTCGTAATACGGGTGGTTTTGATATTATTGGTTCTGGACGAACGAAGTTGGAAAGCGCTGAGCAATTTGCAACAGCATTTGCAAACTGCGAAAAAAATCAGATCAAAGGCATAGTTATTATTGGTGGCGATGACTCCAATACTAATGCCGCATTGTTAGCAGAAGCAGCGAAAGCAGCGGGTAATGGTATCACTGTTATTGGTTGCCCTAAAACGATAGACGGCGATCTTAAAACAAAAGAGATAGAAGCCTCTTTTGGTTTCGATAGTGCAGCCAAAGTCTTTTCGGAGTTGGTCGGTAATATAGGTCGTGACGCAAATTCCAGTAAAAAATATTGGCATTTCGTCAGATTGATGGGACGCAGTGCTTCTCATATCACCTTAGAATGCGCTTTGCAAACACATCCCAATGTGACGCTTATTTCTGAAGAAGTTGCCGCCAAGAAAATGACTCTGGCGCAAATTGTTGATGACATCGCTGATTCTGTTGTGAAACGATCTATTAATGGCGATAATTTCGGTCTTGTGCTGATTCCCGAAGGATTGATTGAATTCATTCCTCAAATTAAAGTTCTTATTGATAAGCTCAACGATGTTTTGGCGCATGACGAAGCCATCTTAAGCAAAATGACCAATAATAACGAGAAAATCACTCATATGCGTGGTGTTCTTTCTGGTGATTTATTAAGCGTTTTCGATAGCTTGCCTACAGAAATACAATTGCAGTTATTGCTCGACAGAGATCCACACGGCAATGTCCAAGTGTCTCTCATCGAAACCGAAAAAATGCTTCTTGCCATGGTCAAAGAAAAAGTCACGGCAAACCCCAAATTCAAAGGTAAATTTTCTGGCATGCCTCATTTCTTTGGTTATGAAGGTCGCTGTGGTTTCCCTACGAACTTTGATTCAAACTACTGCTACAGCCTCGGCTTGGTCGCTTCATTATTGATGGCAAACGGCAAAACAGGCTATATGGCTTCTATCAGAGAACTGCAAAAGCCGCCTGTGGAGTGGGTCGCCGGAGGTATTCCGACAACGATGTTGATGAATATGGAACAACGCCACGGTAGCCCTAAACCTGTTATTCGTAAAGCTCTCGTTGAGTTAGACGGCAAGCCGTTCAAATTTTTAGAATCTATTCGTGAACAACTTAAAGTTGAAACAGCCTTTATTTCGCCTGGAAGTATACAGTATTTCGGTCCGACTGAAATCTGTGACGTACCTACAAAAACATTACAATTAGAAAAGCAATAAAGGCACACAACAACAATGAATATTATTTTGTTAGGCGCCCCAGGTGCTGGAAAAGGGTCGCTGGCTTCGCGCTTAAGCAATGAAAAAAAGTTTAAGCACTTGTCCACGGGAGATATTTTTCGTGGACTTGATAAAGAGTCTGATTTAGGTCAACAAGTGCAAGCCGTTATGGCGAGCGGTCAACTTGTTTCTGATGAACTGACTATTGAAGTTGTCAAAGACATCTTAACGGACATCAGCGAGCCTTATATTTTAGATGGTTTTCCTAGGAATCTTTTTCAGGCAGAGGCTTTGGATACATTTGCAAAAATTGACAAAGTGTTGGAAATCAAAACGGATGATTCCATTCTGGTCAATCGCATCACAGGACGACGTAGTTGTAGTCAGTGTGGCGAGATCTATCATTTAAGCAATAAGCCGCCTAGAATTGAAAATATCTGTGACTTATGTCAGGGTGTGCTTAAACATAGAGCGGATGACACCGTTGAAAAGGTGAGTACTCGCCTAGAAGTTTATTATAAGCATACCTTGCCTTTGTTAGAATATTATAGCAAGAAAGGTATGTTGTTGAGTATTGACGGTTCGCAAGCCATGAGTTTGGTGTGGGAGCAATGTCAAGACGTTCTTGGCCTCGATTAAAGCCTATAGGTGGATAACGAGAACGCTATGTTATTGGCGGGTTTGGACGAAGCGGGGCTAGGGCCTTTGCTTGGTCCGCTCTGCATAGGCTCTGCTTTATTGCCTCAAGGGTATGTGCACGAGCCTCCGTCCATTTTTACGCTCAAAGATAGCAAGACGATTTATAAAGGGCATCGTGCTTCCTTACATCAATTAGAACGAACCGCCCTCATTTTATTTTACTGGGCTTACGAGCGATTACCCACAAGCATTGAAGATTGGCTCACTACTCTTTTAGGTGAGATTCATATCGACTTAAACTCACCCGATTTTCAAGCCCCTTGGTTGGCGCAACTTTCACACATAATGCTTCCTCTTGATGATTCTGTGCTTGTAAAAGAAGTGGAAGACACCGCCCAGCAACTGTTACGTCAATTTGGTGCGTGCAAGCTTGCGTTAAATGTTGTGAGCGCCTTGCAGCTGAATCGTAGCCTTGATTTATACCAGAATAAAGCGACTTGCGTACAAAAATTTTATCAGCCATTATTGCTATATGCACTTGAACGCAGTAACGACATTGTTATTGATAGGCAAGGGGGACGGCGCTATTACGCTGAGCAATGCCTGAGTTTAGCCGATATTCTTTATGGTGAAAATAATACAAAAATTGAGATTTTAATGGAAAATTCTTTGTGTTCGCATTATATTTATGACAATAAACAAATGCGTTTTATTGTGAGATCAGAAAGCCAATTCCCTCAGGTTGCGGCGGCAGCGATACTTGCAAAATATACGCGAGAAATTCTCATGCGCCATTTTAATAATTATTGGCAAAAAGAGGTAATTAATCTTCAGCCGACCGCTGGTTATTATGTTGATGGTAAACGTTTTTGCAAAGATATTGCATGCTCTCCTTTATATGAAGAGTACAGAAGAAAAGCTATGCTCACACGTAATAAATAGCCTATTTTTGATTTCACAATACAATAAAAACGCATCTAAAGAAAAAGGTAATATTGTTATCATGAATGTGTTACCGTATAATAACTATATTGCCATATAATAAATTTCATAACCATTGATACCACGGACAAAGGTCTTTATATAAAATGAAGCTATTTCATATCGGTTTTCTTCTTTTTTTTATTCTGGGTTGTAGACCTGCTGTAGAAATTAAAATGATAGATAGTATCGAGCCAGTAAGTTTTTTCTCTGATGTTTATGCTTTGAGAAATCAGATGGATAGAACACTATCTTTGAATTGGATACCCAACGCAAAGGTAACTGCTTCAAATGATAATCTCTTTAGCTCTTTTGCTATTTATAGTGGTGAGAAGGAACTATTGAAAATAGATGACTTTGAGACTTTTAAAAATATCACTTCTTATCAAATGAAAAATATTTCTTCTTCGGATACGATTGAATTACGTGTAGTAGAAACCGTTCGCAATTTTAGTAATTTTGTTGAGAATACTATTTTTGATGAAAAGATAGGTGTTGTCCTTGCTGCGAAAAATCTTGTTCCCACTGCCACAGCCGATAGAGATCCAAGTTCTGGAATAGAAGCAAACTTCTCTTTTACATGGGATTCCGTCACTGAAGATAGCACCCATACTCCTGTCATTCAAGACCAGAGTACATTCAATCAATACGATTCCTTTAACAATCTATTGTTCTCGGTTGACGTCTTGTCATCATCAGGCTACACACTACAGAACGATATAACCGATAATAACTCTTATAGCTTCGGTTTAAATGCCTCTTATAGCAATGCAGACAAGACTGTTCGATGGACAACAGAAGAAACGCCTCGTGTTAGTGTGCACGCAATTAATCTTATTTCTGGTTTAATTGTACCTGCATCCGTGAGTATAACAAGAGTTGATACATTTGATCTAAGTCCCACTACAAGCCTACCATCTTGGACAAACCTTGAAATTGGTTGGACATATTCTACAGGTTCAGGAACAGGAGCGATTGCCGATCCCAATCCCACTGTAACTATTTATGAAGGCGCTACAGATACTGCTGTTTATAGCTATAATATCACACCACTTCCTACTGCTGCGACCGCTGGTGTAGCAGGTAAATTAACAGTGCCTCCTACAGCCCTGTCTGCGGATAAAAGTTACTATGCCGTAGTCTCTTCTGATTCTACTTCTGTAGAGAGCTTTAGAACCAGTACTTTTCCATCAACCTTGCTGGATACATCCGAGGCTGTGGGAATAGTAAGCACTGACGAGACGTATCAATTTTTTGACGGCTTACCTCTGAAATTGCCTGATTATGCTCAAAATGGTGTGACTATTCTTCCTACAGTCACCGCCTTTATGGAGAATAATGGTACATCCACACCCGCGATTATTAATTGGAGCGAAGGAAGAACAGAAAATATTATTCGCGAAAAATATACACCAGGAATCACTCCACTAACAAATGCTATTAGCACATATAATCTTACTTATAGTGTTGGTGCAGGTCATGCTCATTTATTGAGATATGAAAAACCGGTGGCATGGATTGTTTCAAACTTCAGTGTATCCCCGCCAATATTTAATAATACTAGCAGTAATGTCTCTCTCACCATAAATGCTAATAATGAGAGTACCGCAACAGAAGTAGTACGTTTAGACATAGATGGCTTCACTGGTAATCTTAACGATATCAGCCTAGCCACAGGTACAAACTCAGTATCAGAAGATATATCTTATAACTCATTTAGAGCGAGTAATGATTCTGTTGATTGGGCTTTGGATTTTTATTATGATAGGCCCAATTATCCTAGTCTATTATTTCATTCAGAAGAAATAGACAATTTGGTGCCAGCCGCACTGGATATTACTTTTATCTCTCCTACGAATACTACTTATAAGCTTGATCCTCTAGGCAATCCTAATAATTCTTTTGAAATACTTGATAGTAGCAACATCGCCATTAGTGCGATAGAGAATTCTGTTGGCTTAAACCAACTAGGTTTCAAAGCTCAAATAAAATCTCCAGGAACTGGTATCAGTGCATCCAACTTTATGTTTAGCTCTTATAGTCTTGCCAGTGGTAGCGTTTTCACTGTAGTAAAAACACATAAAACAGGAGCGACAACTTCTTTAGATTATCATCTAGATCATGCCGTCAGCCTTAGCCTGCCTATCCTATCCGTAAAATATCAGGGCAGTTACAAATTGGGTTCAATGAACACTAACCGTGTCAATAATGGCGTCCCTGTGAGTTATGAAGATAGATTCTCACTCATTGCTACAGGTGACAAAGCCGCTTATGCACTTTATACTACGCCAACTTCAGGAGAGGAATATAGCTTTTTGAGTTGGGGAAGTCTGAGTGAAAGAGAGGGCTTAGGACCAAGTATTGAATATTTTGATTTTGCTGATTCTCGTTCTGTTATTGAATCTCTCAGCAGTGCTCAGGAGACAAAAAACATCTACGCAGGTAATAGATGGGTTTCAGTTTTGATAGATGAAGGTATAGCTGGAAATTCCTTTGCAACCTCTTTTGATAACGTGAGACAAAATAAACAACTAGGAACAAGCCTATTCTTACCCATTGGAATCTCATCAGGTAGTACCCACAATCGATTTTTAGCGCTTGGCGGAGGAGCTATGAATAGCTATGGACTTGGTAATAATCCTAATCCACCTCATATCTTTGCGGGGGGAAATTATTTAAAATTCTTAGATTCTTACGGAACTCAGCTCACAGCTAAAGCGGCACAAACCGAAAAGAGAGATATTGCTATCAATGCAAATACAAGCGCCTTCATCACCAGAAATGCTATGTCAGCAGCTCAAGATGGCTTGCTTTATATCCGAGGTACAGATCAAAAAATATTTGGTTCATCGGGCAAAAAAGTATTTAATAATAATGGTAGTGGCACTGGAAAGAAATACATAGGAATAGTGGGTAATGGTAGTTATTACGCCGTATTAGACGACGATAATAAACTATGGCGAATTGGTCAAGGCTTGGGTCTCACGGCATCTTCTCTTTGGACTGCTCCTGTAGAAATCATGGGTTTACCTCCTCGTGTCAGTGTGGGTAGTACGGGATTAAAAATTGTCGATATGGCTGCAGGTATTGATCATTTATTGGTCTTGCTTTCTGATGGTAGCTTGTATGCGATGGGACTCAATGACAAAGGTCAGCTAGGGGATGGCACGACAATTGCAAAAACCAGTTTTGTGCAAATATTGAATAGCTTGACAATTGTTGATATTGCTGCGGGTAATAAATTTAGTGTGGCACTAGATAATACAGGTAACCTGCATACATGGGGTGATAATTCTACTGGTGAGCTTGGCATAGATAAAGACTATCTTGCAGAAAACCATAGCCCCATACAATTTTGGTAAAGATGTTATACATTTAAAAGGTAAAATTAAAAAGATCATATTGTTATATTCTTAATTTTACCGTATAGTTCTAGAGATATGTTTATAAAATTATTTTTCTCTGTAGTCTAAATATTTAATCTTGATTATATAATTAGACTATTTGGTTGAAATCAAATAGAACTTAGGACTAATAAAAATGAGATTACAAAGTATTATTGTTTTGCTTATTCTTTTATTTATGGCGGGATGCAAACCTCCTGTAGAAATAAAAGAAGTAGGTCCTAAACTTGAGCCAATAACTTTTGTACCAGGTCTTTCTATTTTAAGAGATCAGATGAATAGAACATTATCTCTGAGCTGGGATACTGCGTCAAGCAATCTTAATGATAATTTATTTAACTCTCTTAGTATTTTTAACGGAGACGAAGAAGTACTTAAAATAGATGATTTCAAGATTCTACAAAATACAAATTCTTATCAAATAGATAATATTTCTTCGGGTGATATAGATCTACGTGTTGTAGAAACGGTGAGAAATTTTAACGAATTTGTTAGTACGCCTGTTTTTGATAAAAAGATTGGTACCGTTCTTGCGGCAGAAAATGTCGTCGCCTCTGTAAGTAATGACAATGATTTAACCGCTTCAATAGATGCAAGTTTTTCTTTTACATGGGATTCTGTCACAAAAGATAGTACCAATAGCCCTGTTATTCAAGATGAGATTGCATTTAATCAGTACGATGCCGTCAATGCTCTACTAAAAACGACTAGTGTGCCGTTCTCATCCAGCTATATGCTAGAGGAAAAGATCACCGATAATAATCCTTATAGTTTTGGCTTAAACGCTTCTTATAGTAGTCCCGATAAAAAAATTAGGTGGAGGACAGGGGAAACTACTCGTGTCAGTGTACGGGTAATTAATGTTATCAATGGTTTAATAGTACCCGCATCTGCACAAATAGAACGACAAGATACATTTAACCTTGGTGCGGCACCAACGTCTTCTTCAAATCTCACAATCAGCTGGGATTATTCTGTTGGTACCGCTGGGACAGTTGGAGCAGGGAATAGCCCTGATGGTGATATGGTTGCCGAGATTTTTGAGCAAGGTAGTACTACACCGGTTTGGGCTCATACCTATCCTGCCAGTGGCGTGACTGCTGGAAACACCGTTACAGAGACTCCTACTAGTATAGCCTTTGATGCAACAAAAAATTATTATTTTAGTGTCCGTTCTGACACTGTTAATGTCAAGAGCTTTCTGACAATAGGTTTACCAACCACATTATTAGATACCGCAAATTCTGTAGGAATCGTTATGTATCCTTATACCTACCAATATTTTGACGGTTTACCGCAAACATTGCCACCTTATAGTGACAATGGAGTGACAATAGCGCCTTCTAATATAGATGTAACTATGAGTAATGGTTCACAGGCTCCTACTCCTTCTTTCCCTATTTATGTTAGCCAAGGAAGAACTCAGAATATTTATGCTAGACAAACTCCTTTATCAACGAGCTTACCTACAGGTGCTTATAGCCAATACAGACTCGCTTATAGTTTTGGTTCCGATCATGACCATACTATAACATACGAAAAACCAACAGAATGGATAATTTCTAACTTAACCGTCAATACGCCTAGTTTTGATAATGTTGCTGCAGAAGTATCCATCTCTATCGATGCTGCTAATGCCAGTGCTTCTGCGACAACCCTGCGTTTAGGAGTAGAAGGGGTGGTTGGCTTTAGAGATACTCTTACCATACCTACTGGTACGGGGATATCTACCCTTAATCAAAATATACCTTATTCGGTATTTTTGATGGGAAGTGATACCGTTGATTGGTCTCTAAGATTTTATTATGACAGGCCCAATTATCCTAGTTTTATATTCCATCAAGCACCAATAGATAATTTTGTAGAAGAAGCATTGGATATTGATTTTGTCTCTCTTGCTAATGCAAGCTATGCATTAAAGAAATTGCCGGCTACTCCTGATATTGATTTTAATATAACTAGACTTAACGACACTGCTTCACTGACTAATATTAACTATTCTATTGGTATAAAACAGTTGGGCTTGAAACCAATAGTGAAATCTGCTGGAACGGGTATTACAGCAACTAACTTAATACCTAGAGGCCTTTCTATTCCTGATGGTAGTATTTTTATTTTAACAAAAACACACAAAGATGGCACAACTAGTACTTTACAATATAATCTTTCTGGCGCTATTACTATCAATTCTCCTCCTTCTTCTCCGCTTAAATATCAGAATAGCTACAAATTTGGCGACGGTTCTGCAAGCACGACCAACGCTGGCGTTCCTGTGGATTATGGGAATCGTTTATCGCTCATTGCTGCTGGTAACAAAGCCGCTTATGCAATGTATGCCACGCCCGTTCCTGGTCAAAAACATAGCTTTTTAAGTTGGGGTGATCTGAATGAAAGAGCTGGTTTAGGACCTAGTATAGAAACTTTTGATGTTACAGGTTCACGTTCTATTATTGAAAATACCAGCGGTCCTCAAGATGTAAAAACTATCTATGCAGGTAGAAACTGGGTTGCCCATGTATTACTGGCTAGCGCCTTTACCAACTCATATAACCCTTATTTTGTCACATCTTATACCACCGGTTCTACAAGAAGAACGGACAACACTGATCTTGATTCTTTCTTGTTTTCAAGTCAGACTTATCCTATAGGAATTTCATCAGGCAATGCTCCTTATCGTTTTCTCGCAACTAGCGGAAATGAGTATTCTTATGCAATTGCTGAAAATAATAATAAGCAAGTTTTTAATGGAAGTGCAAGGTATTATGCAGGACTTCCAACAGCCTATGGAACACGCATAACTTCAGGTGGGGCAACATTAACGGAAAAAAAAGATGTTGCTGTTAATCTCAATACCAGTGCTTTTATTACGAAGGGTAGTAGTGGCGGTATCGCCGATGGCGCTCTTTTCATACGAGGTCAAGATAGCAAAGTATTTGGAGACAATTCAGTAAAAGCGTTTAATGCGACTGGAAGTGGATCTTCAAGTAACTATGTAGGAATAGTGGGCAGTAATACGTATTATGCCGTACTGGATAGTACCAATAAAGTAAAAAGAATTGGTGATGGTTTGGGCATGACTTCACCTGCACTATGGACATCTCCAGCACTGATTAGTCTTAGTATTCGTAGTTTGAATGTTGTTGATATGGCTGCAGGTGTGGATCATCTATTAATCTTGCTCTCTGATGGTAGCTTGTATACTGTTGGACTCAATGATAAGGGGCAGCTAGGCGATGGCACAAACATTGCGAGAACCCACTTTGTAAGGATACTCAATGGAGTGACAGTCATTGATATTGCTGCTGGTGATAAATTTAGTATGGCACTAGATAGTTCAGCGAACCTTTATGTATGGGGTGATAATTCTAGTGGGCAACTTGGTGTAGATAAAAATAATCTTACAGAAACTTCAACACCCATTAGTTTTTACTAAATAATATACATTATATTATTTTTTTATATAAATATATTATATATTTTTTCTCTCAATAGCTTGAATTATTCATTATTATAACGCATCTATCACTTATCTAACTCTAAGAAAGTGAGGAGCTATAAAAATGAAATTATTTAACATTTATTTTGTGATCGTTATTTTGTCTATCATAGGCTGCAAACCACCAGTAGAGATAAGAGAAATGGCAGGTGAAAATCTTGGTCCAGTAACTTTTGTTCCTAATATTGCGGTTTTGAGGAATCAAGTGGATAGGACATTGTCTCTTAGCTGGGATAGCGAAGCGGCCTATTTTAATGAAAACTTATTTATTTCTCTTTCTGTTTTTTATAACGATGATGAAGTGCTCAAGATAAATGATGCTCAAACCTTAAAAAATACAGATTTTCACCAGATAAAAAATATAAATTCTCATGATATTGATTTACGCATTGTAGAAACAGTAAGAGATTTTGATAAATTTGTAGAAAATACTGTCCTCAATGAAAATATTGGTACGGTTGCTGCGGTACAAAACCTTGTTCCCACTGTCGCTAAGGACACTGATCTTGGACCTGGTATAGAAGCCAGTATTTCTTTTACATGGGATAATATCACCGAAGATAGCACCAAGGCACCCATCATTCAAGATACGGCTACATTTAATCAATACAATGCCACTAATGATTTGTTGTTGTCGGCTGATATTCTTTCAAACTCTAGCTATACTCTCCAAGGTACAATAACCGATAATGATGCCTACAGCTTTGGCCTCAATGCCTCTTATAGCAATGCGAGTAAAACAGTAAGATGGATTGTTGAGGAAAGCACTCGTGTCAGTGCCCGAGCAATCAATATTATTTCTGGAGTCATTGTACCCACATCGGCAAATATAGTAAGACAGGACAACTTTTATCTTGCTCCTACGCCAACCTCATCTTCTACGACGATTAGGCTCAGCTGGCAATATTCCATGCCCACAGGCACAACAGGAACGCCCGCTGCCGTAGAAGACATCAAGGTAAATCTTTACGAAGAAGGTGTCGCTGCTCCTGTTTGGGATGCCGTCTTTCCAAGTACAGGCGTTATCCCTGGAGCGACAGAAAGTGCTATCATTCCCAATAGTACGACATTGAGCGCCGACAAAAGTTATTATTTTACGGTCTCTTCTGACTCCACAAGTCCGCTTACAAGCTTTGTCACAAAAAGCTTACCATCCACTTTGTTAGATACATCAAACTCCGTGGGAATTGTTAACGGGGGCAATAGCTATCAATATTTTGATGCTTTGCCTTTAGTATTACCCGACTACAGTGATAATGGTAGCACTGTCGCTCCAGCCAGTATAAAAGCAGGTATAAGCAATGGTTTTACTTTCAATTATCCTCTCGATGTCAATGTGAGTGAAGGAAGAACGGAGGATATTTTCACTCAAAGTTATACAGGAAGTGGTAATCCAGTAAATGCCTATAGCGAATACGAGCTTGTTTATAGCTTTGGTGCAGATCATGAGCATACTCTGATATATCAAAAACCAACGACGTGGATACTCTCTGATTTTGTCGTCGGAGATACACCCATTTTTAATAATGTCACAGATGAAGTCAGCATTTCTGTTAATGCAAATAATGACGGCACGTCTACAGAAAGCTTACGTTTAGCGGTGGATGGAGCGACAAGTTTTACAGACAATCTTGCTCTTCCCAAAGGCGTAGGTGCAGCCGCATCTCATAAAGACATATCTTATAGCGTCTTTAGGTCTAGCCGTGATCCCATCGATTGGTCCTTGCAATTTTATTATGATAGACCTCATTATGATACTCTATTACTTCACACAGAAGAAATAGACAACTTTGTCCCAGAGGCCTTAGAAATTGATTTCCGAGTTGCTAATAGCAGTGACACCTATAGTTTAGAGCGCTTAGGTGGCGCGAACAATAACTTTAGAATTGTTGATACTTCTAGCAGTACATTGATCAATTCAATCAACAACTCTGTGGGTTTACAGCACCTTGGATTAATACCGCAAATAACATCTGCAGGCGCAGGCATCACTGCAAGTAATCTTGCATCTGGTACGAATTCCATAGCAAGCTCCACGGCTTTTACGGTAACAAAAACACATGCAAATAGCACGACAAGCACCCTCGTTTATCACTTAGACAATGCTATCTCCATTGTGGGAGTTCACTCTCCTTTCTTGAAATATCAAGACAGCTATAAGTTTGGCGGAGATAGCTCCAGTAGTGTCACTGATGGCGTCCCTGACAGTTACAGCGATAGATTATCCCTTATTGCTGCTGGTGAAAAAGCTGCTTACGCACTTTATGCTACGCCCGTTTATGCAACAGAATATGGTTTTTTGAGTTGGGGAGATCTGGCTGAAAGAGACGGTTTGGGCTCCACAGTAGAATATTTCAACGAAAACGATTCACTTTCAGCGATTGAAAATATCAATAATTCTCAAGATGTAAAAACTATTTATGCAGGGAAAAATTGGGTTTCAACTATAGTCGTAGCATCCGCTCCCTTTATTGGAGATATCCCACAACTTTCAACATCATTCTTAATGTCTTCTGGTAGACAAACAGAAACCGCTTTTCTCAGCAGCTTGAGTTATTTAGGTACTCCTTATCCCATCGCTATGTCATCAGGAAATGCGCCTTCACGATTTCTTGCGACGACTGATAACAATAGCTACGCCATCATAGAGAACAACCCTTCTTCCCCTGGTGTCTTTCGAGGATCAAGCAATGAATACAATACATTATCACTCGCTCATGGTACAAAAATAGGTGGGGGCCTAGCAACAACAACTTATAAAAAGGATGTTGCGGTCAATTTGAATACCAGTGCCTATATCACTCAAAGTTCTACACCTGCGGACGACGGCTTGCTTTATATACGAGGTACAGACGAAAAAATCTTTGGTTCAACAGGCAAAAAAGCGTTTAATTCCACTGGAAGTGGATCCTCAAATAACTATGTAGGAATAGTGGGAAGCAATAGCTATTACGCTGTGTTGACTGACGCAAATCAGGTATTGAGAATTGGGGACGGTCTCGGTATGACATCGTCTGCCGAATGGACAGCTCCCGCACAAATATCGGGTTTGCCTGCAGGCATGGATATTGTTGATATGGCCGCTGGTACAGATCATTTATTAGTCTTAGATTCCAACGGTGTGATATATGTTGTCGGAGTCAATGACAAAGGTCAACTCGGTACGGGTTCGACAATCAACACAAGCAGTTTTACCTCATTATCCGCATTCCTTGGGATAAAAATAATCGACATCGCAGCCGGTCATAAATTTAGCATGGCATTGGATAATGCAGGTAATTTATACACATGGGGTGACAATTCGAGCGGCCAACTTGGTATGGAGAAAGAGCAACTTGAGCAGAGCCTTACTCCTATACCATTTTGGTAAAATTGGGTAGAAGCTTTAACGTTGCACTCTACCAGAGCTATCGCCATTCATTAGCGTTTCTACTTCTTTGCGTGAAGAAAAGTTGACGTCGCCAGGGATGCTGTGGCACAAACAGGATGCCGCTACAGCATATGCAATGGCCTTGGAATTCTCGCTCAATTCAGGCGTATTCAGTGCAAAGATAAGTCCCGCACCAAAAGAATCACCACCACCAACTCTATCAATAATATTTTTTATTTCATAAGGTGCGTATTCATCGCCGCTGAGTGGGGCTAAAGCATGCTCGTCTTTTTCCGCATCATAGAGTAAAGCGCCCCAATTATTGTGTGTCGCTGATAGGCTTTCACGCAAGGTAATGGCTACTTTTTTGACATTAGGAAATTGTCTGACTATTTCTTTTGCCACCGCAATATAACTCTCCGTATTTATTTTTCCTGCATGAACATCAGAATGCTCTGCTTCTATGCCCAATATATCCGAGGCGTCTTCTTCGTTGGCAATGACGACATCAACAAAAGGTAAAATCTCACGCAAGGTTTTTTGGGCCAATTCTTTGGCACTGAAATTTGTGTCCCACAACCATAATTTCTTGCGGAAATTTAAATCGCACGATACCGTTAAGCCTGCTTTTTGCGCTTCTTGTGCCGCTCTGAGAGTTCCTTTGGCCGCTTGCTCAGAAATCGCAGGCGTAATACCCGTTGTGTGCAACCAACACGCATCTTTCAACGCTGCCGTCCAGTCAATAGCATCGCTGTCTATATGACTCATCGCCGAATGGGCTCTATCATAAGTGACAGCACTGGGGCGTTGATTCGCACCCGTTTCTAAAAAATACAAGCCCAAGCGTTCGTTTCTTTTTTGTATAAATTGTGTGTCGACATTGAAGCCCCGCAAAAATTTCTCACACGCATCGCCCAAAGTATTACTGGGTAAAGCCGTGATAAAACGTGTGGGCAAACCCATATAACTGATGGCTGTCGCCACATTTCCTTCAGCACCGCCAAAGGTTAATTTTAGCTTTCCAGGAAGCATTTGTATCATTTTTTCATGATTTTCGGTTTCAAACCGACCCATTATTTCACCAAAAGTAACTATTTTTTTCATTGTTCTTTCCTTTACTTATTTTCTTCGATTATTTTAACGGCTTCTGCGGCATTTTGTTGTATTTTCTTCCAATCTTTCGCTTCAATAAGATCTTTGGGGGCTAACCATGAACCACCAACTCCGCCGATGAGAGGCGACTTAATGTAGTCTGGCAAGTTTGCAGGTTTGATGCCTCCTAGAGGAATGAATTGTAGGCCAAGATGAGCGTAGGGCGCTTGCATCGTTTTCAAATAATTGAGTCCGCCCATGGCTTCTGCGGGGAAAAATTTCAGCAGTCGACAGCCAAATTCCAACGCACCTTCTATGTCAGAAGGCGTCGCAACGCCAGGAAAGAAGGGCAGGCCTATCATGTTGGCGTGATCTAATATGCGTGGATTAAATCCTGGTGCAACGGCAAAAGGCGCACCCGTATCTTTAACCTGTTCCAATTGCTCAGTGGTCAAGACCGTTCCTGCACCAATATTAAGCTCGGGGTATTTTTGCACGAGCAGTGTTAATATGTCTAGGGCAGATTCAGTACGTAAAGTCATTTCTATATTACGCACGCCCCCAGCAATTAAAGCATCTGCAATGAAAGGCGCATCTTCTATGTCACTGATAGCGAGCACAGCTATAATTTTGTGTGTTAATATGCTTTGTATTGGAGCTATGTTTTGATCCATGTAATTTCCCTTCTGTTGATTATTTCATAACGATTTTAGGCGGAAAAGATATTAACACGAAAAATTCCATGTCAATTATGTTGTAAAAACAAACCACCATTGTGTTGATTATCAAAATAATTCTATCTCATGTCAATTATTTAATGCAGGAAATAATGGCGAGATCTTTGTATTTCTCCTTATGTGACGGGTGGATGAAGTTCAATTGACTTCAAAATGGTAGTAACATTTTTATACGAGTGAAATTTAAAATGAGTACTTGATCATCTTTCTAATCTAAGCTATAATGAGAAGATATTAAAAAATTCTACATATATATACAAACAAGGAATTGATCAAAATTCCTTCCCACGAGGAGAACGATGTGAGAAAATATATAATCAAGAGGTTTCTTGGGATAATCCCGACCTTGTTTATTATCATTACTTTGAGTTTTTTTCTCATTCGTCTTGCACCGGGCGGGCCTTTTGACTCCGAAAGGAAACTTCCTCCCCAAATTTTAGCCAACATTGAGGCTAAATATCACCTTGATGAACCCATCATACAGCAATATTTTCGTTATATGGGAAATGTTTTGCGTGGCGATCTCGGGCCTTCCTTTAGATATAGAGACCACGATGTTAATTTTTACATCTTCAGTAATTTACCCAATTCACTCATACTCGGTGGTGTTTCCATGCTTTTTGCTTTGGTGCTAGGAATGGCTGTGGGGATTATTGCCTCCCTCAAACGAAATACGTGGATAGACCATTTTTTTATGTCCACTGCGGTGGTGGGGATATCGCTTCCCGCCTTTGTTATAGGGCCGCTTCTGGTCTATTTTCTGGCGTTGCGGTGGAATTTACTGCCGACCTCGGGTTGGATCACAGGCAATAATGGGGCGCTGACATTGATTATGCCCGTCATCACCTTGTCATTCAGTTATTTTGCAAACATCGCCCGATTAATGCGCGCAAGCATGCTAGAAGTGCTTAACAGCGATTATATTAGAACGGCACGAGCCAAAGGTTTATCGGTCAAAACCGTTATATTACGGCATTGTCTCAAGGGGGCCTCCATTCCTATCGTGAGCTATTTAGGCCCTGCGTTGGCGTCTATTTTGACGGGCTCCATTGTTGTTGAACAAATCTTCAGAATACCTGGCTTGGGTGTTTATTTTGTGCAATCGGCACTGAATAGAGATTACACCTTGATTTTAGGTACAGTCATTGTTTATTCCACTCTCCTTGTGATTCTGAACTTTTTAGTTGATTTACTCTATGGCGTTTGTGATCCACGAATATCTTACGAGTAAAAAGGAAAATTATAATTATGAGCGATAAAATAGAGTTTGAAGACAAACCCACTTCCTTGATGCGAGATTCTTGGAATAGGCTAAAAAGGCATAAATTTGCATTAATAAGCTTGTTCGTGATTTCGTTTTACATATTAATTGCCCTTTTTGCGCCTATCTTGCCCATACGTTCTTATCAGGAGCAAGTGTTGGAGCATCAGAACCTTCCGCCTAGCTTCAACAAAAAAGCTGGAGAGCTGATGCGTTCACGCAGAGTGGATTATCTGGCACGTTTTTTGGCAAAGGAAAACCGCAGCGAATATACTGAAGCCGAGCAAGCAGAACTCGATAAGATAGATGCCTTTATTCAGGAAGAACCCGAATTAAACAACAGACATTATTGGTTGGGCACGGATGCTTTGGGCCGTGACATGCTTTCACGTGTTATTTATGGCAGTCAAGTTTCTATCGCCATTGGTTTACTCGGTGCCATTCTTTCGGTCTTCATCGGTGTTCTTGTCGGTGCCGTTGCGGGATTTATGGGCGGTAAAATCGATTACATTCTCATGCGTGTCGTTGACATCCTTTACGGTTTGCCCTACATGCTCATTGTTATTATTTTGATGGCTATTTTGGGCCGTAACATCGCCAACCTTTTTATAGCCCTATCTTTTGTCAGTTGGCTGACCACTGCCAGAGTTGTCAGAGGGCAAATTCTCACGCTCAAAAATGCCGTCTTTATAGAGGCCGCTCGCTCCATGGGGGCCAGCACTTGGCGCATCATTATCAAACATCTTATCCCCAATATTGTCGGTATTGTTATTATTTATACCACGATAAGAGTTCCCACTTTCATTCTGATGGAATCCTTTCTTTCCTTCCTTGGGTTGGGAATCTCAGCACCCTATGCCTCGTGGGGTTCGCTTATACAATCGGGTTTAGATGGCATGGATGTCTATCCGTGGAAGTTGGCAAGCCCCGCAATATTGATGAGTGTTTTCCTTTTTGCTACAAATTTTCTCGGCGATGGTTTGCGCGATGCCTTTGACCCCAAAAGTAAAAATAAGGTGTAGAAAATGAAAGACGAACCTATACTAGAAGTAAAAAATTTACAGACACATTTCTATACGGATGAAGGTATAGTCAAGGCTGTCAACGGCATTTCTTATACATTAAATCCAGGCGAAGTGCTCGGTATTGTCGGTGAATCAGGCTCGGGGAAATCCGTTTCTTCCATGTCCATGTTGCAACTCATACCTACACCTCCAGGAAAAATAATTGACGGTGAGATTTTATTTCATGGTCAGGATTTGCTCAAAATGAGTCCTGCGGAAATTAATAAAATACGTGGAAACAAAATTTCTATGATCTTCCAAGATCCCATGACTGCTTTAAATCCTTTTTTGCGTGTTTCTACACAGCTTGAAGAAACGATTTTAGCGCATCAGGATGTGACAAAAGAAGAAGCCAAAGCCAAAGCCATTGATATGCTCGATAAAGTGGGCATCCCTGACGCTGCCTTGCGTATTCATGATTATCCCCATCAGTTTTCTGGCGGTATGCGTCAACGTGTAATGATAGCCATTGCGCTGACTTGTAATCCTGAAGTCTTGATTGCTGACGAACCTACAACGGCCTTAGACGTCACCATACAGGCGCAAATATTAGAACTCATACAGAGCTTGGCGAAACAATTTAATACAGCCATCATCCTCATCACCCATGACTTGGGCGTCGTTGCAGGATTTTGCGATAAAATTTGTGTCATGTATGCAGGAAAGATAGTGGAAGAAGGCTCTGTCGACGAGATTTTCGAAGCTCCTAAGCATCCTTACACCAAAGGACTGATAGATTCTCTTCCCAAACTCGGACAGAGCAAAAATGAGAAATTGTACACCATTAGTGGCCACCCCATTAATCTGATGAAATTACCGCAGGGTTGTCCTTTTTACGCTCGCTGCGATTTTGCCTTGGATAAATGCAAGCAAAATTATCCGCCGACTACAGAAGTTGGTTCTGCACACAAAGTAGATTGCTGGTTGGAGGCTAATACAAATGACTGATCCCATTGAAATGCGCGAAAAAATCTTAGAAGTCAGAGAATTAAAAAAATATTTTTACAATGCAAAACGCAAAAAATCCATTCGTGCCGTCGAAGACATTGGTTTTGATTTATACAAAAACGAAACATTGGGTATAGTAGGGGAATCGGGCTGCGGAAAATCAACTATGATTCGCTTGATCAATCATTTGCACACGCCAACTTCGGGTTCCGTTATTTTTCAAGGAACCGATTTGACAAAATTGAGCAAAAATGAATTAATTGCTCGCAGAAAAGATATGCAGATGGTCTTTCAGGATCCTTATGGATCGTTAAATCCTTCTATGACGATTAATGAAATTTTGGCTGAGCCACTGCAAATTTATAGCAAGCTGAAAATACTAAATCTGAGCCCGTCTGAGATTAATGAAAAAATTGATGTGATGCTAGAAAAAGTTGGCCTCATTCAATCTATGAAAAATCGCTATCCGCATGAATTTTCAGGGGGGCAAAAACAGCGCATCGCTATTGCAAGAGCGTTGATTCTCGATCCCAAATTGGTGCTTTTAGATGAGCCTGTCAGCGCACTCGATGTTTCTATTCAGGCGCAAATATTAAACTTACTCGTTAAATTGCAAGAAGAATCAGACTTAACCTATCTCTTTATTGCCCACGATTTATCCGTTGTGGAATACATTAGTGACAGGGTTATTGTCATGTATTTGGGAAATATTGTAGAGATAGCGGACGCAACTACTCTGTATAAATCTCCACAACATCCTTATACAAAAGCCTTGCTCTCATCCATTCCCATTGCCAACCCCAAGCTAGAAAGATCACGAAAACGTGAAATATTATCGGGCGAGCTTCCTTCGCCTTATGCCGAAATACAGGGTTGCCCGTTTTACAATAGATGCCCTGTTAAAATGGATATTTGTCAAACAAAAAAACCGGTGTTGAAAACAGTGGAAGGTGAGCATCAAACGGCTTGTTTTAGAGTGCATCCTCTAGACACATAGCAATATCTTTGACAAATTTTTATGCTCTAAAAGATAAAAACTTGACAGAGTATTCCAATAATACTATTCTTTTATGAGTAGCTCCATCCATTCGTCCCAATACAAGCGAGAAATTTGTACATGAGTAAAGATAAAAAAAACCTTCAGATTAACAGACATCCCGAAAGTAAGCCTCAAAGACATAAACGCTCTTTTGCAACTACTCTTGGCTTATTTATCATTTTGGGGATAGTTGTTGTCGCTTTTATTATCGTGCCCGTTTCAGGCATTGGTTTCAGTCTAACGAGTGCCCAATCGCCATCCTTTGCAAAATATGAAGGTGAAAATATTGAGTTCAATCCCAATGGTCGAATCGCACAAGTTGCACAACAATATTCTCGTTTTATCCAAGACCCTAAACGCTTGCTCGAGTTGAGCTTTAATACCGTGTTATATGAAACATTTGTTGCGCACCGCTTAGATGATCTAAAATACATCGTGTCTAGTCAAAAAATGGATGAACTGATTTTGGATAATGCCCAACTCAAAGATGAAAGTGGCAATTTCGATTTGGAGCTGTATCGCGGTCTGTCTGTTGGTATGAAAACGCAGTTGAGAGATAATATCAAAACAGAACGCGCCACCATGCAATATAACAACGATTTGGAAAAAGGCGTTTTCCGCTCAACGGCCCTTAACGACGCTATCGCAAGCACTGCAAATACAAGTCGCACCTACAGCTATCTTACGGCTAGCACAAAAGATTATCCGCAGGATAAAATTATTGCTTATTTGGATGAACACAAAGATCTTTTTAAAAAAGTAGAACTAGAAAGACTCACTTTAAACTCAGATTCGAGCGTCACGCCAGAAGAACTGATTGAAGAATTCAAAAGTGGTACACGAGAATTTGATGCTTTTGCCAAAGAAGCTTCGGTAGATTTTTGGGCAACTTCTGGCGGTTATGTCGGTGAAATATTTGCTTATCAAATTGGTGATAGAATGTCTTTAAGTGAAGAAGATACGAAAAAATTATTAGGATCAGATGAGTATATCGTTGTCGAAAATACAGATAAAGATACCATCATTTTCCATCAAATGAATGCTGTTATTGAACCTAATGCTGATGATAGCGACCTTATTTCGCAAGTGCGCAATTACATCAAGACAAATGATCTTGATCTCATCGAAGATTATTATGTCGGTGAAAATGGTCTCTTCACCTTAGCCAAATCTCAACTCACAGAAGGGAAGAGCTTCGCTGATATTACGGCAAATTTAGAGCTCGAAAGCAACGAGCTTCAGCCTTTCGCCCTTAACTATGGCAATAGCCCCGTATATAATCAAAATTTAAACACAGTGTGGCCAGAAGATGCAGAAACAGGTTTGAGCAATGGCTTTGAAACCAATGAAGAATTATTAGAGCCGCTCATAGCGTTGACGTCCGTATCTGATTTTAGTGATGTGATCACTATCAGTGAAAATAATGAACAGTATTTTGTGATTTTCCAATTGCAAAATGAAGAGCCCACCGAGCAACCTTTGGCAGAAGGCATAGATTCAAGTCTGCAAAATGCTTATACCAGTGCAATCAAAAATACTGTAGAAAACAGTAAAAGCTTTAAAAATACCTTTGAAAAGGGATATGATACTTGGTTGAGTCGGGTATCTTCCTAGCAAAAAATGTCGCATTTATCGCCCTCTGACTTAGAGGTTATTCAAACAAATGAATGCGACACGCTTAAATATGGGGGGCAGTATTTATATTCGCGCTATCAACCTTTAGCGAGGTGCGAACAATTTATTGCACAAACTCCCCATAAAGCACAAACACTCTATGTTTTCTTTTCTCCATTGTTGGGTTATGGTCTACAGCCTTTATTAAAACACGCCATAGATAATGATTCTTTTATTTTAGGAATAGAAGTGGATCAGCGTCTTATGAAGTTGACGCAAGAAGCCAATAGCAACAATGACAACGCCTTTTCGCATGAACGCATACAGTTATTGCGTTTAGATAGTGACGAGCAATTACAGTATGTTTTAGGACAATACAATTTATCACAATTTTCTTGTGTACAAATGATAAATTGCAATGGTGGTTATACCTGTAACAAAAAATTATACGATTCTTTTTTGAACACCATCAAGCAAATATGGCAAGAAGAAAAACAAAATAAAGAAACGCTCTGCTACCATGCAAATCACTGGTTTTCGCATTCTATTCGCCACCGACATTATTTAACACAGGATGTTATTTTTAATAGAAGTCAGCAACCCTTGGTCTTGATTGGTGCAGGTACATCGTTAGAATACGACCTTGATTTCATCTATCACAATCAACAAAAGTTACTGATTTTTTGTGTTGATACGACTGTTCCCATACTCATTCGCAACAATATTAAGATAGATTTTGTACTGAATTTGGAAGCACAGTTTTACAATTTATATGACTTCTATCTTCCCTTTAAAAATGAAGTCACGATGTTTTGCGACCTGACAACACATCCCACTTCCTTGCGTTTAAACAATACTAAAATAGTGAGCTTTGCCACTTTATTTGGCGAAAATCAATTGCATAAAACATGGGATCAACTGGGTTTACTCAAAGATAAAGAACTGCATCCCTACGGTTCTGTGAGCCTTATGGCCTTGGAAATTGCTCAGCGACTCACTGCGTCAACGATATTTATTTCGGGTGTGGATTTTTATTATCCGTTGGGAAAATCTCATTGTCGTGGAAGCATGTTTCATGATTATCATCTCAGGCATCAAAATCGTCTTGACCCTCAGCCTTTGCTCAAATATGATCAAACCTTGGCGTTGAGCGACCCGCTGTACTATACCTCGCAATTGATGCTCAATTATAAAAAGCAGTTTGCTGAGCAACTCAAAAAATTAGAACAACCCTATTATGAGTGGCAAAAACCTATTTCCCTGCTAGGTATTAGTTCTGTTTCACATGCTCAGACGGCAGATTTTCTCGAGGGTGTAACTCAAAAAGAAAGTGAGAACATTGTTCGTGTTCAAGAAAATCCCCATAAAAAAAGTATTCTAGCGCAATGGGAAAAGGATGAAATCTTACTCTTAGAACACCTTCTTTTTGCTATAAATCAACAAGATTTGACTGAAGATAATATCAATGAACTATGGCAAAGAGATTGGCTTTACATGGATTATTCCCATTCTGGCCTATTTTCAAATATAAAATTGTCAAAATTTAACGCAGAAATCGGTGATAATGAGCATTTTAGAAATTTTCTAAAGGCAAAAATATCGTCTTTTTTACAGCTCTTTTATCTCTAAATTTTGCATAGGCTCAATTGAGAAACGATTGAACTCAAAACCTAGTATTCTAAGGCATTTGATAAAAATGTAGTTCATCCGCAGTGCTCTCTTTTTCCATATAACGATAACCCGCCCTGTCAAATTTTTTGATTTCATCCACCGTTTCAATCGCATGAGTGACGCAATAGCTTGCCATCATTCCTCTCGCTTGCTTCGCCAGAGTAGAAATGGAAACGTACTTTTCATTGCGTAATTGCTTAAAAACTGGTACAACACTTTTGATAGAATCTTGCTTGCTGTCCAATATGCGGTAATATTCGTTGCTGGCGAGATTGAGGCAGAAGCTCTGCTTTTCGTTCAATTTTTGAGCGAGATAAGCGGTTAATTCGTTGCGCCAAAAAGCATACAAGGATTGATTATGCGGAAGATGAGCTTTATCCGTCATCTCTAATCGGTGAGGCTGTATCGCATCCAAGGGTCGCAAAAGTCCGTATAATGCACTGAAAATCAGCAGATTCTCTTGGGCATAGACCAATTCTTCAGCTGTCCATTTTTCACTTGCGAGGTATTTGAATGCTTCGCCTTTATAAAGAGAAATGGCGCTGTAGGGTGGATTGGCACTTTCCCATTTTTGATAGCGCTGATAATTAATATTAGCCAACTTTTCATTGATGCTGAGGTTTTGCATCAAATCGCTCACATCAAAGGTTTGTAGCTGCTGTAAAAGTATGAACATCTTGTCCATAAAAAATGGCACGCTACTACTCGCATGGCAAGGGGGCAATGTTTCGTCGAATGTTTTGGCTGGGGATAATAGAATGATAATAAGCAGCTCCTATTGATGATAGTAAGAATATACGCATTGTACAAAAAAATCTCAACCCAATTAATTTTATTTATAAATATATATTCTTTGACTTTCACTTACTTTTAATATAGTATATTATAGATGAACTATGTACGAGAAGAGCGATTAGCTCATTGTGTTAGTATTTTTTCTCTTTCTTGGCATTATTATTATTGGTTTTTATACCATATGAGAGAGGGTGCTTTGCGCTGTCAAACATTGCAAGAAGAGAGCTTTATTATATTACTTTGTCTCGATCATCAAGATGGCTCATTGTTGACGCCGTTTTCGCAACAACACCTTGATAATAGGCAAGAAGTCATGCGAAAAATGATACTTATACAGGATAAAGCAGAATACGAAAATCTTCATGATGAAAATGAAGATGCAACATCACAAGAAGTTTATGCGTCCTATTTTGGAAAGTGGGATCTATCCACATTTGAGCTGTGGGCAAAAGACAACAAAGCTATTTTAACCAATGAGCGTGGCGCTTTTTTAGGTCAGTCTTCTCGTCTTGAAAAAAGTATTTTTGCAAATCTGGAAACCTATCTTACTACATTTCATAGTCCTTGGACAGATGATTTTGAGGAAAGGCTCACAAGCATTTCTCTCCAGCAAAAAGCAAGTCATCAATTATGGCAAGACGAACTGCATTCTGTCATTTTCAAAAAACTGATTTGCTCTAATTTTCTTATTATCGCAGGTGGACCAGGCACGGGTAAAACCACCTTGTTAGGCGAAATGTTGCTCGCACTCACATCTTTTTACGGTTACACCCCGCAACTAAAATTGGTGGCACCAACGGGTAGGGCCGCAACGCGTATGAAGGAAAGTCTCGCTCAATACGATGAGAGCCTTCAACACCTCAAGAGCCAAACCATACATTCTTTTTTGAAATTGGATGAGTTTGGCAATACTCGCTACAGCAAGAAAAATCCCATTCGCACCGATATTGTCATTGTCGATGAAGCATCTATGCTCGATGCGTTTGTCTTTAATGCACTTTTACAGGCCATACTGCCTTCGACCAAATTGGTTCTTTTAGGCGATGCCAATCAACTACCTTCTGTCAATAGAGGCGCCATTTTTGCTGACCTCACGACGCACAGAGGCCACCCCGATTTCCGCTTGAGAGAACATTTTTTCTGGCTCGATAAAACCTATAGGTTCTCCGACGAATTATCCGTATTGACACAAGCCCTCTTAGCCGAGCAAGGCAATTTCAAACAAAAAGTCATAGAGCTCAATGCCAGTTCAACTCATTTTACGTGGCAAAATCTGAGCGAAAACAATGGCGTAACCTACCATTATTTAATCGATCTATGGCGACAAAAAGAGCAAGAACTCAGCCTGAATTTCCAAGATCTGCTAGACTACGTGAGCGATCAGCAGTACGGACAAACAAGAGAGAACTGTGATATTTCTCCTTTCTTTGACTTACTCAAAACCTTGTGCATTTTGACTCCTAAAAAAGTCGGCCTTCTGGGGAGCACTTACTTGAATACGCTTTTAGCCAAAAACTTGGTCAGCGCTCGTAGCGTTGTACCTATTATGAATGCAACAAATCAACCGCATTTATCCATTTACAACGGTGATTTGGGTTGGCGAGTGGCATTGTCCCACAAATATTATTTTGTCTTTCAGTTGAATAATGACTATGTCATTTATTCCGAAGCAGAGTTACAGCACTATGATTTTGCTTACGCCAAAACAATACACAAAAGCCAAGGCTCAGAATACGAACACGTGGTTTTGCTGTTGCCAGAAGACCAACGATTTCTATCGAAAGAACTGGTTTACACGGGCATCACACGTATGAAAAAACAGTTAACTATTTTGGGTGACAAGAGCATTCTTGACCAGCCCATAGAAACGAAATCTATGCGATATTCAAACATCGCGCAGTGGACGATTGAAAAAGATATTGTTCATAACGAAATAAAAGGTAGAATAAATGAAAGGGAAAATTATTAGTGGAATTATATATAAAAGATAAAGAACTCTTCTTAAAAACAGACATTGAACCGAGCAAGTTTAAATTTGTTAACGTTGCTGAAGTCTTGGCGGAAAATGGTTTTTATGCCGACCAATATAATGCTTCTCAATGGCATTTTCAAGACGTGTCAGAAGAAAATAATATTTTTTGCATGAGGGCAAAATTGCCTTTCTTAACATCCGAATCGAAAGTTCAAACCTTGCGAGAAGCACTTCATGAAGATCAAACACGACTGATACAATTACGTCACTATCTCAGTGAAATTAATGAAAGAAACTTGTTAGATAATTATTTATCACCGGCACGTTGCTTTTATATTGATGACGTTTTTGTGTTTTTACCCGAAAGCATTCTAAAAATCTCTGAATCATCCTTGGGACTTGAGTATCAAAACGAGAACGTAGTGGGCTATCAACCACGACAAAACGTCAACCTCTTTCAACGAATTTCATTTTTTTATATTAGCATGGTTTACGAAACAATCATGCAACAACCGCTCTTTTATGATAAAACTTATGACTTGAGCGCTCAGCGTGTTTTAAAGCAGTGGTTTGTTCCTCTGCCGCCGTGGATGGAAGAATATTTCCAAAATGATATCAAGGGTACCTTTACGAAAATGTTCAATGGAGATGCGCTGGTCAGCTCTCTTTCTTATCAAAAAGCATGGACAAAATTTGATTTATGGATCAAAGAACATAATTTTCAAAATGATAAAATCCAAGAATACTACACTCAAAACAAAGTGATTTTAGACAAGAAAATTGCAAAAACACGGCATTTCAATCATTTCCGTTTGCATTACATTGTTGGAATTTCTCTCTTTCTTTTTATAGCTATTAACACTTTTAACATCATCAAAAAAGCCTATACGCCAACAGAAATGAGCAATTTAAGTAGTGCAGAAATCGTTGCTCTTTATTATAAAAGCATCAACGACCTAGACGAGCCAACCTTGAGTGAGTTAATTGCACGCGGCGGCCCCAAAATGGATTCTTCTGTTGTCACACAGCTTTATGTCATTGATAAAGTGAGACAGGGATATGAAGGTAAAAGGGATAATTATATTACTCCTGCGCATTGGATAGAAATGGGCAGCCTGCCTTTAGAAGAGGGTACTCAGGTCTGGGGGCTTACCAATTTGATGATGCACGATAGCACTAAAGCAGATATCGAGCATAGCATGGATACTCATAACTGTATCTTTATTGTAGATTATTACCGCTGGTATACCGAAGTTGCCGTGAGAGGTGAAAAGGTTGTTACCACTATCTATAAGGTAAAATTGCATGATAGAGTTCTTTTAGATTATCTTGAAAGACAAGAAACTTGGCTCATCTCTCAAATTTTTCGTACCGAATATCCTTTAGAAGAGGTCAGAGTCTTTACAAAATAAACACTTAAAAAATAAAATATTAAAATTAATAGACTCTCAATCCATTTTCGTTTACCATCAATATCAAAGCACTTTTTAGTTTTGGGGAGGCTTATGAAACACTTATTTCTTCTAGTCTTATTTTTATCGGTATTTGTCTCTTTTGCGCCTACACAAGAATCTACAGGTTCTATTCCTGATACACAAGTTGACAATTCTCAAGATTTCGATGGTACTTTTACCGAAGCAGAGACCGTTGTTGTTCCTGGTAACGAACGCGCTGCCCAACAAGAGACTCCAGCTGATCAACGCCCTAATATCGAAGCTCCTCTCAATGCGGCTCCAGTCCAAGAATCTTTACCTCTTGCCACTCCGAAAAGCGAAAATGTTAATAACGAAGTACTGAACACTCAGCAACAAAGTCAAAATACGGTTCCCAATCTTCGCGCTGATTCTAGTGAGCAAGCTAAGCTTGACGTACAAGCCACTACTACAGAAGTTCCCAATGTCGCAGCGAGTCAAGACGACTTGGACTCTTTTTTACGTGTCACACCGACTCGACCTATTGTTTCAGACTTAAAGGGAACAACAAGAACGAAAGATATAAGATTGACATGGACTCCTTATCAGACCGATGATTCCACAAATGTTAGTTACACCATATATCGTTCTCCTGAGCCTATCAATATTAACACCTTTAACTTGGCTCAAAACATAGGCTTTGTAGGAAATGGTACTACCGTTTTTGATGACGTCCCCGTAGCACCAGGCGATTATTACTATGCTGTCTTTGTTGCCATGAATGGCTCTGACATTCCTATTTTTTCTCCAGGAGAGAATTTATTGACTACCCCCATTGCCTATGCAGGACTAGCAGGCACCGCTGAGGATTTATACGGCGTCTCAGATTGGACTCAAGTAAAAAAAGGGGCTGATATAGCAGCGAATACCCAAGAGAGTAATTTATTTGAAGTGCAAGCACAAACAGAAACACAAAGACAAGCCCCGCCTGCGGCACCGCAAAAACCTATCAATGTCATTATTAATGTTCCTGAAAAAAACAATAACGAATATGATAAATATCTGAAGTTGATAGAAGAGCAAAATAGACAACTCGAACAGCTGAAACAGCAGACTCAGAACTTATTGCTAGATAAACAGAAGCAAGAGCTGAATGCGCAAAAAGAGATGGCTTTAAAAAGAGACCAGGCAAAAGCAAAAGAAAAGCTGGCGCAAGAGAAAGAAAAACAAGCCAAAGAGCAAAGAGAACAGCTCAAAAAACTCTATCCCCAAGTCGTCATCGAAATTCTCAGTGAAGAAAAACAACGTGCGAGCAATGAGTATGAGTATAGATTACAGGTAATTTTGCACGAACTTATAGCCAATCAAGACTGGCAGAATGCTCAGAATGAATTGTTAGATTTGTTACGCTACAGTAACTTTTATTCTGACCGTTTAAGAGCTCGCATTGCCTTTTATAGAGGACAAATCTTCTATGTTTTTGCACGTTATGACAGTGCCATGTTAGAATTTTTAGCCGCAAAGCAATTCGTTCCTTATGAACGAGATGCTATTCGTTGGATTCAGAAAGTAAAATTTAAAGGAGCTTAACCTCGTTAAGCGTGTGAATCTATGTTTTTAGACCTATCTCAATTAGGTATTGTAGCTTGTCCTGGGGGAGTGCCTTTTGCGGACTCTTTGATTACACAGCTAGAACACCTGCATAAAATCGAACAAAAAAACCGTGTACACCGATTGGAAAAAGACTTCGATCTTAATACCGAAGATGCGACGCAAACTTTTGAGACCTACAATTCATTAGTCAATGACGTTCGTCAGGGAGATGCGAGTAAGCACAAGCATCCCATTCGTATTAAGTGTGCCGCGACCTACTTCGCCAACGGTGAATTTAAAGCAGAAATTTTAGAATCAGTTCGTAATCGTAATATTTATGTTGTTCAAGATGTAGGAAATCATCAAGCGGTCAATTTTGATAACGGCGGTGAACACGTTCTTTCTGTCAATGATCATATCATGAATCTATATGTCGTAATCGATGCTCTTTTGCAAGCCAAACCACGCAAGATTAGCTTAGTTTTGCCTCTTTATCCTTACGCACGCCAACATAAACGAAATGGACGAGAAGGACTCACCGCATCTTCTTTAGGCCGTGTTTTTGAGAATATGGGAGTGGAAAAAATAATCACTTTGGATATTCATTCACGTTCAACAGAAAACTCATTTCAACACATGGGACTTGAAAACCTTAGAGCTTCCTACCAAATTATCAAGAAATTATGGCAAATCATAGATATAAAAAATGATGATCTCGTCGTACTCGCACCAGACTCAGGTTCTCTTGAAAGAAATAAATTCTATGCCCAAGCTTTAGGCAAACCGCTTGCTTTACTTTATAAAGAGCGTGATTATGCCAAAGTTTCTACCAGTGCTTCTGATTCCAATATTATCAGCACACGCTTACTCGGTGACGTCGAAGGTAAGACCATATTTATTCCCGACGACATATTGGGGACGGGTGGAACTCTGATTAATACCATGAAGCTGATGAAAAAAATGGGCGCTAAACGTATTATTTGCGCTATTTCTCTTGGTCTATTTGATCACGGTGCGGTTGCACATTTTGACAAAGCTTACGAAGAAGGTTATTTTCACCGTATCATTTGTACAGATGCTGTCAACATCAGCGATGAAATACGCAACAAAGAATGGTTTTTATCTGTCAGCGTCGTTAAGTTGTTTGCGGCTTCTATTGCCAACCTCCATCTCAGTCGCAGTATTTCTCAGTTAATGGACAACAGACCTTTAATTCGCACCCTCATGCAACGAAAAAGTAAGTCAGAACCTAAGCAAGAAACCGAAGATGACTGGGAATTCCATATAAGATGAATGAGATAAAGAAAATTGGCATTATTGGTTGTGGTATTGGTGCGTTGAGTGCGGCTATTCGCTTAGCCCACAAAGGTTATCAGGTTGAGATCTTTGAAAAAAATGATCAACCTGGTGGCCGTATGCATAAAATCCAGAGTCAAGGCTATCAATTTGATGTCGGTCCGACTCTTGTTCTTATGCCACAAATTTATGAAGAGTTATTTACCGCCGTTGATAGAAAAATGTCTGATTATCTAGAAATGGTGAGTCTTGACTCTCTTTATAAAGTTCATTTTCATGACAAAAGCGTTATTGATGTGAATACCGACTTGGCCCAATTAATTCCCACATTGGAAGGTATTTCAACAAAAGATACAACAGGTTATCTTCGCTATTTATACGTCCTTTACAAACGTTACAAAGTTGCAGAAAAATTTATTTTACGTGGGTTTAAGAGCCCTTGGGAAATTCTCAAACCGTCTATTTTGTTTCCCTCTTTTAAGCTCGGTTTATTTAAAACAGCCTACCAACAAATGAAAGGATTTTTCAAAGACGAAAGGCTACAGAAATTATTTTGTTTCCAGACATTGTACATTGGAATTTCTCCCCATAATGGACCTTCTATCTACAATATTATTCCTTTGATGGAATCCTTATACGGTATTCATTATGTCAAAGGTGGAATGTTTACGGTTGCGCAAGCCCTAGAGAAATTATTTTTAGAACTCGGTGGTAAAATCCACTACGGCTGCGATGTGCAGACCTTGTCTATTGAGGCAAATTCATCCCACAAAGTGAGTGGTTTTGAGTATAATAAAGACAATCAAAAGAATGTTTTTCAGAGTGATCTCGTGATTTCTAATGCTGATTTCCCCTATGCTCTGGAACATTTAATCCCCAAAGAATATCAAAAAAGACGTTACAATAAACGCAAACAAGCTTCTTTTGAATATTCATGCTCTGCTTTTATTCTATATTTGGGAATAGACAAAAAGCTAGATTTAGGTGCACATACATTTCTTTATGCCGAAGATTTTGATAAAAATTGCATAGATATTTTTTCTGGACAAGATCCTGCAGATCCTTCTTTATACCTCTATCATCCTAGTTCTTTGGACGAAACAATGGCGCCGGCAGGCAAATCTTCATTGTACATTCTCGTTCCAGTGTCCAACCTGTTAGCCCGCAAAAGCGATTGGACTTCAACAGAAATAGAACAATATAGACATAGGATTTTGTCTTTAATCGCCGACAAATTAACACTGGACTTGCAACCTCATATAGAAACGGAAACTATTTATACTCCTAATGATTTCCGTGATAAATTTAATGCCAAACATGGCGCTGCTTTTGGATTATCACCCACACTCAAGCAGAGCAATTTATTTAGGCCACAAGCGCGTTATCCTTACCTCAAAAACCTTTATTTTACGGGTTGTTCCACTCATCCTGGAGCAGGTATACCCATTGTTTTGACCTCTGGGAAAATTTGTGCGGAAGCTATTCTTCAAGATTGCCATCAAAAATGACTCATTCCAAGATGACAAATACCTCAACGCAAGAACATCAAGATTTTCTCCAATGCCAAGAATCCATTCAACGTAATTCACGATCATTTTATCTTAGTTTTAAGTCTTTACCTTATAAAAAGCGTAAAGCTGTGTTCGCTATTTACAATTTTTTCCGTTTGGTTGACGATGAAGTTGATGAAAATATTTTTTTAATTCCAAATAAAAGCATCATTGATTTATGGGAAGACTTCAAAACAGGGAAAATAGTTGACCACTATTTGTTTCGTAGTTTAGAATGGACATTTAACGAATTTGATTTACAATTTATACATTTTGACGAATTGATTTCGGGTATTAAGAGTGATCTTGATTTAGTACAACTTCAAACCGAGCAAGACTTAGATCGCTATTGCTATTTAGTGGCAGGTACAGTTGGTTTAGTGCTTTTGCCCATTCTTGCAGAAGAAAAATATTTAAACGATGAGCTTAAAACAGTGGTGAGTAATTTAGGCAAATCTATGCAAATCACCAATATTTTACGTGATGTAGGCGAAGATTTGGACAGAAACCGTTGCTATTTACCCAAAGAAATGTGTGATGAGTTTGGACTCAATATGCAAACACTCAAATCTAAGCAAATCTCAAAGCCATTTCTTGCGCTGAGCCAAAGTTTGTATTCGCAGGCAAGACCATTTTACCAAGATTGTTTAAAGCATCTGTCATGTTTTGATCAAGCATCGCAAAAATCTCTTTGTGACGCTATTTTTCTTTATAGAGGTATTTTAGACTTACTTCACAAGAAGAAATTTGCGTCATTACAACAGAGACTCGTTCTTTCCAAATCTGCGGTTTTGTTCCTCGTACTTCGTAGCGAAATTTATCGTAAATTACACCTTCTTAAGGAAAAAAAATGGCATTAAACTGGTTAGAAATAGACCTTATCTTAGATGAGTTAAATCTGGAAGGGAGTCTGATACAAGGTGTGAGGCAGTCTTCTTTTAAACATTTATTTCTCGATATTTATACCAGAGACGGCGAAAAATTTGAGCTTCTCTTTGCGTTCAATGAAGATGCACTGCGCTTTCACAAAGCCTATTATAACGAAAAAACCATGCCCAAAGCGCCTCGATTTTGCGAGTACTTGCGAGCCAATTTAATGGGTGCTCGTATTATTAAAGCTGAGCAAATTGAGCAAGAAAGAATTGTTCAGTTCACTCTCAATTATCAGAATGAAACACGCTTTCTATTTTTGCGATTATGGACGGGGCAAGCCAACCTGATTTATACTCACAGCGATGGCAGAATCTTGGATCTTTTGTTTCGCCGTCCACAAAAAAATGAAAATCCCGAGGAATATTTCATTCTTGGCAAGGTAGAAAAACCGTCTGCTGGTCGCCAAAAATTATTAGACAATATGCAAGTTTCTTTTCCTATAGAAGATGAAGGTGTGAATGCGGCGGCGGCTGATTACTATTTTCACTTGGAAGATAATAAGGAAATGCAGCATTACAGACGCAGTTTGCTCAAAGATATAGAACGACGCATCATGCGTCAGGAAGATAGAATAGAGCAATTACGCCTCAATCAAAAACGCTCAGAAAATGAGAGTCTAAAACAGGACAATGAGCTGGATTATGGCTATCAGGCCAATCTCATTTCTGAAATTGTACACGAAAACGATGGCTACGAAACGGGTCGCAGCTCCATAGATGTAAAAGATAAAAATAACGATAAAACCATCAAAATTGCATTGAATCCACATTTGAGTTTGTACCAAAATATAGACGAATTGTTTCGCAAAAATAAACGGCGACGCAGGGCTGTTACTTTTGATGATAAAGAATTAATTTCTCGCCAAGAAAATCTCAATATGTTAGAAGCGAAAGCTCGGCGCATTGAGCAAACAGATGATAAAGAATATCTGGCTTATTTAATGGAGAAACAGCAGGCAAATCAAACAGAAGTTGTGCGACCTGGTTTAACCTTTGATTCAAATAATTTTGTTGTTTTCGTCGGTCGTAATGCCAAAGAGAGCGACGAGCTTTTCCGTCATCATGTCAAAGGTAATGATCTCTGGTTGCATGTGCGCAATAATAGGGGAGGCTTTATTTTTATCAGGACGAAGCGTGACAAAACCATACCCCTGCCTGTGTTGCTTGATGCCTGTGAATTGGCCTTGCATTTCAGTTCATTGCGTGGCGAGTCTAAGGCCTCCATCGCTTATACGGCGGTCAAAAATGTACGTCGTGTGAAAAATGGCAAGCCAGGCGAGGTAACTTTTTCTTTTGATAAAAACCTCGATTTGACTCACGACAGAACACGTTTGTCTTCCTTGCTCGATCAGTTAAAAAGGGACTGAGAATGAAAAAAGTTGTTGTGTTTGGAACGTTTGACTTTGCCCATCCAGGTCATATTTTCTTTTTAAATGAAGCCAAAAAGCACGGTGATTTTTTGGTTGTTATCATAGCACGAGACACCATTGTTCAACGCTATAAAAATAGATTGCCATTTTACAATGAAATGCAACGCATAGAGGCAGTTAAATCCTTACATTTAGCCGATGAAATTATTTTGGGCGATAAACAGGAAGGCGTATTTTCTTATTTTCAGGAAAATGAGCCTTACACGGTCTGTTTGGGACACGATCAGTTGGCTTTGAAAGAAGTTTTATTAGCAAGTCAATTTAACATAACGACGCACATTTTACCCAGCTATAACAGGGGCGAATTTCGATCCAGCCTTTACTATGATAAGCACAAGCAATCTCACCAAAACAGTGAGTCATAGCCTAGAATAAAACAAATAAAATGAGTAAATTAAAAATCAAAATATTGTATCATTTATGATAGGGGAGTGAATAATTATGGATAAACTTGCTATTCGAAAACGTGCCGAGATCTATGTCAGTCAAGAGAAAACAGCTCTTTTTCGTGATGAAATACAGACATTACTCAATGACAATAAAGAAACAGAATTGGCCGACAGATTCTTAAATCCCATTAGTTTTGGGACGGGTGGTTTACGAGGCTTGATTGGTGGGGGCGATGCCTATATCAATAGCCTCAATATTCAAAAAGCAACCCAAGGCATAGCCTCTTATATTTTACAGAACGCAGATCCCAGTCGTCATAGCGTGGTGATTTCTTATGATTCTCGCCACTGGTCAAAAGAATTCGCCTTGCTAACGGCCTTGGTGCTAGCTTCCAATAACATCAAAAGTTTTTTATACGCTGCGCCTAGACCCACACCACAGTTGTCTTATAGCATCAGAGAATTGAATGCAACGGCCGGTATCATGATCACAGCCAGCCACAATCCCTCGCAATACAATGGCTACAAAGTCTATTGGGACGACGGTGCTCAAATTGTTGCTCCGCATGATCAAGGCATCATACAAGAAGTGCGCAAGGCCAATGTTGACAAAGAAATTTTGGACGAAAAGACCGCTGTAGAAAAAGGTTTATTGGAATACATCCTCGATGATTTGGATAAAAAATACCTCGACATGGTTGTTGCTCAGAGCCTCTCACCGCAATTATTTGCAGAAAATGGTGCCAAGGCAAAGGTTGTTTTTACGCCCTTGCACGGTATAGGCTATTTCCCCATCGATCAAGTGGCGCAAAAACTGGGCGTCAAGCTTATTGCGGTTGAAGAACAAAAAGAACCCAATGGCGATTTCCCTACAGTCGCTTCTCCCAATCCAGAAGAAAAAGCATCACTACAATTGGCGATAAATTTAGCTCAATCCCATGATGCTGATCTCATTCTTGCCAGTGATCCCGACGTTGATAGGCTAGGTGTAGGCGTGAAAGTTGCCAAAGGCGAATATCATTTATTAACAGGCAACCAAATTGGTGCGCTCTTTTTAGACTATATTTGTCATGTTCGTCAAGCTCAAAATCGTTTGACCGCACAGAGCTTTTTCTTCAACACTGTCGTGACTTCACCGCTTCAAGGTAAAATTGCCTCGTCCTACGGTTTGCAACACGTAGAAGTGTTGACCGGCTTTAAATATATAGGCGAGCAAATGCGCCTTTTAGAAAAAGATGCGAACGCCAATTTCGTTTTTGGTTGCGAAGAAAGTTATGGCTATTTGCTTGAAAATGAAGTCAGAGACAAAGATGCTGTTTCTGCTGCGATGTTGGCTATGGAATTAATGCTGTGGAATCAACAGCAAGGCAGAACGATTTTAGAGCATCTTAATATAATTTATAAGAAATTTGGCTACTACCATGAAGAACAGATCAGTCGCAATTTTGAAGGCAACAAAGGTAAAGAGAGTATTGAGCGTATTCTTGTCAATTTACGAGGAGCACCACAAAAGCAATTTGCAGGCAAAACCGTTGTCGAATTTCGTGATTACGAACAGCAAATCGGCATTAATTACGCTGATAAAACAGAATATAAATGCGATCATCTTCCTGTATCAAACGTGCTTTATTTTGCATTTGATGATGACAGTTCTTTGCTCGTTAGACCATCGGGAACTGAACCTAAGGTCAAGTTTTATCTCTTTGCCTCTAGCTCAAAAACTGATTTGAAGCAAGCCAAAGAAGAAGTGAGTCTCAAACTCAAGCAGTGCGAAAATGACATCAACACTATCTTAGATCAGGCGTAAAACGGCAACCTTATGGTCATTGGCATTACGGGTAAATGTTGCAGTGGTAAAAGCTATATCGTAGATTATTTGCAGAAACAAATCAACGGTATAGAAATTAATTTAGACCAAATCGGTCACGATATCTTGGATGAAAATGTAGACGCATTAGTTGCTCTCTTTGGTCCAAGCATTCAAAATGATAAAAATACCATTGATAGGCGTGCGCTCGGTCGCATTGTTTTTAAGGATAAAAGCAAACTTCGTGATTTAGAAAACCTTGTCCACCCTTTGGTATTCATCAAGGTTAAAAACATGCTGCAACAAGAGACGCAGCAACATTTCATTCTACATGCGGCCTTGCTTGATAGAGGCGATTTGTACAAATTGTGTGACGTATTACTCTTTGTCAAAGCCAGTTTCTTCAGACGCTTAATACGCGCAAGAATGCGTGATAATTTGTCATGGCTTTCCCTACTTCGCCGAATATGGCAGCAAAAAAAAATATCACTTCATCTTTATCGAAAATATGACGATATCCGTATTATTAGGTCTCCATTAAAAGCTGGGGACAGAACAATTTTAGCTAAACTAATACCTATTAAGGAAGAGTGTCATTTATGAAAGAATATATGAATAATCGCCCACTGTGGATTATTGTTTCGACCACTTTTTTACTTCTTTTTTTTACGGTAACGGCTTCGTTGATGTACGTAAAATCTCCAACAAGAGCAGAATACACATTTAAAACAACAAGCAATTCCATCGTTCCTAAAGCGAAGTCTCAACCAGCAAGTCCGCTGCCTCCTCTGCCAGTGAGGGAAATTACATCTGATAATGAAACTGAAAGCGATTTGATCGGCCTATATTCTTCTGTGATTGCAGACAAAGGTGATGAAAAATCGGGAAATTACGAACTCAAAACGATAGAGCCAGAAGCTCAAAGTATAGAAGATGTAATTCAGCCCAAAACTAAGCCCAAAGCCAAACCTGTAACCGTTGCAGTCAAGAAAAAGGTTGCGGCTCCTCAACAGAAGAAAGTGAACACATATTGGATACAAACGGGTTCTTATAAAGAAGAGAGCAGGGCGAAATTAGCCGCCGAAGATTTAGAGCAATACAACATACATGCTTTGATACAGCCCTTTGCCAGTAGTGATAATCAAAAATATTATAGAGTAAGAATAGGTGGATTTTTATCTAAAGATGAAGCCACGGGTTTCTTGACCAAAGTGCAACAGATTCAAGGCTTGGATCAGAGCACTATCATTCAGTCAGCAACCTACAGAAGCTAATCAACTATCATTCTAGGTACTCTTGCACTTATATTTGTGAGGAGTACGTAGGGCGATATGCCAACCATAAGTGCAATATTTAATAGCTGTTGCCTTTCTTCGCCCCACAAGCATAAAGCATCTGTGGTCTTGAGATCGTCATCATTTTGCCCCAAATCTACTATCATTTGATCCATGCATATTTTGCCCCTAATGGGGTATTTTTTTGCGCTGGAAGCTGGACTATTTTCCTGTAAAGCGTAGGCAAAACCCTGATTTGTGAGTTGAATGGGATAGCCATCTCCGTAACCTATGCACAAAATTGCTGTGTAAATGTCTGTTTCACTTTTCCACAAATGCCCATAAGAAATGGCATCACCAGAATGCAATTTTTTCACTTGCTGTATAAAAGCATAGAGTCGCATAACAGGCAATAATTTGTTGCTCACCTTGCCAGTGCCATAACCAAATAATCCCAGACCTAAGCGTGAATAGCTTGTTAGTTGAGGACACAAAAGTGTGCGACTCAATCCTTTTAAATGCCCCATAGAATTGTTGATATGTAGAGCAACATTGCGTTCTTGTAATTGTGGTAGATGAGCTTGTAATACCGCATTAAAACTCTCTATTTGTTCTTGGCATTTCTTTGCTACTAGCGCATCATCTTCTAAATCAGCATTGGCGAAATGAGTCGCTATCGCCTGTAATTGAATATGAGGGTGGGCGAAAATTTTAGCGAGAATCTCAGCAACATCATCAGTACAAAGCCCCAGTCTGTGCATGCCTGTGTCTATTTTTAGGTGAACCAATGCAGTCTCGTTCAACTCTTGGGCAATATCTGCAATTCTATTAAAATGATCAAGGGAATAAACAAAGAACTCAATGTTATTTTTGATCAGCCACACATATTCTTCATCCGTTGCTGGGCCCATGAGCAAAAGTGTTTTTACATCATATTTTTTTTCTATAAAAATCTTGTGTATAGCAAAAATCTCATCCACCATCGCAAGGGCATAGCCAACAAAAGGACTGGACTGGGCACTGTATTCGCTTTCATAATTATGCACGAGGTCGACACAAACATCGAGACCATGACCGTAGCCATTGGCTTTAATCGCAAAAAAAAACTTTTCCGAGCTAAATTCTGAGAATACATTTACGTTGTGGTTAAACGATTTTTGCGAAAATTCCGCCTGACAGCGTTGTCCATGATGAGCAATATTCATATAGTAAATGACTGTGATAAATAGAAATTAATCATACAGCGCTATGCCTGAGCTTTCTAGTAAATATCGATATTGAAGGCAAGAACGAATTTCCACTGCGTACCTAGCGTTGAATCATTTTCAGGATCCCAGTCAATCTCACCATTTTCTTGCACACTAAATTTGTTTACAAAGTAAAATGCAATAGGAAACTGAGCCAGACTTAATCTCGGTCCAAAACCAATGGCAAAGCGGTAATCCTGAAGAGTCTGATTCTGAAACTGTTCCTGTGTCGACCAGAAGCCAACCGCATCAAAAAAGCCATCAAAACTAATCACGCGCGGTACAAGAGGTAACCTTAATTCAAATCTATTGTCCCATAGGTCGGTTCCATCGGTTTGCTGGTTCCAACCTCGGGCGGTAAAAATACCATCTATGTAAAAACCGTCCAATGAGGCATCAGGAAATTTGTCACTGAAAGGTCTTTGTCTCAGGTTGGATAAAGCCGATTGGGCAAAAAAGGTGAGTGCAAGACCATAGTTCTCTGTAATTTGCAGGCTAGGAGTTGATACCGCAAAGCCCACACGGCTAACGGTTTTTAAATATTGTCTGTTTGAATTGTTAGTCAGCCCACCAATTGTAGCAGTTTCACTAATAATAGAACCTCTTGTGGGGTCACTGGGATAATCTCTGTTATCATAACTCAGAGTCACCGCATAAGAATCATTGAGTTTAAATGTATTGAGGTTTTCAACAATGGTTTGTGAGAGAGGTGTGTAAAGATTAGGATCATAAGTGATATAGTCAAAACCAATATTATAGCGATTGACTAAACCCAGTCTTGTCGCCAGCCCCAAAATAGATTTCACCCACGTATATCCTAGGCTCATTCCGAAACCGACGTTATAAAGGTTATATTCCATCAAATAATCACTGGGAATGTTCAAGCTCGCATCATAAGCCTCTTGAGTGCTATAAGGATCGGGGACACCGTTACCATCTACATCTTGAACGCCAAATTTTTCTAAAGAGTGATTAAAACTGAGAGAAGTACCAATGAGCCAACGGCTTCCTAAAAACCGCGGTTCAGTAAAGCCAAGAGAAGCCGATTGAAGATCGGGGTTAACAGTCACCTTAGCATTAAGATTTTGACCTCGTCCCAAAAAGTTGCGCTCCGCCCAAGAAGCCTGTAAAGAAATGGGGAAATTAGGGCCAGGAGAGTAACTAAGTCCTCCACTGACCTGTGCCGTTTGACCTTCTTCTACATTGATAATTAAGTCCATAAGACCGGGTTCGCTACCAGGACGTGTATCGGGGGTAACATTACTAAAATATTGAGTACTAAAAAGGGTTTGTAGGCCTTGTATCAAGCTTGTTTGGCTAAAAACTTCACCTTCTTCAAGAGGAATTTCACGCAATATAACAAAATCTTTAGTTTTAGTATTACCAACAATGGTGATATTCTCTATATGGGCCCTGCCTCTTTCTACTATTTCAATAGTATAAGGAATGGTATTTTCAGGATTTTCAGCCAAAGGTGTGAGTGTAATAGTATTGAAAAGATAGCCATCTTCAGCATAAAGACTACGTATTCTGTTGACATCTGCTTCCAAGCGATTTAGATTTAAAACATCCCCCTCTACCAGAGAAATCTTATTGAGTAATTCGTCTGTTTCAAAGATCACATTTCCTGTTATCGTAATACCGCCATACAACTTTATTGGACCTTCCTCAACAACAATCACCAAATCGAGAAAATTTTGCTTTTCTTTTTCGGAATAAGAGGTTGTACGTGCCACATCAACAATATTTATGTCAACATAACCACGTGATTTATAATAATTTTCTATCTTGATTAAGTCTTCTTGTAGAACCGCTTCGTCCAGTACGCCAGATTTAAAAAGTCCTTTTGGTGCGGTTGTCATTTCCTTTAGCAAAACTTTAGTTTTAAAACTTGCATTGCCTCTAAAATCTAAAGAACGAAGGATAAGTTTTTGGTTTTCTACAATTGTAAATTTGACATCTATCTGATTATCTTTTGCCTCTGAAGCAATGATTTCACCAGAAACCGTTACAAGAGGATAGCCTTTAGCTTTGTAGTAGGCGATGAGGTCTTGAGTTGCGGTGCGTACGTCTCTCTGTGTGATAACGTCACCTTTTTGCAACAAAACTTCTCCAGAGAGTTTCCTTGAACTAAAACGGCTACTATTGCCAATGAATATAATTTCATTGAGGCTGGGATATTCTGAAACGGTGATATTCAAAATGGTACCGTTGGCAAAGCTCGTGTCAGTTTCTAAGGCAATTTGTACGAGGTCGAAAAACTCGGTAGCATAAAGCTGATCTCTCAGTTCGTTGACTAGCTCCGTAGAAAATACTTGATTGAGATAAGGTCGCAAAATAGGTTCGAGTTCATTCAGAGAAACACCTTGCAAGCCATTGACTCTATAGTCACTCACAATGTTACCTTCAGGCACTTGAGTCTGTCCTACCAAGCTTAATGCTAAAGACAGAAACATAGAGAGGAGTATAAATTTATTCCATTTCATAACTTTTGGTTATCCTAACTATAAATATTGTATTCACAAAAATATATCATTTACAATCTACTTGAATATCATATTAACATAGTCTATATAAAATGACAAAAAAATGTAAGACTTAGCTAGAGATATGCTAAGCTATTATAAATTTATGACTATTATATTCACAAGGATAGAGCTAGAACGAAGTTTTTACTACAATCTAAGAAGTCTTAATATTGAGACCTAACTGATGCTAGTAGGGATGGGCTGAGAGACCAAATTCCAATCTGCAAGCTTGTTTGCGATAAAATCAGTACAAAGATCTAATTTCTCTTTACTTGTGCCTTCTAAGAGTTGAGGCCCAAAAGCAATATGAACCATTTTTTTGGGATCAATCTTACCAAAATCTCTTATCCATTTTCCTACGCCCCAAGCATCCGTTTTAATTGCCACAGGTATACAGATAGTGTGGGTTTTTTGTGCCATTTTGATGCCAATGCCCCCAAAATTATCACTATTAAAAATATTATATCTCTTACCTTCGGGGAAAATAATAACAGATCGTCCTTCCTTCGCTCTTTGCTTGCTCAAATCAAACAGTGTAGCAAAATCTTTCATAGGATTTTTACGACCAAGAGGAATGGCTTTCATTTGTTTCAAGATAGAACCCAAGAAAGGTATTCTTAAAAGAGACGATTTAATGACAAAAGATACAGGTGTAAAGGGTTTGAGCAGCACAGACAATATTTGCGTTTCCAAAGCACTCATGTGATTGCTGACAAAAGAATAAACAGGTTGGCTCTTTGTATCCAGATTATTAAGTCCCTCTATATTGAAACGCATACCATATTTTTCAGCAATTTCTAACACACTAAAAGAGAGTTTGGAAGAACTGTCTGCAGACCAGCGACCCAAGTAAGACACAATGCCCGATTTAATGATGGTCCCAACGAATTCGACATAAAATCCCAATTCTCTTGCTACATTAAAACGTGATAAAAACACGGTTTTATTATCTTCTGAGGTTTTATATACTTTTTCTTCTTTCAAATTTGCTAAAAATTCTGAATATCTTTTATTAAAACGCATAAATATGTCCTTTTAATTTGCTTTTATATATTTTTTAAATATATAACCAGATCTTATAAAAAAATCAAGCGATATAAAGTTAAATTACATTTTATTCACACATTTAGAATTCATCTAATAATAATAAATCTTTTTGAGGGGAGTCAAAGAGGAGTAATAACTGCTGAAACAAAAGCTCTGGTGTCTGTTTTTGCAAGGATAAGAAGAGTGCATCTGTCAATTTCACACAAGCTATAAATAATTGTGAAAATTGCTGTATACTCAAAGTGATCATCTTATCATCATACGCTTTTTTGATCACTTTTCCATTCTCGATAGAAAACAAGGCATGATTCCACGGGGCATATTCGTCACAAATATTGAGATCCAACTTTAACGCATTTTTTTGCTTGCCAAGCAATAATAACAAGGCTTTCTCTACGTTTACGACACGGCTCATCATAGACGCTTGAATCTGATGCGTGGGTATCCACTGCGACAACCAGTACATCGTGTCATCATTTTGCGGAGCACAAGCCCAACGCATTTTTTTGCTTTGCGCCTTATGCCCATAAATAAAGTTGAAGAAGGCATTGCGAATTTCAACGTCCGCATAAACCATTTCAACAACTTCAAAAACTTCACCCTTCAGTTGATATTGTATGTAGCCCAACAAATTATCACTTTCATCAAAACAACCGTAGAAATACTCTTTGGGATAAATTGATTGTCTGAGTAGTTTTTGCTTGAATGCTAATTCATCTCTTAAAATATAACCGCTATAAGCTTGCATAGATTGAGTGTAGCACGAAATGATTTGATCGAGTGATTCCATGCCTATTCGTTTAAAGGCAAAAGCTGATTTCGGAAACCTTAGATGCTCTAAATCTATTTCGTAGATTTTTTTGGCAAAACTTAATTCCCAACCATAACGTCTATAAAAAGGGTAGGAAAAAGGGGACAAGTATGAAATGAGGTAATCTGCGTTGTCCATTTCTTTCAGTGCGTGTACCAAGAGAGCTTCTATGCTCCCTTGACTTCTGACTTCGGGGAAGCTCGCAACATCGCAAATACCGCCCATTTTCACGCTCTCACCGTGGAGCTTGACTCTGTAATCGTGATAACCGACAGTTGAAACAAGCTTGTCTTCTTGCATTGCGCCAAAAAAACGGATGTGAGCAACGTGTTCTTTAAAATACAAATCATTGTGTTCCTGCTCATTTACAGAAAAACAATAATCTAACAGTGCTTTGAGATCGTCATTCTCAGAACACTGTTTTAATTCTTTAATGCTAAAAATATTTTGATTCTTTTTCATCAATGCTCCCTTTTCTTGTAGTAAAGTGGCCTCGAATCAAATGCCAAAACCACTGTTATCAAATAGATTAATCTGCATCAACCTTAATGCCTGATTTTTGCATAAATTTCTTGCCCAGAAATGAAAGTAAAAAGAGGGCAATACCAGCAATTCCAAATTGAACTAACAATTTTGTTACAGGTGCACCGCTGACAATTTGACCGGCAATGTAGGCATAGATGAAAGAACCTGGAGCCATACAAATCAATGAGACGATAAAGTAAGATGACACTTTAATCGATGTCAAACCATAGGCATAATTTTGTATATTGAAAGGGAAAATAGGCACCAAGCGTGTTAAGATGAGAAAACTGATGCCATTGGCTTCAATTCCGTCATAAATTTTTTTGAACACCACGTTATTTTCAGCCATAGTTTTAATCTGTGTACCGCCAACGTATCTTGCCAACAAAAATGCGACAGTTGCACCAATGGTAGCCGAAGTAACGGCAAGAAATCCGCCCAACCAAGGCCCAAAAGTCAGGCCAGCAAGAATGGTCAAGATAGAACCTGGCAAAAGGAAAACGCAGGCAATAATAACAATGCCTGCATAAATAGCATAGCCCAAAAAGCCCTGTGATCTGATAAAGCTTTGCAAGACCTGTATATTTTCTATGCTAAGATATTTTAGCCATCCTAATTGCTTTGCGATTAAAACAACAACAGCGATGATGACAACGAGAACCAGAGGCTTCAGCCATTTATTTTCTTTTTTTTCCATATCTATTTTTTTCCTTGTGAGTAATGCTTATTCCCAGAGTGATTCTAAAGTTTGCGGTCGTTTACAAGCATTTTTATAATATTTATAACGTGCCGCATTTGTTCTGTAGTAATTTTGATGATAGTCTTCTGCGGGATAAAAAGAATTAAATTTTTCAATGCGTGTTACAAATTTTTTCTTTGAATTGATTTTATCTTTCGCTTGAGTTTCTGTTTTTTCTATGGTAGATTTTTCTGACTTACTTTCATAATAAGCGACACTGCTGTACTGATTTCCTAAATCGCAAAATTGCCCTTTATCTTGAGTAGGGTTAATGTTGACCCAGAAATGCTCGAGGAGCTCCTTGTAGGTGACTTGGCTCGCATCATAAATTATTTCGACGGCTTCAATATAAGGGGTGCGACCGCTTGACACATTAGAATAATTGGGATTTCCTTTTGGACCTGCATAGCCAGAAATAACCTCCTTCACACCATCAATTTTCTCAAACGCTTCTTCCATACACCAAAAACATCCGCCAGCTAAATAGGCTTTTTTGTCTTCTTTTGCTTTGTTTTCTTTTGTTTTGTCTTCTTCTGCTTGTAGAAAAAATGTGAAAAATACACTAAAAATAATACATATCAATTTTTTATTCATAAAAAAACACTCCTGTTCACGTTATAAAATACTGACTAGACGATTAAAATTCTATCCCTTATTAATGATTTTTAATAAAAATTCACAATTTTAATTTATAATGGTCGATAAATGAAGTAATGAGATCTCCTCAATATTATCTTTTATTCTTATTTTGCGCTCTCTCTGGGGTAGTTTATCCTCAAGGGTTTCCAAGAAGTAAAATTCAGAAAGCAGAAATCAATTCACCGCTATTTCAGTCTCTGCAGGTAAAAAAGAATACGTCCAAACCACCTTCAGAAAAGATACGCATTCCTCCTTTCAATCCTTTGTTGACCAAAATACGTTTAGAAGAAAGACCTCTTCCCTTAGAGAATCTGATTACGGAAGAACAGTTTGACGCTCTTTTTCCCATCAAAAATAAAATTGGTGCGTCCTATCCTGTTAATGAAAGACCTCATTTTTACAGTTATCAAAATTTTTTGGCTGCAAGCCAGTACTTTCCTTATTTTCTCAATGAAGGAAATCAAGATGATCGCTACAGAGAATTGGCGGCGTTTTTAGCCCACATCAGTTACGAAGCTGGCGCTCATGTCAAAAATGGCAGTAAACTCAACTGGTGGGAATACGGTTTGCTGTGGATAGAAGAATTGCCCAATAAAGACGGCGTAATCAACACCTACCACGCACAAAACAGCCAATATCCGCCTGTCGATGGTGCGAGTTATCACGGTCGTGGCCCCATACAATTAACATGGAATTACAATTACGGAGCCTTGAGCGAGTTTTTATTTGGCGACAAGAACATTTTACTTAATCGCCCCGATCTCATAAGTCAAAGCGGTACATTGGCTTTTATGAGCGCTCTCTGGTTTTGGAATCAACCGCAAAAGCCCAAACCTTCAGCCCATGACATCATGGTGGGCAACGTTATTTTGGAGAAAATAGGGGACATCAGTTATCCTCTCACGGGCTATCAAAAACAGCATAATATTTTATCTATAGGTAGAGATATCACGGGGCAAACTATCAGTTATTACAACTGGCAAGTGCCTGCGGGTTTTAGCGTTGGTTTTGGCGCAACTATTAGTATTGTTCATGGCAATAGAGAAGTGGGCAAGCATTATATTACCCGTAATCAGGCCATGCGTATTGCGTTTTATGCCCGTTATTTGGATCATTTTGCAAAAGTAATATTAAAACGGGATGCACCCATATCACCGCAAGTCTCTCAGGGTGGCGACATTATCCCACAGCAGAGTAAACTTATTTTGGATCAGTGGCAGAGTTGGCGTAATTTCCCACTCAAAGAGCCACGCATTGATGAAACAATAGACTTTCCTCTAGATATGGACAACACCATTTCAGGCAAGGACATGGCACCCTTTAAATAAAACGGCTTGAATGCAAGCAGGTTTTTACTAGGGATTAGCTCCGAGGTAGTAAAGGGTAGTGTCCTGAAAAAGCGTTATCTTATCTCCTTTATCATTAGTCACACTAACGGGTCTAGAGATTTTGATGCGTTCTATCGTTTCATACTCTAAATTCCATACAGAATCGATGTTGTTAAATGTGACATTGAGTACATTAGTCGTACCGCCGATATAGGTTCCTGATTGCACTTTCACTGTTCCAGCAGAATCTGTTTCGTTCAGAGTCAGTTTAAAGTCTGCGCCAAAGACCCAGATATTCTTACTTGTACCACTCGTTGGTGTATCTCCCCAAGTACCTATAAGATAATTGGGTTCGATAATGGGTGTAAAAGCACCGACTATTGTATCAAGTTTACACGAATTTAAGGTTGTTAGCCCAATGAATAAAAGAGCGAAAAATCTTATTTTTTTTACGTAAGTCAACATAATTCTATCCTAAAAATCGGTGAGGTAGGTGTACGACATTTTTACAGCGGGATGACCCGTTTGTGTGACGGTCATTTGACCACCTGCAGGATCAGCATTAACCAGTTTCACACCAGTATAATTAACGTTTCCTGGGTAAACTCCTAACACATCTACGGCCTTAGACATGTCACCATTTTTCGAGGCATTCACAAGATTGCGGAACTCCCCGTTGAGTTCAAACCACGGTTGCTCACTAATGGGGTCATTAAAGTCAAGGTAATTGGTGAAACGAATGACAGCATCACCACCAAGACCTGCGGTTTGTGCATTGTAGTAGACTGTTCCACGAATATCTCCTGAATAGCTTTCTACGCCCAAAGCGCCCGTTCCCAAACCGACATAGCCGAGCTTCCACAAGGTCAATTTATTTTGGCGAGCATACTCCGTTGCTTTGACGTATTCTTTCAGCCAGATATCATTGTTGACAGCAACGTATCCATCAACTTGATTGCTAGACGTGCCTTCTTGACCCAACTGGTTTATAGATGCTATTCTATAGCCATACCAAGAGCCAATTTTTGCCGTAGAAACGTTATCGATAAATTGTGTGACAGATGGCAACAAGGTCGCTATTTCGCTCTCAAGACTGGTGTTAAAGTCAAAGCGATAAAGCTTCACATTACTTGCACCAAGGTTTGGCGCATCCCAAGTAATTTCAATGGGGTAGGCTCCATTGCCGTTTGCTGCACCAAGGCGTTTGTTTTTACTGACTTTTAAATTTTCTGGGGGATCGACACTGGCAACAAAGAAACCAGAAATATCAGAACTTCCATAAGCATTTTTGACACTGAATCTATACCAGAAAACATCGGTTCCGGTATTGTGTACCAGCGTTTCTTTTTTCGTAATGTCGGGTTCATAGCTAAAATTGCCTTCTATCTGGCCCGTTTCAGGGGGTGATTCTATGGGGTTCTCGGGATCAACAATTTGATGATAATGCAAGATGTAAGATTCGGCACCACGTGTTTTGTTAAAGCTGACACTAAACTCATCGCCTGTTTGTGTGGCAAGGAAAATCTTGGGGTTTCTTGTATCAGGCGCCGACAATAAATTACCTTTGCTTTCCTCAGTGATGTCTGAGAATGGGCCGCCAACCTCTTCACCACTGACAATGCCCACGGCTTGAAGCTGATAAATATATTCGACATTGGCTGTCAGTTGACGAGATTTATCCACATACGCGAGGGCTGAGGCATCAATTTCGGCAATAAGAGTAGAGTTGGGGTTGCTTGCGGTTGATCGATAGACTCTATATTTTGTTGCACCCTTTGCCTGTTCCCACGAAATGAAAATGTTCTTGGGGGAATTGTAGCTCAAGCCAGCGGCTCCCAGAGCTGTTGCTTGCTCCGCAGTGAGTGTTCCTTTGCTCACGTTCACACTTTCTGGCGCCGAAGGCGAACCTTCCTTGCGAGCGAAGCCTCTGTCATAAGCAGAGATATCGCTGGTTCTTCCCTGAATATTGACGGCTTTGACGGCAAAGTAAAAGAAATCACCTTGTTTCTCATTGGCTACAGGATAGTCATAGTATTGCTGACCTGCTATTGCATTGACCTGAGCGACAACAGGGAGAAAAAATCCCTCAACTTCACTGGCATAGATTTTATACGATACCGCTGATGCTAATGTGTCCCATGTCAAGCGAATTTTCGTGGTGGCAACAGGCTCTAGGCCTAATGCTGTTTCTGTGGGCAAAGGATTGATAGAACCTTTACTGGCAGAAACACCCGTCACTATATTAAAGAGTTCACCCTGTTTTATGGCACTATTGGCACGTTTTTGTTCACCGACACGAGAGGCTTGCACACGATAATAATAGCGTTGCCCTCTTGTGATAGAGCCGTCGAAATTCTCGCCTTTATAGCTATCGATATAGCGGGGAGCGTTCAGATTTGTTGTCAGTTGCGCAATGGCAAAAAAGCGTGCTTTTCTGGGATCGTCAACGTATTTTGCTCGAGAAATGGTATAATACTGAGTGTTGACCACGGGATCCCAGCTCAGTTCTATTTTATCCGAATAAATTTGATCACTCACGGTGAAAAAGGCAAATTCACCGAGGTTCGTTGATGCGGTTTGCGGTAGGGTGTCTATCACTGCGACATCATCACCCAAAGAGTTTATGGTGAAGTTTTTACACGAAAAAATAAGTAAGAGCGTCAATAAAGCTAGAAAAATATTTTTGCTTTTCATCATTTTAATACTCCTAATAGTAATTTGACTCCAACTTCGTCATTGACAAAGTAGGGGATTTTGACCCCAGAGCTGAAATTATCACCCGATCCTGAATCTGGAGTCACGGCATAACTACCACCGCTAACCGTCGTTCCTCCCGTACTTTGCCCAACATTGTTAAAGACGATCGTTCCTTTGTAATTGACATTGCCACTAGGATTGGCCAAAGAAGCAAGCTCAAAAGTAAGGGTGCGTTCACTTG
>CAYRNA010000001.1:90864-94952 GCA_964425555.1 uncultured Spirochaetales bacterium
TCAAGCATCTCTCTGTTGCTTATATCTCTATAACCGACGTCTATGCTCACCGCTTGAGTAGGGACAGTATCCAAAGCGGCACTGCTATCAAGAGGAAGATCATAACGTATGGCAGACACGGTAGTTGATGGCACAGGATGTACAATTCCCGCACCATCTATGGTGACTCCTATGCGTGCTTTATTGCCCGAGGCAAGCGTAATATAAGGAACAATAAGGAAAAGATGGCGATATTCAGCCAAGACCACACCGCCGTAAGCGTTATAACTACTGCTCGCTTGACCAGGGACGTCTGCGACGAAATTCCATCCATAGGCTTCTTGCACAGAGGTGCGAGGATCTTCTAGGTTTCTATCTTGTCTATAAATTTCATAGCCATCAACCGCACCATTGGCGCTCACATCGGTTACGGGTGCCCAAGTTAATAGGGTATAATAACCGCTGGTTTTGTCACCGTAACGCATACCATCAGAAGCGCTCAATATGGTAGTAGGGTGGCGTAAAGGCTTTTGTGCCAAATTGCCAGCCACGCTGTTATCCCTCGGACTATTGCCATAAAGGAAAGACTGAGCGAGAACATAATAATTATAAACAATATTCGAGGCATCTCTGGTCGTGTAAAAGAGGTCTGTAATTCCATCCGCAACAGGTGTAAAATCTCCTGTTCCTGTCTGTAAGTAAACAACGTAACTATCCGCACCGGGCGAAGCAGTCCATTCTATGCTGATGCTACTACCTGTTAGATCTTTTGTTTGCAGTCCCGTTGGCGGACTCAAAATACTACCTTGTGCTACAGCAGCAGGCACGGCATCGGTAAAGATATCGCCCTCTCTGTTTCTACCAATAGGAGTGATAGTGTAGTCATGCAAGACTTGAATGTGCGGACCAGTACTGCCGATATCTTCGCTATATGTATCAATATAAGTGAGGCTTGTACCGCTCGTGGGGGCATCCACACTGAAGAATTCAGTTACACCGCCACCTTCACGCTTAATCTGATAACTGACGGCACCTTTTATCGCAGGCCAATCAAGAACAACTTTATCTGGATAAATGTATTGACTACTATTTACCGTCGTATTGACACCCGTTAAAATATAGCCTTTGTCTGACACAGAACCATCGTATTCTCCGTCTGCATTGTAAGCACGCAGGCTGAAATCGATGTCGTTACCGCTGGTATCCGTATAGGTAAATTCTCTATCGGCAGTGGCATCTATGCTGGCTACTTCCGTGCTTCCATTGTAAAGCGTGTAGTTTGTCGCACCCAAGACAGCATCCCACGTCACGAAAATCTCGTCTGTGCTTGTACCGTCACTCGCTTCTATCAAAGTAGGGCTTGCCAAGCGATAACCACTGACATCAGTATCGGCTATCACGTCGCCTTTATCGTCAAAACTCGATGCGGCAATACGGCTGTTCGTTGCGTCATAAGCTCGCACATGGTAGAAATAAAGCTTGTTCTTTTCGGCGGTAGTATCGGTATAAGTCGTCGCTGTTAGCGGTGTAATTTCACCATCTTCTAAAACACCATCGCCATTGCCATCGCTCGCATTGAGTATGATGTCCGCCAAATCTTTCACATAAATAAGCCCCGAATTCTCAGCACGGAAAACTCTATAGCTTGCAACATTGCTATCATCCGCAATATCCCAATTTAAGACAACTTCGCCTTTTTTACCTTGCGAAGCACTGAAGTTAGTAAAGGAGGTAGAAAGCGCAACTATGCTATCATCTGTAACGATGCGTAAACTATTTGTCGGAGCAGAAACAGCACCCGCAGTCGACACAACTCTTACGTCTAAATCCCACGCACCAATATTTTTCCACTCAGGATTCGCCGCATAATCTAAAACTAAATTAAAATAGTTGTCAGCATTAGGAAGGTTGTCTGCAAGTAAAACAGGGTCACTCAAACCCGCTCCTTGGCCCCACAGTTGGTAATGCGAAAGTTCGCTTTCTAAAAGGGGAGCATCCCAACTCAGATCAAAGGTTGCAGTAGTCAAATCAGAACTATTAAGCACAAGATTTGATGCCCCTAAAAGCACCCAACCCGTATCTTTTACGGTGTAACCATCAACAATAGAACTGTCAAATCTTGCCGAAACGCTGTATGTTATTTTGTCTGTATGAGTAGTGGGGAAACCTTCGACAGTTTCATTATCTTCCCACTTATACAGCTCAAGAGTAGCGTCATCAGGATCCACCGTAGCGAGATCAGCCTGAGGGAATGGCCCCAAGACCGTAGTCACATCATTGACAGAGCGGATAATAGTAAAATTATATTTCCTCGTCTCAAATCCAACTAAATCCGCAGGTTTATGCCACGACAACTGCACTTTATTGCTCAATGTCCCTTGAGAAATGCTTAAATCTTCAACACTGTTGGGCCCATTTTGTTCATTAATTGTGACCTCTCTCAAAGTATAGGGCGAAGTATGACCATTAGGGTTAATCGCACTCAATTGATATTTAACCGTTGCACCAGCACCGACGTCCGTATCTCTATAGGTTCTTGTCCCCTCACTATCAGCCTCAACAAGAACAGTCCAGCCCGAAGGGGTCTCTTTTTCAAGACGGTACGAAGAAATATTACTCGCATCTTCTGCGCCATTACCCCAAAAAAGGTCTATATGCGTAAAGCTGTCTCCCACCGTAGAAAGAAGCGTGGGAGCAATGAAACGACGACCTAAAATAGGAGCGCTCAAAGCACTCAATTGATTATTGGGTAAAACAGAAGCGACACGAAAATAACTCACACTTTGCGGTGAAGTAAAAGAATAGCTGACACGATCTTCACCCGAATCAAACACGATATCATAATCATTGAAAACTTCGCTATCACTGTTTGCTCTATAAACTCTGTATGTTTCAACACCTTCAATGCTTGCCCATGAAATTTCTATTTTATCAGCATAATTCCCCAAAACAGTTTCCACTACTGGCACAACAGATTTTTCTTCTTTAGACAAAGGTGTTTCGCTAGGTAAAGTGATGGTAGCTTCTCGACAATTAATGAAAAAAAAGACACCAAGAAGAAGAAAGATTGAACGTATATTAATTTTTTTCATAAATTACATCCTTTTATGTAGTAAAATAATATTTAAAATAAAAATAACAGGCTTAAATCGAATTCAGGCACGCTAGTCACGTAAGCATAACGTGTACTGTAGGGAAGACGAATTTCACCTTCTAGACCAGTTTTAACATGTTCAGAGATGTTCAGCATAAAGCGAGAACCTAAAGCAGGGGTAAACTGGTAGGCGAAAAATTCGCGATCTGGGATATTGCTCACTTCAACGCCAAACATAAGCATTCCGTATACTTGCATGTCCCAGTCAGCGAGATGATTCAGCCCCTTACGACTCATATCATCACCGTGTTTATCCCATAAATTGAGCTGCAAGCCCGTACCTAATCTACTATAGTAGCCACCACGTTTGGGCAACTCTAGCTGTAAATCAAATACAACAGGCGTTTTTGAAAAAGTATTAAAGGTGGTGCGTACGCTGTACTTTCCTGAAAAGATGTCAAGCAATCCTAAGCCAATACTTAGCTTTGGATTTTCAGTATTGGCAGTTGAATTTTCTGCAACATCTTGTGCGAAGACAGCTTGAGAAAATAGCAGGAAGCATAATAGAAGGGGTAATATCTTATTAATCAAACGAAAATCCTCATAGGTGTAGTAAATTCAATTTCTTTAGATTCTCCGCCAGGAAAATAATGTTATCTCTTGTAACATATTGTACACAACATTTTCAGAAATACTATCTTTTTATTAAACAATATTATTTCAATTAAAGTAAATCAATATGTGAAGTTATTGTAATATTATGTGTTTTTTTTAGCAAGAGCACAAAAAACACTCAATTTTACATTAATGTAAAACAAGCTCATTCTATCACTCTAATTAGCCTACATTCCTCTTAGAACAAAAAATGTATAAAAGCAAGGGGATATGGAGTTTTGTATATTTTGAGATAGAGACGAAGTTTGTTGTATCATTTCCTTTACTTTCATCTATGTCATACTACAACTTTCGTACTACATGATTCTAGCAACGGTGTGTAATTTTGTCAGATAGTTGA
>CAYRNA010000002.1:0-32639 GCA_964425555.1 uncultured Spirochaetales bacterium
TACTTATTCTATCAAATTAGCTTTGCAGAGAAATGCCCACAGGACAATGATCCGAACCTAAAATATCACTGCGAATAAAGGCGCCGTCTACTTTGGCTTGCAAAATTGCAGAAGCGAGAATGTAATCTATCCTCCAGCCAACGTTCTTTTCTCTGGCGCCACCACGGTAGCTCCACCAAGAGTACGCGTCTGTTGTGTCGGGATAAATGAGCCTAAAAGTATCTATGAAACCGTGCTTCAAAAAGCCCTCTAAACCATCAATTTCAACCTGCGTATAACCCGCACTTTTGTTATAATTCTGTTTGGGTCTAGCCAAATCTATGTCTGTATGCGCCACGTTAAAATCACCGCAAACCAAAACAGGTTTCCTAGCCTCAAGTCCTTGTAAATACGCAAGGAAATGCTTGTCCCACTCACTGCGATAATCTAAACGAGCCAATTTATCGCCCGAATTAGGCACATAAACATTCACCACAAAAACATCTTCAAACTCAAGCGTCAAAACTCGCCCTTCATCATCAAAGCCTTCGACACCAATATCTTGATGCACTGCTAACGGCTCTTCTTTGCTTATGGTAATGGTGCCCGAGTAGCCTTTGCGTTCAGCGCTGTTGGCGTAATAAAAATAGCCTCGCTCTTTTATTTCGGCTTCTATTGTCTCCGCAATCTGATCGAGTTGGGCCTTGCTTTCCTGTAGGCACAAAACGTCTGCGTCTAAGTTTTCTAGATTACTAAAAAAATCTTTTTTTACGGAAGCTCTAATTCCATTTACATTCCAAGATATAATTTTTTTTGCCATATGTTTTTGCTTCCTATATTGTTAGTATCTTATTTTTTTTGTTTGGGGGTAAAACTGGGGCAAGGTTGTCCCGTCGCTTTATAGACCTCGTTACTGGGTAAATTGCGGCTCTTAATGCCAAATTGCCTACAACCATGCGGAAAATAAATTTCGTATGTGACGTAGTAATAAGCGCATTTGTGACAGTGATTTTCCACCTTTTGTGACCTTTTATCTCTGTGAGGGTTTTTTACTCAATTTAACATTAATAACAGCTTTTTTACCGTTATAACGTGTGATATTAATTTTAGCCATTTCGCCAACTTTTGTGTCTTCTAACACGGTATAATACGAATTAATATCGGTGATAGGCGTGTCATTGACAGCCGTGATGATATCTCCATCGACATAAATCGTCGAACCCTTTACTCGGATACTTTTTTTGCTGCCGCCTCGCAAACCCGCTTTGTACGCTTCCGACTTAGGATTAACCGTCACAATTAAAACGCCTTCTCCCACGGGAAGTTCGGCATAGCGTTCTAAGCCAGGAAAAATTTCTATGCCCGCAATATCCAACCAACCCCGTTGCACTTCGCCGTAACGAATCAGATCTTTCGTCACTTTTTTCACCCTATCGATGGGAAGCGCAAAACCAATGCCGACGCTTGAACCATTGGGTGAATAAATGAGGGTGTTAATGCCTATCATTCTTCCAGAAGAATCGAGTAGAGGCCCACCTGAATTTCCTGGATTAATGGAGGCGTCCGTCTGTATCATATTAGTCGTAATGTTAGAACCGTTACTGCGAATGGGTCTATTTAATGCGGAAATAATGCCCCCCGTCAGCGTTCCTTCCAAGCCAAAAGGATTGCCTATCGCCAGCACTCTTTGTCCTATGCGAAGATTCTTCGAGCTCCCAAGCTCAATGGGATGCAATCTTTTCCCCTTGGGGTTAAACTTGATCACCGCCAAATCGTTATTTTCGTCAACACCTATAACATTGCCTTCAAATCTCTCGCCATCTGCAAAGGTAATATAAACTTTGTCGGCATCGGCAATAACGTGAGCATTTGTCAGAACATGTCCTTCCTCATCAAGCACCATGCCCGAACCAGATCCTGCGTCTTGTGTGATAGGCTCTAAATACCAATTATAGCCCTGTATTTCTGTGGTAATATTAACGACGCTAACATTCGCCTTTTCATAAATTTCTATATTCCCCAAGGCTCTTGATTGGGCTGCATTGATGAACCCTGATGAATTCAAGTGATCAAGGCTCAACTCATTTCTAGCCCCATCCTGCCTTTGAACCTGTTTTTCCAAATTCACAATCTTATCGTTTTGCAACCAAAAGACACCAGCGAAACCCAGCAAAAACAAAGCTTGAAATAACAGTAATACTTTATTCACTTTTACCATAACCTCTCTCCTCAACTCTTTTAATATTCTATAAAATTAAAATTATGATGAACAGTAGAAAATGCATTTTTACTCAAAAGTCAAATAAATTTCATCGTAAAATAGCGAGAGATGACTGTGTTAATAAAAATATTGAAAAAAATCTATACTACTCAATCTTTATTGGCTATATTTAAAGGATATCAATGATGAAATGTAATATATCAAGTGAAGGAAATAGTTAAGTTGTATGAGTAGAGCCGTTTTTCCTGGAACCTTTGACCCGCCTTCTTTCGGGCATCTCAACATTATTAAAAGAGCGGCGAAACTCTACGACAAGCTCGATGTTGTTATCGCCATTAACCCCAACAAGAAAAATCTTTTTTCAGCGAGCGAACGCTTTGAAATGCTCCAAGAAATACTCTGTGATCTTGACAACGTGCGCATCGTAAAATGGGATAAACTCATTGTTGATTATGCCAAAGAAAACCAAATCAAAGCCATTATTCGAGGCGTTCGTGCGCTCTCCGATTTTCAATACGAATTTGAACTTGCCCTTATGAATAAAGCCCTCGCCCCAGAAATTGAAACGATATTTTTGCCCACAGAAACGACATTTTTGGTGCATAGATCATCGTCTATCAAAGAACTGGTGCAAATGGGCGGCGACATCAGCTCCATGGTGCCAGATTCTATCAGTAAATATATCAAGAAGAAACTTATATGAAATTAGTCATTTTCCATTACCACCTTATAACGGGCGGTGTCACTGATGTTATCAGGCAAGCGATCGCCGCATTCAACACCCATTGGACAGATTTAAGTGAGGTGCAAATCGTTGTTGGTTCAGAGCAACAATTGCAACTACGTCGAGACGCGTGGCAAGACGGTTTGAACTTTCCGCTCAACTTTTTTTGCTACGAAGAACTGGCGTATTCCTATAATAAGGAGGTAGATGAACAGCATTTACACGATTTTTGTGAAAGAATCTACCAAAAACACGGCAGTCATAAAAGCGATGAAGATGTTTGCTGGTGGGTGCATAATCACAGCTTGGGTAAGTCGCTTTTTTACACACGAGCCGTGTTGAAAATGGCGTGCGACTATAAGCAGGAAACTATATTTCAGATGCACGATTTCTGCGAAGAATCTCGCCCGCAAAACCAACTCCTTATGCAAGATATTGCCACAAATCTCTACCCCAGTGCGCCCAATATTAGATACGCCGTGATCAATAAACGTGATTATTTTTTTGTACAAGAAGCCCTCAAAAAAGACAATAAACGTGCAGACAAAACATTGAGCGACTTTGACAATTTCGCTTACTTAGCCAACCCCGCTCCCAATTTTGATCACGTTTCTCTCAACCAAGAGCAACGTCAAGATTTACTCACTAAAATCTATAGTTGCTACCAAGACCAACCCCTTGTCAAAGGTGCGCCCATCTGGCTTTATCCCGTACGTGGTATACGGCGCAAAAATGTGTTAGAAATGGCCCTGCTCAATCAACTTCAGGACGTTCCAGCTAACTTTATTTTGACCTTAGGAGCCAATTCTCCCGCTGAAAAAGAGTACGCTGACACCGTAGAAAGCCTGTACCAAGACGGCATTATCCAAGGTGCTTTTGGCATGGGAGCCGATATAGACAAACTTACGGGCTACACCTTCAAGCACCTTTTTGACGTGGCACAAATGATAGTCTCGCCTTCCCTCAAAGAAGGTTTCGGCTACTTATTTTTAACCGCCATACAAACCAGCTTGCCTGTACTCGCTCACGAGATTGCTGTTCTGCAAGACTTTGAGACGCTGTACGCCGATTTCCCCCATTATTTTTATCCCCACCTCTTTGTCCCCCTCACCGAACAGCAATGGCAACAGTGCGTTCAGGCTTATGATCACGCCAATCTTCCTTCTGAAACGATCGTAGATTACAGTCTTTTGCACGAAAAAATCGAAGACGCGACTTATCATTGCACCGCATCCTTTGATTTTTTGCCACTCGCATTACAGCAACAATTACTCCGAGATCTCGTATCGGATCAGCACCTCAGATCAACTCTGAAAATCTTAAATGCTCGCTTACTCTCAGAGGTCAGCCTTTTACAAAAACAGGGTGAAAATCTTGCTGAAAACAATGCGCTTCATAGGGACAAAGTACAGCAAAAATTTGGCTCAAAAATCTTTGTCGACTCTTTTACCGCACTCTTAAACACCAAGGGCGAAAAACTGAATACGAACAAGCTCAACTCTCATTTACTCGAAACTTTTGCACAATCTCACAGACTGAATTTTACGGTATTGTAAATGAAATCAAGGCAAGAAACGGTGACATCCCCCGCCAAAAAATTGAAACACAATTTATTTTCTTTACTCATTTTATCTCTCGTTCTCGCTCTGGGCGTGTTGGTATTTACTTCGTGGCAAAAACAACAAGTCAATCTGATGCAATTGCAAGAAACGATTAATGCAGAACAGCAACTTATCACCCAAAAAGCTATTTATAAAAAGGTCATTTATACCAAAAAAAAAGAAAAATTCATACTGGAAAAGAGCGCTCTTTTCAGCGTAAAATTTGAGATTACCGCAGGCGTTGACTTACAAAAAGGATGGAGCGTCGAGCATCCCCTCAAGCTTGATTTTCCTGTAATTATTATTCTACCTCAACCTGAAATATTCGATATTGTACCTTTGCAGAAAACACTCGTGTCCTATTTTGTCGAAGAGGACTTTTTTACAAAATTTAAGTTGAGCGACTACAGCCTTTCTTTACAGACAGAAGAAGAAAAGCTGCGTGCCTCACTCGACTCGGAGTTAATTTTACAGGGAGCTCGCAACAAACTAGAACAATTCTTCCGCTTGCAATTTGCTCAACAAGGATTTCACAACATCACATTTCAATACAAGACGAACGGCTCCTAAATGGCATTTTTTATTCCAAAAAAACAATTTTTTTTACACATTATCTTATTATTACTGCTCGTTATTGCAGGCTTATTTTACTGGAATATAGCGCCGTGGAGAAATACATCGGCTACAGAAACGAACAGCATAACCAGTCTTGCCGAACTCAATGACGCGCTTGAATTACGCTTGGTGAGCTATCAATCGCAATTGATTTTCCCCTATGATTTTGTTCAGCCGAATACCAACTGGGAACAGATTCAAAAATTTCACCAGAGAAAAAAACTGTCTCAAATAAACCCTTTTTGGGATGAATCCACCAGACAAGCTATCACCATTTTTGAATTGGCTCTCAATCATAACTGGGATCTCACTCGCCAAAAAGGTCTCTTCATTGTCTTTGAAAGTTCTTTGGTTCTCGGCTATTCAGAGCAAACGCTACAGCAATGGTTTGACCAGCTCAATGACTACAGATCGCAACAAACTGAAAGCTCGCAAACAATTTCTGTACCACCTCCCTCACTGGAAATACTGCATTTTTCTCTGCAACCCGCCGATCAACAAGAAACAAATTTCCCTGATCCGCCCATAGAACTGACGCAATGGGTCACTTTACAGGAGACGCTGGAGCCTCTCGTTTTGAAAAAAATGCTTACAGAGGAACTTTTGATAGCCATAGCCAGAGAACAACTGCAAAACTCTTCGCTCTTTATATCGGGTGCAGCATCCTTGGAAAAAATTAACATACAGTGGAGCCAACTCAGCATCTCCACTCAAGCTCCGCAAGAAAAAAGTTTAGACCAAAGCGATGCCATACAAAAGATAAAACTTACACCTTCGTCAAAGATGCCCCCAAAATGAGAATTTTAGAGCGTCCCTTGTTTGAAAGAACTTATTGTTTTACACGGATAAAAAACGAAAAAAGGGGTTGTTTTATATCACCTAGATTGATAATATGAATCTGTACGCCTGTGGGAAAATCAAAACGATTTTGTCTGGACTAAAAAATACAAACATAGAATATATTGAAAAATTTACACGAAGGAGCCACATGTGGTTAAATTACGTTTAAAACGAATGGGTAAAAAAAATAGACCTTACTATCGTATTGTTGCGATTGATTCTCGTAAAGCGAGAGACGCAGGAAGCATAGAAGATCTAGGTTATTTCCACCCCATCGAAGCAGAAGACAAGCAAGTCAAAGTGAACGAAGAAAGAGTGAAGTATTGGTTAGGCGTTGGTGCGCAACCCAGTAGCACTGTTCGTCGTTTGTTAAATCGCACGAAATAGTTATGGAAAACGCTCAAGAACTTGTTTCGTATGTGATACGAGGCATTGTGCAATATCCCGACCAAGTCGATCTCAATGTCCTTGAAGGAACCACAAATACCGTTCTTGAAGTGCACGTCGCTCAGGATGACATCGGTCGTGTTATCGGGAAATCAGGCAATAGAATTAATTCTATCAGAACTCTTTTAAGCGTAGTTTCAAGCATTGAAAACCATAACTATGAGTTGGAAATAGCTACTACTTAGCAATATGGCGGACAATCCTTCTTATGTATACATAGGTAAAGTCGGGCGAAGCCATGGCGTTAAAGGATTTTGTTGTGTCCAAAATTTTGGTGGTGACGGTAAACATTTCCAGCAACTCAAGCAAGTAGAATTACGCTTCCCTTTGCGCAATAAAAGCGAAGTACAAACCGTAGAAGAAGTTTCTATGGGTTCAAAACTCTTGCTGATGAAATTTGCAGATATAGATGAACCTGAAACTGTTAAAACAAAAACAGGGGCAGAAATTTGGGTTGAACCACAATTTGCTAGCCCCTTAGCCACAGACGAATTTTACTATAAAGATTTGTATGGCTGTGAACTTTTATGTGATAATAAAACCGTCGCACTCGTTGTTGACATACAGGAAGGTTGGGGACGATTTTTCCTAGAAGTTGAAGTCAACGCGGACGCTCTGCGTGAATTAGAATTAAGCCCACCAGCCGACGGTAAAGTGTTACGCACCATCCCCGTCGAAGACGCTTTCCTTGGCAACATTGACACCAAGAAAAAACAAATCGAATTAAAAGATCTGTGGTTATTGCACTCATGAAGTTCACCGTATTGAGCTTATTCCCCGACTTGGTAGATAGCTTTTTTCAGTATTCTATTATGGAGAAGGCCGTTAAGCAAGAAAAAATAACAAAAGAACTTGTCAATATTCGAGATTTTGCTTATGATAAGCATAAGAATTGTGATGACGTTCCTTATGGTGGGGGTGCTGGCATGCTTCTTAAAGCAGAGCCTATTGCACTTGCATTGCAAAGTATTGGTATTGCGCCTTCTCAAAAGCAAGAAAGACGAGCAGTAATTTTCCCGACACCATCGGGTAAGCGGTATACTCAAAAAGAGGCCTACCACTTAGCACAAGATTACGACGAACTTGTGTTTATTTGTGGGCGCTATGAAGGAATTGATCAACGTATTATTGATTTATATGTTGATTATGAATATTGTATTGGAGATTACATCCTATCCTCTGGCGAAGTAGCGACTTTGACTATGATAGACAGTATCTACAGATTGTGTGATGAAGTTATCACCAAAGAATCATTGGAAGAAGAGAGTTTTTCTGATGGTTTATTGGAATTTCCTCAATACACAAGACCGGCAGAATTTGCAGGTCAAGGTGTCCCCCCAGTTTTGCTGAGTGGTCACCATGCTGAAATCGACAAGTGGCGAAAACAGCAGAAAAAAGATAAAACACAACAAATGCGACCTGACCTATGGCAGCAGCATTTAAACAGTATTTAGGAGCAAAGATTATGGATGCTATGACACTTGTTAGCGCAGCACAACTAACAGAAAATGAAGTATTTAGAGTAGGTGATACCGTATGCGTACACTACAAAATCATGGAAGGGAAAGTTGAGCGTATCCAAAACTATGAGGGTATAGTTATTGCTCTTAATAATGGCGGAATATCACGAACCCTCACCGTTAGAAAGATTTCTCACGGCGTTGGCGTTGAAAGAATTTTCCCCCTTCACTCTCCTAAAATAGACAGCATAGATGTTATACGTCGTGGTAAAGTTCGCAAAGCGAAACTATACTATTTACGTAATAGAATTGGTAAAGCAGCTATGAAAGTAAAAGAAAAGATTAATCAAAAGAAATAATCTACATAATTAACTTATAGTTATACACTCCAATTAATGGATATGAATATACAACAATTTAATTCTATTCTTTTTGAGCAGAAGCAATATATTACCCCATCTGACAGAAAAGTATCGGTCTTGGCACGGATTCCTATCTTGAGAGGACTGGGGTTTTATTGTCAGTATTTTTGGCTTGTCTTCTGCAGTAGCGTTCATGCAAGCACCCGTTATTGGAGCGATGATGTATGGTCGCAAAAAGGTGTGGCTGTCATTTCTCTCGCCGAAAAATACGGCTTGCGCTTTCACGTTGATGGCCTAGAATCCGTAGCGAAGCAGACAAAACCCATTATTTTTGTTGCCAATCACATGAGCACCCTTGAAACTCAAATACTGGCCTGCATCGTTGATCCCTTTACACGTTCTTCGTATGTAGTGAAAGATCTACTTATGAAAATCCCATTTTTTAATGCTATTATGAAAGCGACGCACGCCATTCCTTTGGGCAGAAAAAATCCTATTCAAGATATTAACATCCTTTTTCAAACAACACAAGAAAGACTTGAAAAAAAACGATCTATTATCATTTTCCCCCAAGCTTCACGCAAGAAAATATTCAAAGAAAAAGAGTTTAGCTCTGTGGGTTCTCGCTTGAGTGATAAATTAGATTATCCCTGTATTCCCATCGTTCTGAAAACGGATGCGTGGGGATTAGGCAAAGTAATAAAAGACATAGGTCCTATCAATCCCGAAAAAATAGTGCGCGTGCATTTTGGTGAACCTCTGTCCAAGGAACTCAGTGCCAAAGCACAGCACAGACAGTGTTTGCAATTTTTCCGCGAGACTCTCTCGGCGTGGGATGAAACGCTCGTACAAGACTCTCAGTCTGTATAATTATTTTATAGCACGTTATTATGCCTCCCTCTACACAGATAAGATGGGCATAAAACTTTATATTAGCTTGCTAAACAAGCTTTTTTCTGTTAAACTAACTATAGAATAAAAAGGCTTATAAGGAAGAAAATTAATGTATAAACCAGTGCAATTGAATGTCAAATTTCCAAAGTTAGAAGAAGCTATACTCAAATTTTGGCAGGAAAATCAGGTTTTTGAAAAATCTCTAGCAAAGAACAAAGGCCAAGAAGAATATATTTTTTACGATGGCCCTCCTTTTGCAACAGGTTTACCCCATTTTGGACATTTTGTTCCCAACACTCTCAAAGATATTATTCCCCGCTACCAAACAATGAAAGGGAAATACGTCAGTCGTCGTTTTGGCTGGGATTGCCACGGTCTCCCCGTAGAAGTAGAGGTAGAAAAAGAATTAGGGCTTTCGGGCAAAAAAGAAATTGAAGCCTACGGAGTCGCCGATTTCAACGAAAAATGTCGTTCTATTGTACTACGATTTTCAAGCCAATGGCGTGAAATCATTAGCCGTTTGGGTAGATGGGTCGATTTTGACAACGACTACAAAACCATGGACATTGACTACATGGAAAGCATTTGGTGGGTTCTCAAAGAACTGTGGAACAAGGATCTTTTGTATAAAGCCCACTACATTTTGCCCAGTTGCCCCCGCTGTTCAACCATTATTTCCAACAACGAATTAGCCCTTGGTGGATACAAGGACGTTTACGATCCTGCCATCACGGTGAAGTTTGCTCTGAGCAATGAGCCTGACACTTTCTTTTGTGCGTGGACGACCACACCGTGGACTTTGGTCGCCAACCTTGCTCTTGCGGTAGGCCCAGAACTCAATTACGTCAAAGTAAAACACAATAATCAATTTTTCATACTGATAGAAAATGCCGCAGAAGCCACGTTCGGCGAAGATTTAGAAATTATCTGGACAAAAAAGGGTGCTGAACTCGCAGGCATAGAATATCAGCCCGTCTTTGATTATTTTAGCGATGAAAAAAGTAAAGGCGCTTTTCAGGTCTACGCCGCTGATTATGTCACCAGTGAAAGCGGTACGGGAATCGTTCATACAGCACCAGGTTTTGGTGAAGATGATTATCAATTGCTCAAAAACACGGCTATCACAACCCATGCCCCCGTCGACGCAGAATGCTGTTATACCGGTGAAATAACAGAATATCAAGGCCGCTATGTTCAGGACTGCAACAAAGACATCATACAAAATTTAAAAGCGAAAGATCTTTTAATCAAACAAGAAAACTACTTACACCCCTACCCCCACTGTTGGCGTTGCCAGTCACCCCTAATTTATAGAGCGGTTGATTCTTGGTTTGTCAAAGTAACCGCAATCAAAGAGCAACTGATTGCAAACAATGAGCAAATCAATTGGGTTCCAGACCACGTAAAACAGGGTCGATTTGGCCAATGGATAGGCAACGCCCGTGACTGGTCTATTAGCCGTAATCGCTATTGGGGCAACCCCATCCCCATTTGGGAATGTAACGAATGTAAGCATCAGGATTGCTTGGGAAGTCGCAGCGATCTCGAAGAAAAAACGGGACAAAGCATCACCGATTTACACAAACACATAGTCGACGAACTCACCTATCCGTGTCCTCAAGCCAGTTGCCAAGGAAGCATGCAACGTGTACCCGAAGTGCTCGACTGTTGGTTTGAGTCGGGGGCAATGCCTTATGCGCAGCTCCATTATCCCTTTGAAAATAAGCAAGATTTCAACAAGCATTTACCCGCCAGTTTCATTTCTGAAGGTCTTGATCAGACACGAGGGTGGTTTTATTCACTGCACGTATTAGCGACCGCTCTCTTTGACACACCCGCCTTTAAAAATGTTATCGTCAACGGTTTAGTCCTTGCCAGTGACGGCAAAAAAATGTCCAAATCTCTGCGCAATTATTCCGATCCGCTCGACGTCATCAACGAATTTGGCGCCGACGCTCTTCGCTTATTCCTCATGAAATCAAACGTGGTAAAAGCTGAAGGCTTGCGTTATAGCGACAACGGCGTCAAAGACATGCTCAAAAAAGTGATACTCCCCTTTTGGAACGCCTATTCTTTCTTTGTCACCTATGCCAATACCGACAATATCACTCCCCAGTCTGCCCCAAAACAAATCAATAACCCTCTCGACATTTGGATTTTATCAACCCTAGAAACACTGGTAGAAAATGTCAGCAAGGCCTTTGAAAATTACGAAGTGCAAAAAAGCGTTGAAGCCATTATTGAATTTATTAATTTGCTCAATAATTGGTACATACGCCGTTCTCGTCGACGCTTCTGGAAAAGTGAAAATGACGGCGATAAAATCAACGCCTACGATACACTCTGGCACGTTCTCATCACCCTTTCAAAAGTAGCCGCACCCGTCATCCCTTTCACTTGCGAAGAAATTTATCGCAACCTCAAGCTTCCCACCGACCCCATTTCTGTACACCTCTGCGATTACCCCGAAGTCAGTTATGAACGAAAAGTGCCTGAACTTGAACGCAGTATGTTTTATGTCTTGCGAGTGATAAGTTTGGGTCGTTCCTTGCGCGCCGCTCATAATCTGAAAGTCAGACAACCGCTGAAATGTTTGTACATTATCACAAAAGCCAGCGAAGAAAAACAAGCGTTGCTCGAGATGAAAGAAATCATTCAAGAAGAGCTGAACATGAAAGAAATTGTGTTCAAAGACAACGAAGAAGAGTTGATCACCTATTCAGCAAAAGCAAATTTCAAGACCTTGGGCAAAATATTAGGCAAAGACATGAAGCTCGTGGCCAGTCAAATTGCAACTCTCACATCCAAGGAAATACAACAAATACTTGAAGGCGCCACTCTGACTTTAAGCTTTGACGGCATAGAGCATCAGAGCCTCGACGTCGTTCAAGACTTCCTTGATATTAGGCGAGAAAAGAAAGACGACTTGATCATAGAAAATGAAGATAGCGTCACCATCGCTCTTGAAACTCGCCTCAATGAAGCCCTTATTCAAGAAGGCGAAATTAGAGATATTATTCGATTTGTGCAAAATCAACGCAAGACCATGGACTTGGATCTCAGCGATAGAATTTCTCTTGTTTTCACAGGCGATGCATCCCTCAAAGATACCATCACAAATTTTTCTGAATACTTACAAACTGAAACCCTAACGGAGAAGTGGGAATGGCAAGAAACGGCAGTAGGGGGGACAGAATTGATTATCAATGACAAATCCTTACTGATAACATTAAGCAAGTAACATTAATCAAACAGGGAGGAAGTGAGAGTTAAAATGAAAAAATACTATTATTCTATATTATTCCTTGTATTATTGGCAAGCTGTGCCACAACGCCCCCTATAAATTACACCGATATAACAATAAACCAATCGCTTGACGAAGGCGATATTTATTTCTTTTTTGACAAAGAATTCATTCACGAACTCGGGGATTATGCCAAAAAAAATAAAATAGACGTTCACAGAGATACGTTCGCTTTTATTGACCGTACAAGTTATATTACAGGTTCTCTGGGTCTCTCACCTCAGGGAAATATTTTCTATAATATCATTTTTTATGGGAATTATCCTAATTTTATCATTAGAAATCGCTTTTCAAAAGATAGCAATATCATACAAATAGGCGAAGATTTGTTCCACATGAATTTGTCTCCAGAAACAAACAAGGAGTTCCTTTTTCAGCCTTATATAAAAATAACCCCACAGAAATTAATTCTAAATTCGAGCCTCGAAACGAATAAAGATCAAATTTCTCTTGCGCAAATATTTGATTTAGAGCCAAACTCATTTTCTGCAGGAACGAATATTCTTGAAACAAAAAATCTGACCACCTTTAAAAAGAAATACCCCATATTGGCTTTCATGCCCACAGAAAACATCATTTTCAAAATGCTCGCGCTACCGAACAATAAATATGATACAAGCATTAGTCTCAAGATTAATAATATCACTAAAGCCAATGCTTTTGTCAGACTTCTCAGCAGTCCTTACCTCCAAACCTATGCTGCACCTCTCAAAACAGCTCGAGTTCTACTCCCAAACTCTCAAACAAAGATAGAAGTAACAGATGACGACAAAATCAGTTGGACTGTACAAATGAAAGATACCGATCTGTATGCGGCTCTTTTAGATAGCTTTCCAAAGAAAACAAAATAATATTTACAGAAACGCAATGGAAAATAATTCGAAGATAAAAATGTTAACACGCCAACTCGCTCCTTGTGCATTAGTATATAGAGGTCGCTCTGATGCCATCATTTGTGACCTTGTTTTTGATTCACGAGAAGTCAAAGAAAATGATCTTTTTTTTGCGCTTTCTGGAGTGCACAGCAACGGTCATGAATTTATAGAAACGGTGATCACAAAGGGCGCTAGTTGCATCGTTCACAGCGAAGACTTAGCCCATTATCACGAAGATGTGGCCTATATTCAAGTGGAAAACACACGCCATGCCATGTCTTCCATTGCCGCTCGATTTTACGATTATCCAGCCAATGATTTAGTGATTATTGGCGTAACGGGAACGGACGGTAAAAGCAGCACGGTTTCTTACATCCATCAAACCTTAGAGAAGCTGGGCTTAGCGGCGGGCTTTATTTCCACTGTAAATATTCAAACAGGTGACAAGCCCGAGCCTAATAATTTGCGCCAATCAACTCCCGAAGCTCCATTTATCCATAAAGCCTTACGCACAATGTGCGACAACGGCAAGAAATACGCCGTCATTGAAGCCACCTCTCATGCCCTCGACACACAAAATAGTCGCCTCAGAGATCTGGCTTTTGACTACGCAGTCTGCACAAATATCAGTCACGAGCACTTGGAATTTCATGGTACTTTTGAAAACTATTTTTTTGCCAAATCTCAGCTCGTTCAACAATTAAAACCCACAGGCAAACTTATCGTTAACAGAGAAATAGACAATGTCAAAGATTTTATTTTAGCGAATAAAAAAATCACGCAAGATCAGGTCTATTATTATGGCACAAGCTCCCCCACCGAGCAAAATCTTGCTGACCTTCCTTTTGACTCGAATGCCAATCATTTATATATTGAAAATTTTGAACAGACCATGCAAGGATTAACTTTTTCTTGGCGTGGGAATTTTCTCAAGGGTGAAAGTATTGAGGGAGAAGTGCCTTTATTTGGTGCCTATAATCTGGAAAACCTAGAAGCCACTTTCCTCGTATGTCATTTTTGCTTGCAAAATCTTAAGTCTACGCCCTTTGATCAAATAAATACAGCTATATTGACAGCTTTTCAAAGCATACAATCCCCCAAAGGTCGCATGAGTCTCGTCCCATCTTTTGGTCAAAATTACACCACCTTGGTCGATTATGCGCATACGCCCGCATCCTTTGAAAAGATCATGGATCTGATGCAACAAAAATCTCTGCGATTGAACCGCCTGCTCGTTTTATTTGGTTCTGCGGGCGAACGAGACACGAAAAAACGCCCCCTTCAAGGTCAGATCGCAGACAAATATGCAGACGTCATCATTCTCACTGACGAAGATCCACGCCTAGAAGATCCCATGCAAATCCTCACCGACATTGCCGCAGGGATAAACAACAAAGTAAAAGATGAAACACTGTTTCTTATTCCCAATAGATTAGATGCGATTAAAAAATTAATCAGCTTGGCTGAAGGTGGCGACTTGTTGCTATGCCTAGGCAAGGGGCACGAAACCTCTATCATTCAAGCCGATGGTAAGCATGAGTGGGATGAAGAAAAGATTGTAAGGCAATTAATACAAAATTCCCTATAATAGGATAGTATTCAATCAAACAAATTTTGCGGAGGACAAACATGATAACACGCTCTATTAAAACCTTAAAAAAAGAACATTCAAGAGCGGCGCTCTTACTAGAATTCCAAAAAGAGACCATGGGTGCGCTTACCTTTAAAACTGTTTCTCGTGATCAAATCGTCCAGTCTGAATTTTGCGATTTATACGATAGAGCCGATCAAATCAGTCAAGAAATGCATACAATACAGGATGAACTTAATTCTCAAAATGAATTAAATGAAAGTTTCAACGAATCAAAAGAGCGTCAAGCTCAGTTAAAAGCGGAGATCAAAGAGCAAGAACAGAATCTCGCCCTCATCCACGAAGAATTGGGTCACGAAATTTTGACATTGTCTCAAGAAATCCCTTTTATTGATCAAAAGATCCAAAGCGCTTGTGAAAAAATAGAAAATAAAAATCTTCAACCTGCGAAAAAAAATGGCTGGAAAGCTCAATTTAATACGAAAATTTCCTTTGCAATTGTACGTGACAGTCCCTATACCAAATTGTGTAAACTATGTTTTGCAAGCATTGATGAAGATAGTATAGGCTTAGAACGCTTACTTTTATTAGAAAATTTTAGTAAAATAAAAGAACAGCAAACGCTTCTCGCAAACAAAAAAACTGACCTTCAAGTCTTAGGTGATGATCTTAAACAAAAAAAACAGACTCTTCACAAGATAGAAATCACTACCGTAAAAAATCGCTATAAAGCCTCCGAAAAGTTGTTGCGTAATACCAATATCAAAATTGGACAATGGGTTCTCACCCATGCAGAAGACGATGATCAAGACCTTATCAAGATATTTGAGAATGAGGAATGCAGTCGCCAATTGAATCTTCTGCGAGCAAACAATCTTGAATTTCTCGGCATAGATAGAACGATCAAAGTAGAGGAATTAAAATTGCAAATAGATTCTTTAAAGAACAAAGAATCTATACTGGCAAAAAAAGCCGCTCAGATTTCTTCAGAAAAAAAACAGCTCACTAAAGAATTAAAACGCAAACAACAACAATTACAAGAGATGTAAAAATTCTCATGCAAAAGAACAAACAACGATGAGCAAAGCAATGTTTGCAAGCGACATTCAGACCCAAATAACACCGCAATTTTATCTCAATACCTAAAGGAATTTCATGCAGCCAATTAATTTCAAAAGTGCTAAATTCATAAAATCTTGCGCAAAAATAGAGCAACTACCTTCAGATCAAGGATTTGAGATAGCGTTTTGTGGTCGATCTAATGTGGGAAAATCTAGCTTCCTCAACGGTTTGACTGAGCAAAAAAAATTAGCTAAAACCAGTTCTACGCCAGGAAAAACACGGGAGATCAATGTTTTTAAAATCAGTGAATTATTACGTCTTTGCGATCTCCCTGGTTATGGCTATGCCAAAGTGTCACGCGCTATACAAAGTGCATGGATAGAGACTCTAGAACAATATTTTATGCACCGCAAATCACTCTTAGCCTTGGTAATTATTATGGATGCACGCCACCCTTTAACTGACCTCGACTGGCAAATGTTGAGAATGGCACACAATGGGCATAGACGTGTGATGATCCTGATCAACAAAGAAGACAAAATCAAAAAAAGTGGTAAAAATCACCTCTTTGCTCAGATAAACAAACAGCTTGAAGACGCCAAAATTTCTGTCAGTACACATTTAATTAGTGCGACAAACAAGACGGGGATACAAGGTGTCGCCCAAGAATTGACACAGTGGTATCACGCCGAAAAAGAAAAAGGCTTGTATTCTATTTAAAAGTTTGTAGAACTCGCATTTTTCTCTACAATATAAGGTCTATTGACGAATATTAATAGACCTATTAAAGGAGAATTAATGGATTACTTACTTTGGCCCGAGCCATATTCAATACACTATGATAAAGGTTCTTTCACTATCCCCGAGACTTGGGTCTCATCATTTAAAACAATTTCTTTTGATTTTATAGCGCCTGATTTCCTTGAACTTCGCCTTAATAAACATTTTGAGCCCGAAGAATACAAGTTAAGGGTTGCCAACAGTGTTGTAATGATTGAGGCGGGCTCTCCTCTTGGTCGACTTCAAGCGCTAAGAACGTTTAAACAACTCATGTCTCAAAAGAATGAAGACAGCGAAATTCATTGCCTCTCCATCCATGACAAGCCCCTCATTGAACGAAGAGCCTATTTATTCGATGCCAATTATCAGCGTTTTCCCAAATTAAGCTATATGCGAGATTTTCTGAATAGCTTAGCCGAAATAAAATATAATGAGTTTCATTTTCACTTTGAAATATATCCTCCCATCAACGAAAAATTAGAACAGAATAAGTATGACTATTATAATCTCGCCGAACTGTCAGATTTATGCCAAAGCCTAGGGATGAAATTTGTGCTTAATTTTAATATTCTTGGTCAACATAGAGATATTGGGGAAAATCCACTGGCCTTGCCCGAAAGCATCATACACAATGAAAATACAGGGGGATCCGTAGGGGAATTAGACTTGAATGCGCCTAAATTATACCCTTACTTACAGAGTCATTTTGAAAACTATTTCGATAAAATCAATAGTCATTGGAATCTAAACAGTTATCCTGATATCGATTCTGTGGTGGAATTTTCAGGCAAAACATATTACAATTGCTTTGATTTTCTGTTTAATTTAATCGCGAAAAAAGACAGAGATATCTATTTTTCTGCAAATTTCATTGGCCAATATCCCGAGCTATATCCGCTGGTTGAACAATATAATATTATTTTGTTAGACATGCTAGAGAGTGAAAAACAAAATCAAGCGATGAAGGGTATTTATGCCAAGGAAACAAGGCCACGTATTTATGTGAGCACCAGTACATTCAGTATGAATTCACTGCTTGGTCGTCAAGAAATCGCCTCTCATTTTATAGACCAGCTCGCAGAGAAAATTAATATTGAAAAACCTCATGGTATTTTATTGACAGATTTTAGAGGCTTCTGGGACAACCATTTAACCGCTTATAGCATATCTCCCATTTGGGAATTTATACAAGTAGGATGGGCGGGTAAAAAAAATAGTGCGCAGGCAAGATCTGCCATTGCGCTGCTCTTCTTTCATTTTAGTAAGGCAGATATTAACGCCCATATCGCTCATGTTTTTGAACTTTTAGACATGGCTCCTGTACGAATAGAAAAAAAATTAAAAATAAATATATTTGATTATTTGAAGCAAGAAATCAAAGAAAAAAGACAAAACCATGAGTCCTCTCAAAGAAAAATAACAATATTATCACATTCCGAAATAGAAGCCATTCGTGCAAAAAACACGGAGATTGAAAGTGTTTTCCGCTATACAGATACTTATTTTAAACAGAATCTTCTTGAAGAACTCATACTTCAGGTTAGATTTACTCTAATATTATTTTCTATAGTCCGACTACCCTTTCTCGACGCTGACTATAGTCCTGAGATGATAGTTAAAATTCAATCTGAATTAGAAAATGATATCAATGGAATACTGATAGAGATGAAAACATTATGGAGTACCACCTATCTTGATGATACGACAAAATTACTCCATATGTTTCGCAAGAAATTTATGGGGCTGTTGTATCCTGAATAAATCTTGCCTCAACCACAAATAGGCTTGTAATAAGACAAATAAAAACCACTGACAATGCGACATTGCGTTATAAAACAAAATTACAATTGACCTAAGTGCGTTTTTTTCATACAATTTGAATCTAATTAGAATATTAAATCACAGGAGTTTTGTAAATGTTGCTAGGTGTAGACGAAAAAGAATTTGAGATTAAACAGGTTTCCATGCCCCTCAAAAACATTGTGGATTATACGGATAATATTTATGTCCTCACTCGTGCTATTGCTGAAAATGCTTGTAATATTCACAGAAAACAGCCTGAAGAAGAACGCAAACGCTACGATCATCTGCAAGTGAGTGCTAAGCAAATATTTGATGGTGATATGCAATTTTCTAACGAATCTTAGTTATACGCTCTAAAAGTAATTTTGATTTTACTTGTTTTCGGTCCAACCGCTGTGGGCAAAACGCAATTTCTACATAAAGAACTTGCGTCTCAATTGCCCGCACCCATTGAAATTATTAATACTGACTCCGTTCAGGTCTACAAACATCTTAACATAGGAAGCGCTAAGCCTTCCGCTGCCGAGCAAAAAGAGCTTCCTTATTGGTTGTTAGATGTATTACACCCCGAAGAGCAGTTTAATATTGCGACCTTCTTGAAGCTATGCGACGCGAAAATCGATGAGATATTAGCGCGTGGTCACATTCCCGTCTTGAGCGGAGGCACCGCTTTTTATTTCAAGCATTTTCTTTACGGCATAGCTGACATACCACCCATCCCCCAACAAATTGTTGAAGAGTTAGAGACAGAAATGTCCGCAGATCCTGAGGCTCTTTATCAAGAATTATGTCAAAAAGACAGCATACGAGCCCAAGAAGTTCACCCTCACGATCATTACAGAATCGTTCGAGCCTTATCCGTTATTCGCTACACTCACAAACCATTTTCTTCGTTTAAAATCCCTACTCAATGGCGTGCGGAATTATCTGGTGCCAAACAGCCCTTCTTAATAGGCTTACAGCGTGATAGAAAAGAATTATACCGTCGTATAGACGAGCGGGTCTCTCAGATGTTTGCCCATGGACTTGAGCAAGAAATCGCCTACCTATTCTCAATAGGGATAAATCATAAGTCACCAGGCGTAAGATCCATTGGCTACAAAGAATTTTTTGACCCTCAGTATGCATCGCTCGATGCCCTATCTCGTTTGCAATTGATACAAAAGAATTCTCGCAATTACGCGAAAAGACAACTGACTTTTTTTCGTGCCTTTGAGCAGACTCACTGGCTTGACTTAGGCTCACAAGATTCTTTTTCTCTTGCAAATACTAAAATGCTAAAAGATTCATTGAATTTTAACTCTCAAAAGATATAATGTAGCTTGGACTTCTCTCAATAAAAAAAACAACTAGACTAAACCTAAATTTTATTATATAATGCTAATTAGGTTGGTTTCTTTTATTTGACATAAATTGAAGTACAATCACTCAGAAGGGAACATTCAAATTTATGAAAAGAATTTATTCTATACTTATTTTTATCCTACTCATGGCTCCGCTCTCTGCGCAAATTACATTATTTGAGACCGCAGATGAAAGAGGTGAGGCCGTACTAGGTCTAGGTTTACTTGCAGGCTTTAACCAATATCAATCGCAGCGATTCGCAAATCCTGATGATGCTCCATCTGATCTTCTTTATAGCGTAGTAACGGGTATAGATCTACAATTTTGGTCTCACAATAGCGATGGAGACCGTTTTGATAATTTTAGCACTAAAGTTTGGGTTAGTCCTTCTCTACCAACAGTGATTACTGGTCGCTATGGTACCGATATTGCTATAGACACAGGCTATAAGTCGCTCTTTGGAACAGTTGATAATGCAGACATGCTCTTACTTTTAGGTTGGGGATTCAGTGTATTTTTCCAAAATTATATTGGGAATTATGTTGTAAAACCTCTCCCTGATACAGACACAACTAGCGATGGAACATCTATAGATCCTCCAGATGTTAACTATATACTCACAGATATTAATCTAGGATTTCATTTTGAAAGTCAATTTAAGATACGAGCATCAAAACGACTTTATCTCGGCATTGAATTACCCCTTGTTTCTCAGGTCATACTACAGCAAGCAAAATTGACCGGTGACCCCTTAGTTCTCACTCAAAACTTCCTCAGTTCTGTTGCCGTTTTTGTCCCCACACAGGTAGATGCCGAAATTGGTCTCATCTTTGGTGACTTTAAAGAGAAGAATGATCAATTATATACTGTCTTTAATCGTGTTTATTACAGATTTGAATTACTGAATAACTGGGGCACCATCAATGCTCTTACCAATACACACGAAAAATTTTATTTCATGCACCATAGCATAGGACTATCCTTCTTTGTAAATTAAAGAACGTATGGAGAATATAATTTATGAAATATCTCTGCATCGTAATCTTTATATTCAGTTCTCTGCCTCTGTTCTCACAGACGCTCACTAACTTTGAACAAGAATTACTGATACAAAATGGTATCGCAGCTTTTAATGAACGCAAGTTTGATCTAGCTCTCACTAATTTTACCATTGTCAAAAATTCGACACAGCTCGCTAATCCAAAAGTTGATTTTTGGATTGGTCGTGTCTTTGAAAGCGAAGGTGAATTTGCGCTTGCCGAACAACAGTTTATCACAGCTATAGACGGAAGTCGTATTTGGGAACAAAAAGAACTCGAAGTAACGGTTATTTATCATCTTGCAGATTTTTATTATGCCCAAGAACGCTACAGTGAATTTGTGGAAAACCTAGAAAGTATCATCTATTTGGAAGAGCAACCGAGCACGGAAAGTATGGTTCTTGAACGCTCTATTATCAATAATCTTAATGTAAGAGGCTTAAATGCCACCCTCGTTTTATTGCGAAAACCACTGACATTTAGCCTTCAGGCCTATACTCTTCTCGGCAAATACTACACCGAAGAAATATACCGTATACAACAAGAAATGGCGAACGGTGAATTAACAGATGAAAAACAACAGCAACTAGACGCCACATTAAAGAGTGCCCTGAGAAATACTTCTATTGCCACCACCGCTTATTTAAGCTCACTGCTTGCGATACAGCGTGAAATTGACAGTGACTTCGTCCTCGCTAGTAACCTTGAAGAACTCTGGGAGCAAAATCCAGAATTTGTCATAGACACGCTTACCAATAAAGGTAAAGAACTCAATATATACCTCAACTTGGAATCGATAAGAACAACCTTGAACACGCAAGAAGAATTCCCTCGCATAGAACAAGCCCTTGCTATTCTTCAAGCGAGAGATCCTAACTTTGACATCCAAGGATTAGACTATTTATTTTATAATATAAGGAAATTGCAAACTCTTGATGATTATACCACGCAATCAGGTCTCATGGAATTGCTCTATAATTTGGGCCTGACTCTCAGAAATTACAATCAGAGTGCATCTGCTATTGAAATCTGGCAACTCATTGTCAGAAATGACAGAGGTAATTTATGGGCGCAACGTTCGCTCGTACAACTAGAAAAAGAAATTTAAACGAAAAGAGGAACATAACAATGGTTAAATATTTATTTGGAGATTCTCAGTCATACAAGGGTGAATTCCCCACTATAGTAGAACTATTTTATCTTAGTGCAGAAAAACATGAGAATAGAGCCGCTTTCAGCCTTTTTCAGGACGATGGCTCTAAGAGAAGTTACACCTACGGAGAAGCTCTCATCCTATGTAAAAAGTTAGCATCTTATTTGCAACAGCAGGGTCTACAAGCCGGTGATAAAGTTTATATCAGCGGTAAAAATTCACCCGAATGGTGCCTTGTTTTCATCAGTGTTATGATTGCCGGTGGTGTTGTCGTCCCCATTGATCCCCTCCTCAATACACAATTTTTAATGAATCTTATTGACCACAGTGATGCCAAAATAGGATTTATTTCTGATCATATTGATGAAAACCTGCGAGAAAACAATTTTCAAGGAACCTATCATTTACTCTCTCCTGAAGTCCTAGAAAAATTAAGCCAAGACATCATTGTCGATGAAAGCACTTTGAATCTTCGCAACGAAAACGATACCGCAATGATACTCTACACCTCAGGAACAACGGGCGATCCCAAGGGCGTAATGCTCAGTCATCATAATGTTGTTTTTGACGTAATTTCTGCCTATAAGCTTATTAAGACATTCACTTACACCGATGTTTTCTATTGCTTATTGCCCTTGCACCACACCTATACTATTACCGCTATCTTTATGGAAACCATTTATGTTGGGGCTGAAATCATCTGCGGGCAACATTTTATTTTCCAAAAAATACGCGATGATATGCTCAGAGGTAAAGCGTCCGTCTTTTTAGGCGTGCCCCTCTTATTTAACAAAATGACCTCCTCTTTGATGAAAGGCGTGCAAGAAAAAGGTAAAATTACGGAAGGCATAGTCAAATTGATCATGGGATTCAACCAACTTGTATACGCACTCTTTAAAAAGCGTATAGGCAAAAAAACGCTCGGTTTTCTCGTCGAAAAAATTGGCTTTTCTCATATTAGACTTGCGGTTTCTGGTGGTGGACCTTTACCAGAACTCACACAGGAAATATTTCATAAACTCGGTATTAATTTCGTTGAAGGCTATGGTCTGACAGAATGCTCCCCTGTCTTAACAATCAATCCTATCAAAGGCTTTAAAGTCGGATCTGTTGGAAAAATCATGGAAGGCGTAGAGATAGACATCCGTCACAAAAATGAAGACGGCAATGGTGAGATTTATGTTCGTGGGCCTATGGTCATGCAAGGCTACTATAAAAATCCAGAAAAAACTCAGGAAGTTCTTGGTTCTGACGGTTTCTTGAAAACAGCAGATATAGGTTATGTCGAAGATGACTACCTCTTTTTAACGGGCCGTTCTCTTTCTCTTATTGTCACAGAAGGTGGTAAAAATGTTTATCCTGAAGAACTAGAAAATGCTTTTCAATTGTATTTTGAGATAGAACAAATTCTTGTGAAAGGCTTCTTGAAAGACCCTGTTAAGAAAACAGAAGGCATTGAGGCGCTCATTTATTTAACAGAAGAATTTAGAGCCGAACATACGCTCAATGAAATGTGTAACTTTGCGGATGGTATCATCAAAGCGGTTAATTCACAATTTATTGTCAGCAAGCGTATAGAAAAATATAGCCTTTTGACTCATGCCATGCCCATGTCAGGAACAAAAAAAATTAAACGAGGTCTCGTCAACGAACAGTTCAATCAGGGTTTGATTGAAACTTTAAACTAGAGAGGAATTTTATGCGCGTAGCACTTTTAGTTATAGATAGCTTTGGGATAGGCTCACTACCCGATGCCCAAGAATACGGTGATGAAAATGCCAATACGGCGCTCCATATTTGTGAAGCTGACCCTGCTCCCAAATGGGAGAACCTGCAAAAATGGGGACTAGGCAATGCTTGTCAATTGCTCGGTCATGAATTACCTGGCTGTGAAAGTGTCAAAAAACCACTCGCCTCTTTTGCCGCAATGAAAGAAGTTTCACCAGGAAAAGATACCACAACAGGACACTGGGAGCTGAGTGGAATACAACTGGAAAAAGCTTTTCCTACCTTTAATCCTCAGTTTCCTTCTTTTCCCGAAGCTCTTGTTCAAGACTTTATCAAAGAGACTGGCTGTAAAAATATTTTAGGCAATAAAGCCGCTTCGGGCACTGAAATTATTGCAGAGTTGGGGCAACAACATCTGGATACAGGCTTCCCCATTTGCTACACTTCGGCAGACTCTGTCTTTCAAATAGCCTGCCATAGCTCCCTCTATAGCGTTGAAGAGCTATACCACCTTTGCCGTGTTGCGAGAAAATTATGCGATGCTTACAATGTCGGTCGTGTCATTGCTCGGCCTTTTGAAGGACCTGTCGGTGATTTTGTTCGAACCAAAGATAGACTGGATTTCAGTTATAGTTTACCCGAACCAAGCATTCTTGATCATTTGCAAGCCAACGATGTTCGCACTATAGCCGTGGGCAAGATAGCATCTATCTTCAATGATCAAGGCATAGATGTCAATCACCACGATTCTGGCAACCCCGCCTGTTTACAACGCACGCAAGAGCTGCTTGCTACACCCGCAGACAAAGATGAATTTATCTTTGTGAACCTTGTCGATACAGACATGATCTATGGTCATAGAAGAGATCCCGCAGGCTACCAACAAGCCGTACAGGCCATCGACGACCAACTTCCCGCACTCATGAAATCCCTCAAAGATACGGACTATCTTATTATTACAGCGGATCATGGCTGTGACCCTACTTACAAAGGCAGCGATCACACCAGAGAATATGTTCCCCTTCTTGTCTATAACCCCAAGAAGAAGGCCGCTGACTTAGGAATTAGAGACAGTTTTGCCGATGTGGCTCAAACTCTAGCAACATTATTTCACTGTCCGCCTTATCCCAGAGGCAGCAGCATTTAGGCTATGCTACGCAACGGTTTTATCCATAAGCAAACCAAACAATCTCTCTGGTTTATGACTGCATGGTGGCAACCCTTGGTCTCATTTTTTATGCTCTTGGCATTACTTTACATGATGCGTGAAAGTGGAGTCAATTTTTTTGGAATGATAGTTGCCATTCTTCTTGTTTTAGGAATATTTTCTGTTGAATTATGGCAATTTAAGAACAACGATAAACAAATATTTTATCGTCCTATCGCAGTATTTTGGTGGTATCAGAAAAGTATAGACTGGGATGGAGTGAATCATATTGCGCTTAATTTTTCACATCTAAAAAAAAAACGCATGGGTTTTGTCAAAATGCGACAATTAGTTCAATTGGTACTTGTAACAAACGAGAAAAGCTACCTTATTGATACCCAACAGAATACTCAGCAAAGAGTATTACAGCATCAGGCAAATCTTATAGCAGATTATTTAGAGAAGCCTCTTATTGTTTCAAAATAACTTCCCATATTACTTTTCAAGTACTTTTTTCAAAGAATAAGGGCCTTCCAAAGGTGTTTTTAACACAATGGTTTCTGTGACATATTGCTTTTGATCACTGTAAAGAATTTGAACAATAACTTCTTTAGGGCTACCAGACACCGTATCTATGACTTTCCCAACGCAACCATTGGTTAAAAGAACATAGCTGCCAATAGGGATAAGAGAAATAACATCTAAAAATGATTTTAAAATTTGCACATCGTAGGCATTGGTCGTTTGCAATAATTCCACTAAAGAGGCATAACTTGTCTTACTTTCTTTGTAAGATCTTTTTGAAGTCTGCGCCTCAAATGAACATGTAAAGGCTAGTATCTTGCCATATAAACCAATGTCTTTAGATTTTAATTGCCTAGGATAACCTGAGCCATCTTCTCTTTCGTGATGTTCCAGTACCGCATCTACTATCTCTAATTTAAGATTATTTTTCTTCAAATCATCAGAGCCTAGCTTACAATGAAATTTTATTAACTGTAATTCTTTTTCAGAAAGCTTACCTTCTTTTTCATAGATTTGAGCAGGAATACGGCGCATACCAATTTCATGTAATCCAGCAGCAAAAGCAAGGTCAACCAGTTGATGATTGGGCAGATGCAAGCCGTGACCAACAATCACACTGAAATAGATTGTTCGCAAGCAGTGAAATCCTACGGCATCGCTCAGCTCATAATCCTGATCGTTTAATAAAACAGCCAAAAGTATGGGTATATTCTCGCCTAATTGCCCAAGAATATTACGACAAATAGCTTCAAAGATATCTAAATCAAATAAGCTTAATTCTAAATCATTATGAAAGTTACTTTTAAAAAAATCAAGGAAGAGTGTTTTCTGAGCTAAATAAGCCTCCAAGGATTTAGAATATACATTTTTGTAATCTATAAGGTGTTTTGCATTTAATAAAATCTCACCCTGCTCACTCATTATTTTATTGAGTAAGTCCTTATCCTCGGTCTTAAATTGTGTAATTTCCACTTCTTTAATTCCCCATGCTTGAGCATTTTCTATCATTTCTTGAGCAATTTCATATTGCTCTGGAAAAACAAGATTTCCCTCAGGAGTAACTATTTCTCCTGTCGTGATCTGATTATTCGTTATATTTTCTTGCGTTAAAGCAACCATAATTATGCTCCACCATTTTTTTATAATTCATCCCACATTTCACTAAAAAAAATCATACTTTTTAATTTTTTTTGTTTTAATAGCAATTGTAACCGTGGAAAAATATTCACCATTTTCCACCCACAAATAGGGAGGATCTCGTAAAATTATTTCACCGCTCATACTAGCAGGTTTATTGTATATTTTTTGCCGCCAATACCACCTGATAGCCTCTTTGATCGCCTCTTTTGTGGCTTCTATACGAGTGTCGGTTTCCCGCAAAGCATTAATATTCTTGCCACTTGCAAAGGCATATCCAGAATCTCTGCTTCTTTTTTTATATGCAATTTCACCCAAGGAAAGATTGTAACGTATCTGAAACAATGGCACAGGCGAACCACCGTGATATAAAGCCTCTATTTCATATTCTTGTTGCCTAACCTCATTGATCAACACCAAGTCCCATTGTTCTTGAACTTGTCGTTTTTCGTCACTAGGAACATATTCAAACCGAAAACCATAGACCAAGGCCGAAAGCAACCAGCGATATTCTTCTTGCAAATAATCTTTTGCACTCAAAATCTCATCTTCTAATGCAATTTGGGGCGTGTCTTGAGTGAAATCCAAAGTATTAAGGACGTTAAAATCGTACTGTGGAGCATAGGGCAAGACTATTTCTATCACTTCAGATTCACCATAAGATGGCTGAAGCGCTCCTCCTTGTGCAAATAACACGGGAAAAGAGAATATTACCAATATGCGTACCAGCAGATTCTTCAAAAAATATACTATCCTTATGCTAAATCACTGAGAATAATATCGGCTAATTGCGGTTTTTTTATAAGCTCTTTAGCCAATAATTCGTCTCTTGTTTTGTTTTTGTAATTCTTATCCTCAAAACAGTAGCTATATTCTGTATGCTTGGCATACGTGCCTTTAACAATAGCGTAACAATCTTCTGTCATGACCAATTCTTCGTCGGTTGGAATGACTAAGACAGGTAGCGAAGAGTCCGTACTAATTTTTGTTTCGGCATTTCTTGTTCTCGCTATTTTATTTTTAGCTAGATCTAATTTGATGTTAAAGATCTCTAAACCTTCCAAAGATTTCTCTCTATAAGTAGCGCTCATCTCACCAACTCCTGCAGTAAAGATAATGGCATCGACACGTCCCAAAGCCGCAAAGTAAGCGCCTATGTATTTTTTAATACGCTGACATTCTAGCTCTAAAGCTAATTTAGCTCTTTCATTACCCGCATTTACTTCATTCTCAACGTCTCTTCTATCGCTCAAACCACCTGTAATACCGACGATACCACTTTTTTTATTCAAGGTATTGGTTATTTCATTAACAGAAAGATTCTCTTGCTCGGCGATCAGTTCAAGGATAGCGGGATCAAGGTCACCCGAGCGTGTCCCCATCACTAAACCTTCCAAAGGCGTGAGCCCCATGGACGTATCATAACTTCGCCCATTTTTGACGGCACACATGCTGGCACCATTTCCTATGTGGCAAATGATGAGGTTGAGATCATCAACTTTTTTATTCAATAAACGCGCGGCTCTACGAGACGTGTACAAATAGGATGTACCATGAAAACCGTAGCGGCGTACACTGTATTTTTCATACCATTCATAAGGCAGCGCATACATATAAGAAAACGCTGGCATAGTATGATGCCACGCCGTATCTGGAATAGCGACTTGCGGAACCTGTGGCAATATTTTTGTGATCACCTCAATTCCCACCAAATTAACAGGATTGTGTAAGGGCGCAAACATTGCATTTTGTCTAATATTTGCCATCACTTCATCATTGATCAAGGTTGAACTTTTAAAATTTTCTCCGCCATGAACCACTCTGTGACCAACAACTTCTATTTCATCGAGGGAAGAAATCTGAGCGGATTCTCCTTGAGTGAGTTGCTCTAAAGTCCAGTTAATTGCAATCTCATGGTTATCACAGTGTTTTTCGTATTCAAATTCGTCGCCAACATTATTTTTAATACTCAATTGACTCGCACCAGACTCGCCTATGCGCTCTACCATGCCTGAACAAACAAGAACTTTTTCATCCCAATTATAAATTTGAAACTTAAAAGATGAACTACCGTTATTTAATGTGAAAATCAACATTTTTTACCTAACCTCTACTTTATTAATATTATTATTATCTATCATTATTTCTAATCCCCAAACGCTGTCTTGACCAAGATAGTCGACTTCTGTATTTTTCATGCTACCGAGTAATAAATGATAGACATGCAAAATTTTCGACATGGACAAACTCATAATCACGATGGAAGGTCGCTTATTTTGTGTTTCTAACGCGCATTTTTGCTTATAAATTTCCGCTATAATAGCTTCCACTCTCATAAAAAACCTCTTTTAAACAGATACTTTTCTTTTAACACACAAAAATTCTCGTTTATTTAAATACTATCGGCATTTTCAAAATTAAGATTAAAATCATTGGCCCAAAGTTTATATAATTTTCTATCTGCACTAGAATTATGAGTCAGCATCAATGACGCCGAACTCACCGTGTCATTAGAAGCACGAGAAGGCGTAATCTGCTGCATAAATTCTAGCATCACATAGCGAGAATCAATGAGCTTAACATCCGCTGTCAATATCTCATTAAGCAGAGCATCTATATGCGCATAATGCGTACAGCCCAAAACAAGAGTATCGCTTTTTATGCTTTTCACCATTTCTTCAATAGCATCAAAATGACTTTGTAATTTTTGAGGATGATCCAAATGGATACGCTTTTCTATCTGCGTCACCAAATCTTGTTGAGATTGCGCCGCAAAACGATAGGAACGCTCTTCCCAAAAATCTTGTTTCTGCTGTAAAAAATCGGCTTGCATTGTCGCATAAGTGGCGATAACGGCAATACTTTTATCTTCTGATATTTGGGCGGCTAAATCAATTTCAGGGAAAACTCCACAAAAAAAACAGTCAGGGAAAGTCACTTTTAAATGCTCGAGCGCATACAAACTCGCCGTATTGCATGCAAACACAAAATATCTATAGCCTTGTTCCCGCAAAAAATAAATATTGCCTTCGGTGATTTTGATAATTTCTTGGGAGGTTTTATTTCCATAAGGGAAATTGGCATTATCAACAACGTATAAATATTGAAACTGGGGGTGTTGGGCACGGGCACATTCTAAATAAGCTAAGCCACCTATTCCTGAATCTAAAAAAGCAATTTTCATAATATTTTTTAACTATTTAATCCCAAGAAGAAACCATCCCAAATCATAACATATTCTTTTAAAGAGCAATTGAACACTCTGAGCAAAGTCTATAACTTTCACCCACCTCTTTATATTTTATTGTAAATATTGCTCATTGTCAATTAACAAAATTTATAATAAAATGATAATAATACATGCGCAAATTTTATTACTCAAAGTTGAAAAAATCACAAGTAAAAATGATGATATTTTGTTTTATGGTTTATGAGTGATAAAAATGATATCGATGTAAATGCCATTGCGAAAAACTCTTTTGGCATAGACTACCTTTTCCCTTTTCAACGTCTCGTGCTTGCCAATACCCTAGAAAATTTGTACTACGAAAATGAAGAAAGCATTAAGCGACAACTTATTATTTTGCCCACGGGTGCAGGAAAAAGTTTGTGCTTCACTTTGCCCGTTCAAGTAATTACGGGACTCACCGTCGTCATATTTCCTCTGCTATCGCTCATACGCGACCAGCAAAGACGCATGCAGGAATCAGGCTTTGAAACGGATATTCTCGTCGGTGGACAAAGTCAAGAAGAGCGTCAAATAATTTGGAAAAAATTGGAGACCCACCAGACAAAAATCTTACTGACAAATCCCGAAATGTTACAAACCAACATGAAAGAGAAACTCATTAACATTGGCATCACACACTTAGTCATAGATGAAGCCCACACGGTGAGTGAATGGGGAAAAACTTTTAGGAAATCTTATCTTGGTCTCGGTGATTTCATCCATGAATGTCAGCCCAAACTCGTTTCGGCATTTACGGCAACAGCATCAAAAGAGATATTATCTGACATCAAAGATATTTTATTTAAAGGCGAAACCTGCCATACAATTATAGGAAACCCCGACAGACCTAATTTGAGTTATCAGGTCGTACCTACTTTATGCAAAGAACGAACTCTTATTTCTATGTTGCAACAAGATCAATCTCATCTTTTGAGAGTGCAACGGCCTGCCATTATCTTCGCCAATTCGAGAAATCTCTGTGAAAAAATCACACATAAATTACGCCATCAACTTAAAGATGACCAGATCAAATATTATCATGCCGGTCTACCATCGGCGGTGAAAAAGATCATTGAGGCATGGTTCTTCCAAAGTAAAAATGGTATTCTGGTTGCCACGTGCGCCTACGGCATGGGTGTGGACAAAGGCAATATTAGATCGGTTTTGCATTATCAGTTGCCCCATTCTGTAGAATCTTATTTACAAGAAACGGGTCGTGCGGGCAGGGATAAGCAGGCGAGCAAAGTTTTTTTATTGCTCCACCACGATGATATTAATGCTAATGCAAGTGAACGGTATCAAAATCTGATCAGGGTAATGCTCGATAACAGCAGTTGTCGCCGTATCCGCTTACTCAGTTTGTTGGGGCTAGAAATAGACGACTGCAATGGATGTGACGTTTGTGACGGCAGTCTCATTTCTAGCGATGACGAAGAACAATGGATGATAAAGTTTATACAAAAAAACAAGCATTTACTCACCATTCACGAAGCTGTAAACATACTCAAAGGCTATCACAGTCTGATTGAAAGGAATAAGCAATATCAGTGTTATTTTGGTTTTGCGCAATACAAAAAACTAGAAAGAGAATGGATTAATGACATGATTCACGCTCTTTTAGCGAAAGGTGTCATCAAAACGTCTAAAATTGCTTGGAAGCATAAATTATACGCTCATAAAATAAAATGAGATCAAAGTAACACAAAATTTCTTGTAATTTCATTCTCATTTGTGATAATTAAAATCTAACATTGGGAGGCATCAATGAAATTCGCACTTATTTCTCTAGATCAATGTTGGGAAGACAAAGAAACCAATCAAGAGCGTGTTCTTAACATTATGAAAGTGCTCCCCAACGATATCAATCTTGTCATTTTCCCTGAAATGACACTGACTGGCTATACCCTGAATACGGCATTAGCCGAGCAAGAAGAATCGTCCCCTTCCATCATTTTTTTTACACAATTAGCGCAAAAACACAATGTCGCTATTATTTTTGGACTTGCGATACAGAGGACGAATGGGGTTTACAATGATTGCTTGTTCATCAATGAAGAAGGCGCGATCTTGCAGACTTATCAAAAAATCCATCCTTTTAGCTTTGCAAAAGAAAATGAACACTATCAATCAGGACAAAATCTAGCGAGCGTGGCTTATCTACAGCACAATTTAGGATTGACGATCTGCTATGATTTACGTTTCCCCGAAGTGTACACGGCCCTAGCGCAAAGCAATGACATCATCATCAATATTGCCAATTGGCCTGCCAAGCGTTTTGATCACTGGTATACTTTATTGAAAGCACGAGCCATAGAAAACCAGACCAGCATCATCGCTGTAAATCGTATAGGTTCTGATGGAAATAAAATGGATTACAAAGAAAGTAGCTATTTCTTTAATGCCAATGGCGAAGAGCAGACGCCCCTCTTCGTTCGGCCTGTTCTTGATAAGAATAAACCTTGTGCCGTGATGAAAATTTTTGCAAGCACAGATTTTGATACTACTTTTAAACAGCGTTTCAATACCGTACAAGACAGAAAAACAAAGCTATATCAGCAATGGTTTAATAATATCGACTAAGAAAAACAAATATTACTCTTTCCAAGGAAAGATCATACCTTTCAATGTTCGTCTGCCTATACTTTCATTTTCTTCCAACAACAACGCTTCCCAAGGAATTTTTGTTCTGGCGTTAGTGATGTGATTTTCCTCAATATATTTATACTTCATAATATAACTTTTCACAATATTGTCACACAAAATAACCAGTCCCATTA
>CAYRNA010000002.1:32739-64195 GCA_964425555.1 uncultured Spirochaetales bacterium
AGAGAATTTAATGGATTGAGAAGCACGATGAGGGCTACTTTTTTAGCAATTTCTTTAAATGTTCCCGTCAGCCTATTTAAACAGGGATAAAAATAAATATGAAAAAGAATAACAAAGAATGACAGCCAAAATAAAAAGAGGCTGCCTACAAATGCTAAAATCTGATTATCTAATTGATAAGCATAAAAAGAAAAACTAAACGACGTAAGAGGAAAAAAGAGACTGATACAAACATTGTAGGTTAAAACCCCTCGCCACGATTCTCTGAGCGTTTGTTTCACTTTCGCAAAATCTGTTGTTTTAAAATTATTCCATTGTGTGGCAAAAAGCACAAAAATATAACTACAAGAGAATAAAACAAGACTCAAAACAAAATAAAGAAAACTCTGTAAGGCTACATTCACAGTCAAAGAACTCAGATACAAAAACAATGCGGTAATCATGATCAAGACAAGATTAGCGAGAACGCTTAATCCTAGATTATCCCACATAATCCAAAACGATTTTTTAATGGCAAAACCAAACATATAATATTCCTTTTTTAGTATTGATAAGAGAGGTTCAACGCTAAACCACCGCTATTATTTGGTATGAGATTCCAACTAACAAACTGTTTTTTTGCAGCAATTTTTTTCGAGTACTCTGGGTATAAAATAGGATATAAACTGAGAAGGAGCCCTCCGACAGACGCTCCTAGAGCAGAGTATAAATAAATTTCTGACGTCGCTTGAGAGGTGTTATTTTGTAGAGCGGAAAACCTCTGCGTAGTCGCATAACTAAAAAGAGCTCCACCTACAGCAGAAAGAGCTAGTCCAGAAGTATGTAACCATTTATCTCCGTTACTAGCAAGAATAGATTCTGGATCATCATTGATTGTCAAAAAAGGTGCTATCCCCGCTAAAACAGCGCCCGAAATCCATACCACTTGACTCAGGTTATTGTACAATGTTATTCTAGCACTTGTTTCTTGTATTGATGCATTCGGAGTCAAATTTAATATATTTGTTGAACCAGTCATATTATTAAAATTTCCCGTTGTAGTATCTTGCAGACCTTTATCATACCACGCCGCATACTGAAGCCCTAGACCACCGAGTTGTAATAAGGTTAAGCCTATGGAATAAGTTATTTTCCCACTAGCAGTCATAGACAGGCTATCGTTTGATAAATAAAAATTTGTCACTCCTGCCGTGACAGAACCAATATAACCTGTTCCAAGAGATACCGCTGATAGGGTTTGATACTGAGCAAATGCCTGATCTGAGCTTGTTTCAAAATTCTCAAAATCGGGATCCCTATTGATCCTTGCACGAACAGCAAAGCTATAGTTTTCTTCACCTGCCCAAAATTGTTGAAACGCAAACATCGTAAAATAATTGTGTAAAAGCGTTGACATGATTGGTGTCAGAAAATAAAGACTTTCAAGAGCAACATTTTCTACATATTCATTTCGGTAAGTTGGTGTATCAACGAGAGCAATAGCTGAAAAATCTGATTCTGGATACCATGTCTCCGCGACTTGATTTACCAACAGTCTTACACTATTGACAACACCTCTTAAATTTTGTGCGTCTTCTGTGAGTTGACCATGGTTTTCGCTAAGCATGGTCAAAGAATAGCGTCCACCTCGCTTATCAATCTTTAATGTAAAATCAACTCTCTCACCACGTATACGACTTTTGCCAGAGTCCAAAACTTCGTCTCGCCAGTAGATATTAGCCGTGGACTCAATCACTTGATTAAACACATTGGTTATAATTTTACCAACATATTCTGAACTATCACCTGTATATTTAAGGTCTGTCAAAACCAAAGTCAATTCCGCAGGTGAGGCACTATTTGCCTGACTAAATAAATTTAGATTTAAAAAAAAAAGAGTAATAAAAATAAGCGTATAAAATCTCATTATTCTATATACTTTCTCGTTCTTTATCATTACTACTGCGTATATGCAAATCCTCATACTGTTGTTCAGAAATAGGGCTAGGGGCATCTGTGAGCAAGCAGGTCGCTTTATTTGTTTTGGGGAAAGCGATGACGTCACGCAAAGACTGCCCCTTGCTCAATAGCATAGCAATTCTATCAACACCAAAGGCAATGCCTCCATGAGGGGGAGCTCCAAAACGCAACGCTTCTAAAAAGAATCCGAATTTCTCTTCTATCTCGGCTTCATTCAGTCCTAAAGTCTTAAATACAAACTGCTGATCTTCTGAATTGTAAATACGCAAGCTTCCGCCACCAAGTTCATGACCATTTAAAACAAGATCATAGGCATTGGTTCGCAAACTATAGAGATCACGTTTCCCGTCTAAATATTCTTGTTTGTCTTGAGCATTAATGGCCGTAAACGGGTGGTGAACAGAACTAGGTTCTCCCGTATCGGTTTGTTCAAACATGGGGAAATTGACAATCCAAACAAACTCCATTTTCTCCGTGTCAATCAAAGACAATTTTTTCGCAAGATGAACACGCAATTGCCCCAAACTTTGCAGGACTATGGGTTTTTCATCCGCAATTAAAAAAATCATGTCACCAGCTTTGGCGTTAAATTGTTTCTCTAGATTTGAGCGTTGTTCTTCGTCAAAAAATTTCGCTAAGGGCGACTGCCATTCGTTCTCTTTGACCTTGATCCAAGCGACCCCACGTGCCTTAAATTTTTTGACAAAATCGTTGAGTGCATCGACATCTTTTCTACTCATTTTATCAGCACAATCGGGTACACAAATACCTCTGATTGAGCCATTTTCTTGAGCCAAAGCGGACTTAAAGAATTCAATGTCTGTGTCTTTGAAGAATGCGCTCAAGTCTTGAAGTAGTATCTCAAAACGCATATCAGGCGAATCGCTGCCGTAGACATTCATCGCTTCATCATAATCGAGTCTGGCTATGGGCAAAGATAATTCTTTCCCTAAATTGTCTTTCACTATTTGCTGAAATAAGTTCTCTGTGAGTGTGAGTATATCCTCTTGTTCGACAAAAGAAAATTCCATGTCTAATTGTGTAAATTCGGGCTGTCTGTCTGCTCGTAAATCTTCGTCTCTGAAGCAACGCGCTATTTGATAATAACGCTCAAAACCTGCGACCATTAGCATCTGTTTAAATAACTGAGGACTTTGTGGCAGTGCAAAAAAGTTATCGGGATGCACACGACTGGGTACGAGATAATCTCTCGCTCCTTCGGGAGTCGCTTTTGTTAGTATGGGAGTTTCAACTTCTATGAATTCATTGCTCTCTAAAAACCTTCTGATGGATGTCAGAATGCGGCTACGCAAGATTAATTTATCTCTCAGTGCTGGACGACGTAGGTCTAGATAGCGATATCTCAGACGTGTGTCATCGTTGACCGAGGCATCTTCGTGCAAACTAAATGGCAAAGGTTCACTGGCATTAAGCAGGCAAACTTCGCTCGCTACGAGTTCTATCTTACCCGTTTCTTGCTTAGCGTTGACCATTTCTTCTGGTCGTAACGAAATCTTACCACGCACTTTGATGACATCATTGTTTTTGACGTTGACATCGCCTGTGTTCACATTAGGATCTACAATAACTTGGCAGAGGCCCCATCTGTCTATCAGATTAATAAATACCATGCCGCCATGATGACGTACGTTTTCAGCCCAGCCACAGAGTACAACCTCTTCGCCCTCGAGAGAAATTCCCAGCTGATTACAATTATGTGTTCTCATTATTGCCTCATTACTCCCTTTTTATAATTTTTATTCTATCAATTTCTTTTGGTTTAAGAGCCTCAAAACTCTATTTTTATCAATTTCATTGATATTAGGATGTTGTTCAAAAAAATTGGGCACTAAGCTTAATGCAATGTTTAAAAGGTAGTCTATACTTTTAAGATTAGGACTCTTTTCATTCCTATAGGCTTGATAGACATGGTAGTAAACTGTTGAAAGATAATCCAATTCTTCTTGTGAAAAATCCAATCCTTGTTCCGAACGCTCTTTGCTCAGTTTCTCTAAAATTTGTAGTCTTTGACCGACATAAATCAAATCAGGAGCCTGCCCATTCAAAATTTCTTCATTAATATAGAACAAATCGGGCCACAATCTTACATCATTCCATTCTGATACAGCAATACTAGAAAGTGATTCATTGGCTTTTACGCTATGTTCGTGAACGAGCTTTCTAGGATAAGGAGACATCATGGGATTAATTTTAGGCATATTCTCATCTTTTGTCTCAGTCTCAAACAATTCCTCGTCAATAGCTGTAGGAGTGCCTTCTATCATAAAGTCATTTTCATTGCTTGCATTCTCTGTATCCAAAACCTGTTCTACCGTGGTCAAATCGCCTAAAAACTCCACATCTATATTCTCGTTATCAAGAGAAAAAATATGCTTTAGAGGCTGCCCCGGCTGATTCGTCGTGACTTGAAACCAAATAAAAATAGAGAGGGCACCAAGTAAAGACACTAGCAAGAAAATCGCCACTACTTTCATTTTATTTGAGAGGGCTGCACCAGACATTTCATTTATCTCCATTAATTTTGTATAACAAGTACTATGTTCTTATTATATGTTAATCTTAATAATAAGATTATTCAAGAGTTTCTGGTGCTGTCTCTGTGTCATTTTCGGGATTGGCTAAGTCATCGGGACTGCTGTGAAGCGAACGAACTACTTTGTCTAATATATCTTCTTCTGAAACGGTAGCGCTAGAATCAGTCGCTCCTAAACGTCGCAAAATGGGAATGAGTTTTTCTAACTTTCCTTGTTGTTCGGGTTGCATTTCGGTAGCATCAAAGCTCGCAAGATAAGCCTCATAATCATCCGCCGCTAACAAATATTCTTCTTGCTCTAAATAGGTATTTCCTCTATTTAAATACACATCTCGCAAATATATATTTTGAGAAAAAAGTTGATTGTAAAGATCGAGAGCCTCGTCGTAATCTTCGTTTGAAAAATACGCATTGGCAAGATTTAATTCAAAGGTAGTCTGATAATCCACCGTATCGTCTTGGGCCACCAATTCACCGGCTTCCCATTTCTGTTTCGCTTCTTCTAATAATGTAACGGCCTTCTTACTTTCATCGGCCTTGAGATAGAGCAGGCCCAAAGCCAAATACGTTTCAGGATTATTAGAACCGTTTTCATAAGATTGTTCCAAATATGTAATCGCGTCTCTCGTGCGATCATCTCTCATAGCTCGAATGCCCGCATTGAAGTACAAGTCTTCTTGGGCTGAAAGAAAAGTTACATTGTATAAAAAGAGAAAGAGTAAAACAAATAGCTTATGCACAAGCTACTCCTTGGGTTGGCGTTGTTTATTATAGTAAACGACATCGAGAGGAATACCAGTCGAATTGTAATGCCATTGAGTAATCGCAATGCCATTATTGTCTTCTATCAGTTCTCTACCAATACCAAAATTTCTTATTTGCACGACGCTTCCGTTAGAGTTGTAATCCCATCGATATTCTGCAACACCATTTCTGTCATTCTTGCGTTGGCCCAAAAGTCCATAGTTGATAGCCACAATGGGTTCATTCCACTGATCATATTCCCATGTATATTTGGCTATCCCGTTATTATCCAAAATCAATTTACTATCAGTACCATAATTTTTTTGCTCAATTTTATTATTGAAATAATCGTAGCTCCATACATAGCGAGCGACCAATTTGCTGTCTAAAACTGGTTTGAAATTAGTATCAAAATTATTCTGTTCTATCTTATTTCCGCTTTTGTCATAGGCATAAGTATGACGGAAAACACCCCATATATTCAGTTGTGGTGTTTCTTCTGGTCCATAATAAAAATCTTCTATCACTTGATTAAGATCATTGTAGCGCCATCGATAAATTGCAATGCCATTATCGTCTAAGTCGAGTTCAGCCAGCTTGTTATAGTTATATTGAACAAGTTCTTTGCCTTGATCGTAGTAAACCCAACGATATTTCGCCACACTGTGCTCATCAAAAGTGAGCTGATCTGAAGCATTCAAATTTTCTTGGCCTATTTTATTGCCTTCGCCATCGTAGTGCCACAGATAGCGACTAATACCATAGACATTGCCTGTGGCTGAGCCGGTTTCATCGTAATACTGTTTCTCTGCAATGCGATTGTAATCATTGTAAATAACTATTTCAGTAGCATAGCCATCCAGAGAATTCACTAAATCCCCCTCAATATCAAATCGGTCGCTACGGACTAAAAGATCATCGTTATAACTCATCTTAATAGCGGCTACTCCGAGGTCATTATCAACAAGAGCATCGTCTTTTCCTAAATAATATTCCTCAATAACATTACCGCTATCATCCAGTTTTCTTAAAATAGAATTTACATTCCCCATGAACAAAACGGGACTACCCTGCTTGTCAAAACCATAAGATTGCAGAGTACTACTTTCTGCATTGTATTGCTGCAAATAAGAACTGACACCAAATTGATCAGCAATAATATTCTTAAATTTATTATAAAAGAAAATAGTCTTGGGAAAGCCCGTATCATCCATCTGTAGACGAATGGAATAAATACCCTCATCATTAGACTGAGGCAAACCCACATTATTTTTAAATATATAATCAACGTAGTCATCTTGATATACAACCTCAATGACAGGAACCCCTATAACCGATCTTGTTCTTTCTTTGCTGTTGATGATATGTTTAATCTTTACAATACGTCCTTGATTGTCAAAATCAACGCTGTAATGACTGATAGAGCTAATAATTTCTGGGTCTAAGCCCATAATAGGCGTATAGCCACCGTAAGGATTAATTCGTATGTCTCGAAAATAATAAGACTTTCCCATCAGAGAAAAAGTGCTTATAAAAAAGAGTAACAAAAAAACGAATCGATTGAGTAGCATATTATCCTTTTCCTTTTATCATGAATGAAAACCGACAAACGGATAAGTTACTTTTCGGCATAAAAGATAAAAGATTAATAGACTGTAATGAAAAAAATGCTCACGGATAAAGAGGACGTGAGAACAAAATCAAAACCTATACACAAATGAATAGGTTTTAATTTTTATTGGTATACTACGGGACTTGGTGTATTAAAAGACAAGGTCAACGATACCATCATTAAAACATTGTAAAAAGATTCTAAACTATCATCAAAAAGCCATAAAAATCTATTCTGCTCGTCTTCTGTTTTTATTTGTACTCCACCAATGTAATACTTGTCGAAACTCTCAACACTCCCATCTTTAAAGAGTACTTGAGTCGTTTTTCTTTGAAAGTTACGTTCACTTACTAGATGAAAATTATAACCAAGGAAACTTGTTCCTTTTGCCACAGGCACAAGCGGAACACTCATTTCAGAGATTAAAACAAAGAGATTGTCATTACTCAAGAAACCGATAGACTCCGTACTAGGTACATCTTTGAGGCTACGGACAGATGGATTGATCACTAAACGCCAATCATTGACAGAAGCATCATTTGTGTTGAGTTTCATTGAAATAAGAAGAGCACCAGGCTGAATAGGGAATTGCCAATTTTCCAATTGTTTGCCCAAAGTATCATTTACCTTAACAATAGAAACAGTACCAATAAAATTAGGATCTCCAGGCAATAAGGTTTTATCGCCAATATTGTATCCAACCTGATATTCCCTAACAACATCTGCTGAAAAATCAATTTGATGAGACACATTTTCTGTTGTCCACGTAAGACGAGAACGTAAATTTTGAGGGCCAAAACCAAAGGCGCCCAAAGAGGGGGATTTCCCCTTGGTGGTTAATTGATAAACACTACTTGCCCTTGTCGGATTATTATAAGTCAAATAAGATTCTCGAGCAGAATAAGAAACTAAATCCTCTACTAATTTAGGTACGTCAGGTTTATAACCCTTTAGCGCACCATTGTACTCAGGCTTAGGTAGTTTAAATGCGGGAACAGCAACGGGAGCAGGTGTCGGAGCTGCTTTTTTTGTAGGCGCTCTTTTTTTCTTCTTTCTTACAGTAGTAGTCTTACCTTTTTTTTGTTGCTGTTGCTTTTGCTTTTGTTTTCCCACCTGTACCCTTGATACTTGGGCATTCATTGACAGGGTAATACTTCCCAAAGCAATAACTAAAATAATATTCCGTAATATTTTACAATTCAACATACTCTACCATCTCTCTTTCATTTATATATTTGCAACGAGACAATTTTTATCATTATCGAGTCCTACTTTATCGACATTCACATGCAAAAGATGACCCCTATTTATTTTGCTGATGTCTCCATCGACATTAATACAAATAGGAATAAACTCTCTCGTCGTACCTTTTAACACTCGCTCAAAGACTTCTTCGACAATTACTTCTACTTTCTGACCTATAAATTGTGCCTGATATTTTTTTTGTACCTTATCGGCTAACTTCCTCACTTTTTCACTGCGCTGGATTTTCACAAATTCTCCAACTTGATTTGGCATCACAGCCGCTTCCGTACCCGTACGCTTTGAATATCGAAAAGTATGAACTTGACCCAAGTTCAATTCTTCAATAGCGTGTAAACTTTCGTTAAATTCCACATCACTTTCTCCAGGAAAGCCAACAATTAAATCTGTTGTTATGTTAAATGTAGGCCTTTTCGTACGAATTTTCAAGATAATATTGCGATAATCTTCATAGCAATATAACCTTTTCATCGCTTTTAGTATAGTGCTTGAACCACTTTGTATACACAAATGTAAATGCTGACACAGCTTGGGATGATCAATGAGACTAAAAAACTTTTCATCCAATAAATGAGGTTCTAAGGAAGACAAACGTAGACGAAAATCTAGGTCAAGATTGAGAATTTGTTCAAGCAAGTCTGAAAATACTTTTGTCTCCCATGTGTAATAACTCATGTTGACACCCGTTAAAACGATCTCTTTAAAGTTGTATTTTTCGACCATTGTTCTGACATCGTTCAAAATATCGGGCATGGCACGACTTGTCGCGCTACCACGGCTATAAGGGATGATGCAAAAGGAGCAAAAATTATTACACCCGTCTTGTATTTTGATCATGCCTCTTGTATGAAAAATAGAATCTGTCGTAATAAAATCAAATAACCCTTGATCTGATTCTTCGTTTATCTGATAATCTTCCCAGCGAGGAAGTTCTTTGGCAAGATAAGCGTCAACAATGTCAAAAATTTGACTTTTATGGCGATTCGCAACAACGTATAACTGTGAATCCATCTCCATCAGTTCTTTCTTGTGCGTTTCTGCAAAGCACCCGGAAACAACAACCAATGTCTCAGGCCCCAAGTTATGCATGCGACGCAAGGATCGTGAAATAATATTGCGGCTTTTTCTGTCAGCTTGATTGGTCACCGTGCACGTATTAATCACAATGCAAGAAGGTTTTTGGTTGGGATTAACGATGGCATAACCATTATTTCTAAACTTTGTAGCCAGAGCATCTACTTCATAAGCATTTAATCTACAGCCGAGGACTTCAAAGGCCACTCGCTTTTGAACTTCAAACATTCACAACCTCAATATTTTCACTCGCACTAGAAAGCAATTCCCCTTCCAAACTTAAAGAAGATCGTCTGTGTATCATCACGTCTTGGAAGCTACCGACAAGAGAAGCGTCATCGCTGAGAATGCGTACAATCACTTTCCCTTCTGTTTTGCCCATCAAAACTTTTTTGCCCTCATCCAACTTGTCAATCAAGACTCGTTGCGTTGTATTTATCATGGTTTCATTTGCCTCAACAGCGGTTTGTTGTAATATTTCTGACAGCACGTGGAAGCGGCGTTTTTTCTCCGTTTGCGCAATGTCATCTTTCCAGCGAAAACTTACAGCACCAGGACGAGGGCTATAAATAGCGATAAATGCCATATTAAAGGAAAATTCTTCCATGGCGAGGCGCGTTTGCTCAAACTCTTCTTCGGTTTCGTCTGTGAAGCCGACGATAATATCGGTAAAAAGCGTTGCTTGGGGCATGAGTGTGCGAATATTTTCTACTATCTCTCTAAAATCTTGCAGGGTATGACGCCTATTCATACGTTCCAACACCTTGTCGTCTGCGGATTGCAAGGGTAAATGTATTTGCTTGGCTAAATGAGGATATTTCACCATGGTTTCCAGTACATCTATGCCCATATCTTTGGGATGAGGTGCCGTAAAATAGACCCAAAACTCTTGTTCCAGCTCTTGACCAATTTTGCCAATTTCATCGAGCAATTGTGCAAATGTTCTTTCTTCGCCACTCTTGTCAGATCCGTAAGAATTTACATTTTGTCCCAAAAGGGTAATGGATTTATAACCGTCTTCGACCAAGGTTCTCACTTGTTTGAGTATGTCATCTGAGGAACGTGAAATTTCTCGTCCTCGTGTATAAGGCACTGCGCAAAAAGTGCAAAACTTGTCGCAACCATTTTGTATGGGGATGAATGCTTCAAAGCGAGAGCTATAGTTAGGCGTGATCTGCCAAAAATCATCTAAAGTTTCTTTGGAAATATCAACACGTTTTTGCTGGGCGTAGTTCACGGACAAGGGAGTGACAATGCCGTAATCGGCAATCATTTCTGGCAGGTTTTTCAGCTCTGTGACAGGAAAAACAAGATCAAATAACTTTAAAAATTGCTTTCTGTCTCGAGGTAAAACACAGCCCGTGACAAAGGTGATGATGTTTTCTGTTTTTTTACGGTGATTCCAACGCTGTATTTTTGAATACACTCTGTCTATGGATTTTTGCCTCACAGAACAAGCGACGATGCCGAGCAATTCTGCTTCATCTTCTTCTTGTGTCTCTTCGTAACCAACCTTATTTAAAACAGTTTTAATGCGTTCTGCGTCAGCTTGGTTCATCTGACAACCAAATTGGATGAGACAATACTTCATGCTACCCTTATACAATTTTAATGTTCTTTTGTACTCGATCTCAACTATCATACTAGATAGAGTGCAAAATTTCTAGTGCTTCATTATGCTAATTATATTTTATCGTTTTATTTTATCCTAATTCTACCCAGCTCGTTTCAGCAAACCATTTCTGATGAGAATACAAGATTAACCACGGCAACGCAAGACCGAGCGTAAGAACACTGAGCATCGCTGGGAATAAGAAAGATGCGTAATTAAACGTGTTTTCAATCTTCGTTTCAAAGCCAATAGCCAGCCCTTTTTCTTTATTCTTTTCCGCAATTTCAATATTGGCACTGATGTATTTCCAGTATTTGTTTAAAGCGACAGGCAAATAAAAACCCAGAGTCAGAACACTGAGTGTCAATTCTAAGGCAACCCATCCCCACATAGGAAAAAATGGTGCGAACAACTTGATGCTAAATTTATCCGTACTCAAGCCATTGAAAAACCAATGGCAAATAAAAGTAAAGAAAAGTGAGACATTCATCACAACGCTCGCAACCAGTACAAATATATTGATGCGAGGATCTGCAAACACAAAAAGAGCGCCTAGCATGCTCAGGAAAAAGATGAGAAACAAACTTAATCCACTGGCTTTAAACAGAATCCTTTCATTATTAATGTGAAAATCATACAGCCATTTTCTCAGCAAAGAAGTCAAAAGCCACGGCAAAATGATGGGCGAAATGAGCGTCAATATAATAGCGTAAAAGCCTATTTGCTTCTTGTTTTCTTTGCTATCAGAATGCCATGTTGCCTGTACTTTTTCAACATCTTCTTCGCTCGTTTGTCTTTGTAATCCTTGTAAAAAAGCTTCTACAACAAAAAAACACAGAGCCAAGCACGCCGCATTAAAAAGCAAAGAAAAAACAAAGGAAGCGAAAGGAAACAATTCGGATGAAAGATGTTTTTCTATAATATTTTTCCATCCCTCACCTTTTGCTATCGCATTCGCAATTATCGCATAGCCTTCTCGCCCTCCAATTTGTGTCCACATGTTCACAAACGAGCCAAGGCTTCCGAGAGTAAGTAGCAACGAAGATATCAACGCTTTTTTGCTAAACAAAGACCAGTTGACAGCCAATGCGATAGTATGATTAAGATTCATCAAACCCTTCTTTATTTGAACGTAATGACGCTAGGATCATAGCCCTCGGGCAATTCATATCCCAAGAAAGAAATACACGTTGAACCAACAGAGGTAATTCCCAGACCTTCTTTTAATTCATTACTATATTCTCCCTGATTTTCGGGATCATAAATGATAAAGGGAACGGGGTTGAGCGAATGCGCCGTTTTTGAGACTTTCTCGCCCTTTTCATTGAGTTTGATAGAACCATCTTTGGCGTGCTCATACATTTCATCGGCATTACCGTGATCCGCAGTAACAAGGAGAACTCCGCCCTGCTTTTTCACTTGAGAAATGAGTCGTTCCAGACAAAGATCCATGGCTTCAATACTGCAAACAACCGCTTGCAAATTGCCCGTATGCCCGACCATGTCGCCATTAGGATAGTTTATTTTAATGAAATCAAATTTTTCGCTTTCCATGGCTTCTAACACATTATCTGTTATTTCTGCGCATTTCATCGCGGGCCTTTCATCAAAACTGACATTGTCCGAAGTAATTTCCACATAGGTTTCTAAGGATGTATTAAATTTTTCGGAACGATTCCCATTGAAGAAATAAGTGATATGACCAAATTTTTGTGTTTCGCTGATGGAATACGTATTCAGTCCCGTTGCGGCAACATATTCAGGCACAGTTCTGTCCAACTTGGGAGGCGTCACCAAAAATGAATAAGGGATTTTCAAGTCACCGTCGTACTGCATAATGCCCGCATATTTTACCTTAGGATGTCGCACTCTATCAAAATGATCAAAGTCTTCTCGGTCAAATGCCAACGACAATTCCTGCGCTCTATCTCCACGGAAATTACAGAGGACGACACTGTCGTTGTCTTCTATCGTTCCTATCGCTTGCCCGTCTTCGGCAATAACAAAAGGCGGAAGGTTTTGGTCTATGCAATCAAGTTCACTTCTATAAGTATTGATGGCTTCTGTCGCATTGCCAAAGCAACGACCTTGACCCAACACATGCGTTTGCCAGCCTCGTTCGACCATGGGCCAATCTGCACCATATCTGTCCATAGTGATGGCCATACGACCTCCACCAGAAGCGATGCGAGCGTCAAAAGTACTGTCATTTAATGAAGCGAGAAAAAGCTCGAAAGGTTCGACGTACTCAAGAGCGGATCTTTCGCCGACATCTCTGCCGTCTATCAGTGCGTGTATCCTTACTTTTTGAGCGCCATCTTGCTTCGCTCGCTCTATCATCGCTTGAATGTGGGAGATGTGTGAATGCACGTTTCCATCCGAAAGCAGTCCTATCAAGTGCAAGGTTGTGTCATTTTTTTTGACATTTGCAATCAGGTCGCCCCAAACTTCGCCATTGAAAACGGCCTGAGAAGTAATAGACTCATTGACCAGTTTTGCTCCTTGAGAAAATACTCGAGCGGCACCTATGGCGTTGTGTCCCACTTCAGAGTTTCCCATGTCACTATCGGAAGGCATGCCCACAGCGAAACCGTGCGCTTTTAATTTTGTATTAGGGCATGTCGCAAGCAACCTATCAAGTGTGTTCGTCATGGCCTGTTGCCAACCGTCACTTTCTTTATGCTTACCGTAGGCCATTCCGTCCATAATACACAATACGACAGGACCTTTTCTCTTATTCATTTTGCTGTTTTTTACAAGAGCTTTAACCATTTTATCTACCTCGCTTCACTTATTAGCTTATTTTTTCACAAATTAAATCTGTTATTTTTTTTGTACCAATTATTTCTTTACTTGTACTCGTTTTGATGTCACGAGTATGCAAACCCGATTCTATCACGCTTGTGACAGCTTGGCGTATTTTTGCTCCCAAATCTTTGCGCTGCAAAGAAATTTCAAGGAGCATAGCTGCCGAAAGAATTTGCGCAATGGGGTTGGCTATATTTTGTCCCGCAATATCGGGAGCGCTCCCACCAGCGGGTTCATACAGTCCTATTTCAGTGCCCAAAGATGCGGTGGGCAACAATCCCAACGAACCACACAATGCAGCACCGGCATCAGATAAAATATCACCAAAGAGGTTGCTCGTCAGCATCACATCAAATTGCTGGGGATGAAGCATGATTTGCATAGCTGCATTGTCCACATACATATGCTCCAGCTCTATTTCTGGAAACTGCGAGTTATGCACTTCTTCGACGACTTCACGCCACAATTGCGACGACGCAAGAACATTTGCTTTATCTATAGATGTCACTTTGCCTCGGCGCATTTTCGCCATCTTGAAAGCATCGACAGCAATGCGTTCTATCTCTGTTCTTTCGTAACGCATGGTGTCCAAGGCGTAAGTTTGATTTTTCTCTTTGGGCTGACCAAAATAAATACCGCTGGACAATTCTCTGAATACGACAAAATCTATGCCTTCGCTTATGCGTTGATTATCAAGGGGCGAAAGATTTGCCAATTGCTTAGAAACGAGGACGGGTCTAATGTTAGCGTACAAATCCAAAGATTTTCTTATCGCCAGCAAACCGCCTACTTCGGGGCGTTGAGTCGGGGGTAAATTGTCCCATTTGGGGCCGCCCACACTGCCTAAAAACACCGCATCCATAGTACGAATGAGTGTCTGCGTTTCTTGGGGGAAAGGAGAACCTGCTTCATCAATGGCAATACCGCCAATCAATGCTCGATGATACTCTAAGCGCAAGTCTGACACTTCTTGTATTTTATCCAGCACCTTGAGTGCGCAATCCATAACTTCAGGGCCTATGCCATCGCCAGCAAGTACAGCAATCTTAAATATCATATTTCTATTTTTCTCTTATTTCAAGTAATTTTCAATGGAATACCAAGTACTTTTATTTTAATTATTTTTTTATAATATACAACTCTCATTTCAATAAAATGAAATCCATATACTCGTTAATTTTATTCTCAAAACCCCGTCTAGCAAGATACCAAAAATAAGTTTCCAGGCAAATTACTCTCTCTTATTTCAATAATTGCATATTTAAAAAAATAAATTGTTGTTTTTAAAATCAAAATATATTATCCTTTTAATTAAATCTTACAATTATTACTATATTCACAAGGAAACCGCATGATACGCAATAAAATTCTACTTTTCTCTGTCTTACTAATTTTCATGGGATGCGCTAAAGAACAACAACCCCCCGCTGCCTACATCAGCCTCGAAGCCTTGCCCACAGACGGCATTAAAGATAAAGTCACCATCTTTTTCTCTTGGGCCTCGTGGTGTCCTCATTGCCAAGAAGCCATGCCCGAAGTTATGGATCTTTATAACAACGAAATAAGTCAAAATAAAGATTTTCTTTTTTTCACTATCAACATAGATAAGACGAGCGAAGATATCGTCGCCTACCACAAAAAGGTCAATATGCCTCAGTGGCCTATTTATTGGGATCAAGATAGATCGCTTACGAAAAAGTTAAACATAACGGGCATCCCTAGCTTTTTAGTTATAGACAAAAGAGACGTCAATAATGAAACAACAACATTCATGTCTCTCGACGAATTCCGCACTTGGCTTGAAAGCAACCCAAAAGCATAGGGTAGTAAGATTAAATACCGCGATTTTTTACAGCAGATTCCTCATTATCTCAAAGACCTTGAAGGCTCTGTTACCAAAATAAAACAGAATCTTTATTGGAAGCATAAGCAAGTAAAAGTACTCGCTTTAGTTGGCAAAAGTGGTACGGGAAAAAGCTTCAGGTCTAAACTCATTGCGGAAAGTCATAATATTGAACTGCTCATTGATGACGGCTTATTAATTCGAGGCGATACAATCATCTGCGGTCAATCTGCCAAAAATGAACAGAGCTATATCAGAGCTATTAAAAGAGCATTGTTTACAGACGAAGAACACAGAGATACCGTAATCAAGGCCATACGCAACGAGAAATTTCATAAAATATTGCTCTTAGGCACTTCTGAAAAAATGGTTCACAAAGTATGCGAGACATTACAACTGCCTGCTATTTCAGAGATCATACATATAGAAACGGTTTCTACCAAAGATGAAATCAACAAGGCTCTTGCCTCGAGAGCGAAAGGCGAACACGTCATCCCTGTGCCTGTACTAGAAGTGCATAAAGATTATGAGAACATCATTCTTTCTGCCATCAACCTTATTGGAAAGCGTTTTGGCAAGAGCAAAAACCAGTGGGAAAAAGCGGTGGTGAATCCCCCCTTCCAATACGGACAGGGTAGCCTCAAAATATCCAAAGAAGCCCTAACGCAAATGATTAATCATTGTCTTGATGAAGTGAATTCTGGACTGCGCATACAAAAGATAAGATTTAAAATGATTCAAGATCAATACGAGATTAAGGTCATGGTCGAAGGCCCCTACGGCATAGACTATAATAGCTCTTTGTACAAGGCTCACGATTATATCATTGCACATATCAAACAATATACGGGACTGACAATCAAACGACTAGACCTAGAATTAGGGCGTATTGTTGACCAAGACTAATACGTGTTTTCGTCCATTGCCTGATATTCTGCTTGCACTTTCTCAGAATGTGCAATAATTCTATCGATAATTTTTGCGTAATCTAGCTCTTTATTTTGTATGCGAAAAAGCTCGTCTTCCCAAGCCTGCAAGTCTGTTAAATACAGCCAGTTAAACTTTTTCGCACTTGCTTTTTCAGACCACATTTTAGCCTGTTCCCAGTAATGGTATGATTTTTTATAAATGCCTATAGCCGTTTCCAAGCTATCTATATTGCGCTGTCGCCAGGGTGCGTTATAAAAATAACTCTTTTTTTTATCCCAGCCACTACCCAACTTTAAATGAAGTTCTACCAATTTCAAATTGACATGCATATAAAATAAATATCTGTATTTTTCCCATTCGACCTTGTCCTGAATAGGTGCCATGGCATACAGAGGGTTAGCGAATGGAGCTTTGAGCGCACCTTCTAAATAACTGATATTTTCCATTGTCTGGTCTGAATCTTGATAGAAATGCAAATGATACAGTCTGTAAAATTGTTCTGCATACTGCACGGGATACGACCAGAGAGAGATAGAACAACAAAGTAACAAGACGACAACACTGTATTTTTTATTGTGATTTTTCATTTTCGTCGCCTCCTCTGTACTCTGCGACGTTGTCGCGAAGGGAAGGTGTTCCTAAAGTCAGTCAAGTGTTGCTCTGTTTTTTCTCTGTCACGCCTCGACTTATACTTTCCTTTGCGTATGCCCAAGAGAGCTTTAATAATCAAAAGAGTACCCAAGCCAAAAGTAAACGAAAAGAAAAAAGATCGCATTGTTTCTACCCAATCCATAATATGCGCCCCCTCAAATTCGCCAACAGGCTGTCCTTATTTCGTACTTCAAATTCACAGTTTCCCCCACTCACGTGTCAGTGGTATCGCACGATATGGCGTGCTGGGTCTTATCTTTTTTCTATAGCGAGAAATGGTGACTTCCCAGTCTATTTTTCCGTTTGTAGGATTCACTTTCAACAAGCGAGAAGGCTGTAGTTTCCCATTTTGACGATTTAAATACGCATAAAACACAAGCCACGTATCGGGTGACAAGGCATAAACACTGCCCGTTATAGGGGTGAAATATTGTTGTCCGTAGTCAAATTGCCGTACGATTTTTGCCTCTTTTTTTTGCGCATCAATTTCATACTCAACAGCACGGCTATAGGGCTTGGGTTGCCGTGCTAAACCATTATCATAAAGGAGCAAATTGCCGTTGGGAAGCCATCCTATAGAATGACTGGTGCTAAAAATATCCTGCTCTGATATTTTCAACAGATTCTTTTTATCCTCTTCCGATAAAGGTGTGGGATTTGTCGCCGATGCCATTATCCAGTTAAGCTCGCCGCTGTCATAATCAATATCGATAATGGCATTTTGCCCACGCCCTGAAACTGACAAGCTTTTTTGAGCATCATTATAGGCGATAGCGTTGCCGTGAAACCAATCTTTTTCACGCCCTCTGAGAAAAAATCCTATACGATCCGAATTCATATAATCTTTCATATTCCATTTTTGGGTAATGTTATTGCCATCTGATAACTGATAAATTTCATCGGAGACGCCGTAGAACCTATCATCAGCGAGCGGAGAATCTTTGAGCGCCTCATCGGGCTTGGCATTTTTAGGAATAAGAACTTGCTCAGAATTCCCCAACGCAATAATGCTTCCGTCTGCCATACCAATAACGTCGTGGTGAAACGTTAAGTCTAAATAATATCGTTTATAGACTCTCCCTGCTAGATCTATTTCTTGCAAATAAGGGCCAGACACGCTGTGTCCGTCTTTTTTTGTAACGGCTAAGAAGTGACCGTTATCAAGGCGTCGCAATATGCTGAGCATGCTAAAATTCATCCACACGATACGCCCTTGCTGGTCAATGATGTAACTACGCCCCAACTCAGAAATGAGTATGAGATCATCGATTGCCGACGGCGACGTGTCTTCTACGGTAAGATTAATTCGAGGCAAAAAAGGCGGTGGCTCAACACCCGCTAGCGTCAATTGCTTTTGCTCTATATTTTTGCCATCTTTAATTTCTATCAGAAAATCAGTCGGCTCATTAAATTGTAAACCAAGCACGAAAATATTGTGTTTTCGTTTTTTTTCAGAAAAGGTTTTCATGCCTGTGTATTGATTTGTCACTGTCACAGTCACGGGCTTTGAAAAGCTGTAATAAATTTCTGCACTCAGCAAGTTACCGCCGACATTTGTTTCAAAGGATGTATCAAGCAAGGTTGCTGCACCGCACGATGAAAATAAGAATATATTGATTGTAAAAAAAACTAAAAGAACTTTTTTTATCACCGCTTTACCTCTATTTTTGAATAATGGAAGTATTCTTGCTCAAAGCCGTTTGGTACTCATTCCCAAGTCTGTCAACGCTACTCACAACAATCTCATCATAATAATCGTCTAATTTGATAGAAACTTGACTAGCAGGCAAAATAACAACCTTCCAATTCCCATCATTTTTTATCAACGATTTATTTTTTTTCAAGTACACCACATAATTAAATGAACCCTGAACATTTTGCCAAGACAGATAGTTATCGCCTTTCTGTTGAGTCATCTGTAATTGCGGAACTTTGAGATCCAGTGTAGATCGCCACGGACTTTGCGGAACTAAAGCGGCATTTCCATAAATGCGTTCTTTCAAATAGTCCCCTTCCAGCCCTGTTAAATGATTGAAGCTAAACAATGCGACACCGGGCGTATTGTCACTTAACAGACGTGTGGCCTGTATTTGCCGTGCGTTTTCATGAAGTTTTGCCAGTTCTTTTGCGTCAAACGATGCGGCATTAGTTTCAGAGAAAACAGTTTTAATGCCGGCCCACAAATGCCTTTCCTGACTATTTTGATCTTGCCACCACGTAAACAGCGACGTAAAGCTCTGCGCTTCTTGTCCTATGTCCCAGTATAATTGAGGGACAAAATAATCTAACCAGCCCTGCTCCAGCCATTGCCTCGAGTCTGTATAGATTTCATTGTAAGCGTCTTTTCCTCTAATTTTATTGGGGTAACCAGGTCGCCATATCCCAAAAGGACTCACGCCAAATAACAGATCAGATTTTATCTCGTGAATACTATCATTGATTTCACGAATAAACGTATTGATATTGCTTCGTCGCCAATCTTTAACATTTAAAGGTTTTTTGCTTGAACTGAGATAGTTCTGATAACTTTCTTTATCTGGGAAGCTTTGCCCTTTGGCGTAATAATCTTGATAAGGGTAAAAATAATCATCCAAAACCACGCCATCAATGTTGTAGCCGCTCACCAGTTCTTCTATCACCTCATTGACGTATTGACGCGCTTCAGGAATACCAGGATCAAGCCACAGATATTGTTTGGAGCTTGTTCCTATGGATTTCACCCAATCGGGATGTTTTAAGGCGACATTGTTTTCATCAAGGTCTGCGAGGCTCATTTGCGGAGTCGTAATACGAAAGGGGTTCAGCCAAGCATGAAATCGAATCCCTCGCTTGTGAGCTTCATCAAGCCAATACTGCAAAGGATCAAAATCATCGGGCGGAGCTAAGCCTTGTTCGTGAAACAGCCAGTAACTCCACGGCTCGATGTCAGACTGATAAAACACATCTGCGGTGGGTCTCACTTGCACAAAAACAGTATTGAAATTCAGCTCGCTCACTTTGTCGAGAACAGCATCGATATCCTGTTTAATCAGCTCAACAACATCCTTGGTCTCTTTAGGATAATAAGGCAAATCGATATTGACGACGCTCGCCACCCAAATCGCTCGCATTTCTCTGCCAACCTGAGGCAAATCAAACTTGGTGGCGCTGACATGGGTGTAATTGGGCGTATCTCCGCCAGACTGGATATTTAATGTCGTATCTTTACTATTTGTCGTGCTGCAAGAAAAGAAAAGAATAAAAAGTAAAAAGATGTAAGCCACTCAAACTCCCAAAGAATTGTTAGATATTTCACTACACAAACGGTAAGTTTTTATTTTAGCTTAAAATATTTTTTTTACCTAAAAGATATTCTATCAAATCTGCAACAATTTTGCACCCGAAAATTCACTCAATAAACAAGATAATGAAAAATAGTGAGAACCAAAGATTAGTCTGCGATATTAATCCTGCAAAAAATATTGTAGAACGGTATCTGTCCAGCCAGGTAAACCTTCATGCCCAAAATCGGGATAATGATGCAATTTCTTTGGACAACGCAATTTATTATAAGCGGCAAACTGTGTAGATGGCGGACAAATCCTATCTCTGTAGCCCACGGCCCACAGCGTTTCGGCTTTTACTCGAGGTGCCAAATTTTGTATATCGATATAGCCCAATTTATAAAAAAATTGATCTTGATTTTGATGCATGGGATCAAATCGCCTAAAATATTCTTCTAATTCTCCGTAGGCATCACGAGCATTTTCAGCTTCCCACACCCTACAATAATCAGATAAGAAGGGATATTGGACCGCCACTTTTTTAATACGAGGTTCTAATGCGGCACAAACAAGAGCGAGTGCGCCTCCCTGCGATCCACCCATGGCCATCACTTGCGTTTCGTCGACATCGTCAAAAGCCATCAAAATTTGCGCCGACCTCAGCACATCCAAGAAAATACTCCTGTATAAAAGTGCGTCTTCGCCCCCATCAATTCCACGGATGATATGTCCATGCAAAGTATTGCCCGAGCTACCGCCCAGATCCTCACTCTGTCCACCTTGCCCCCTGCAATCCAATGCCAAGACATGAAAGCCCTGTGCAACATAAGCGAGCTTGTCACCCCAATCGCCACTACTACCACTGTAACCATGAAACTGCACGATAGCGCGTGACTTTTTGCCGTCGTTATTCGCCTTATTTCTAGGCTTCAGATATTTTGCATGAATCTTTGCTCCCTTCACGCCGCTGAAAAAAAGATCGAAACATTGCGCCGAAGGCACTTGAAAGGAACTCTCTTTCATCTCAATATTTTCTGGAGTAGATTTCAACTCATTGAGCGCTCGTTCCCAGTATTGATCAAAATCTTGTGGAAGGGGTGATGAACCCTGATAGCGAATTAAATCTTCTGGGGACATATCCCAATTAACAATGCGAGGAATAGATGACATACAATATTTTTCCTTATTTTTTATGATGAACTGCAAAAATGATGTTTTCAGTCTAGCACAAAAAAATAAAAAAGTAAATATTAGTTGAATCAGAGAACCTTTTACACAACAAAGAAATAATGCGACATGATCAATAAAATGAAATTGAACCTTAATTTCACGCCAATCTAAGCCAATATTTATTATTTATGTGGCTTAGTCTTGACTAATTCTGAAAATTCGAGTATTTTTATGATTCGTCTTTGCTGTAATTTTTTTAAAGAAATTATGTCGAAGCAATCTTGGTGGCGTAGCTCAGTCGGTAGAGCAAACGGCTCATATCCGTTAGGTCAGGGGTTCAAGTCCCTTCGCCACTATACCCTCTTGTAATGCAAGAGGGTTATTTTTTGCCCAAAACAAAGTTCGTTACGTCTTGAATCCCTCAGAAAAGATTATTCTGTGGAATCTCCTACCATATGAAGCTTTTCAATAATTTCAATAAACTCTTTGACGTTGTCGAAGCGTTGATAGACAGACGCAAACCTCACATGAGCCACTTTATCTATCTTGTAAAGCTCATGCAAAACTATTTCGCCAAGATCTTTGGAATGGACTTCATGAGCGCCTTTGGTTTTGTGCGTTGCTTTATCTTCAATACACTGCAAAAGTTGATCTATTTCGACACGGGCTATGGGTCGTTTCTCTAAGGCTCTGATGACGCCACGTTCTAATTTTTTATAATCAAATTCTTCTCTACGATTATTGCGTTTAACAATCATCAAAGGTAATTCTTCTATTGTTTCATAGGACGTGAAACGGTAATGACAATCCAAACACTCGCGCCGTCGTCGCAAGCGAGTACCACTATTATTTTGCCGTGATTCTCTGACCTTGTCGTCTAAACTTCCGCATAATGGGCATTTCATACGTGCAACCTTTTCCTTAAAGCAAAAAAGGTGTTCTAACATTAGAACACCTTTAAATATGAGCGAAAGAAGGGATTTGAACCCTCGACATTTACCTTGGCAAGGTAATGCTCTACCCCTGAGCTACTTTCGCAAATTAATAATTTCAGTATAGACTCTTTCAAAAATTTGTCAAGCCTTCATTGTTTTTTATCACACCAAAATCTATCTCACAAAGAAAAATCGAGAGGATTTATCTCTAGTCCAGCAGGACGACCGACACTTTTTATCTGCAATTTTCCTTTCTGATAAAATGAAAGTTCTATTTTCGCATCAAGCGTTTCAAAGCATTCCGCTGTCATATTTCCCATGCGTGGAGCATTGAGAAGAACGAATTTGGACTTATCGCATACCAATCGCAATTCATTTTTTTTGCGAGTAAACACAATTTCAATGTTCTCATTGCCGTTAACAAACTCCTTGATGCGGCTGTTGTTGTATGTTGTAAAACGATACACTTTCCCTTGGTAGGAAAATGCTGACATAAAGCCAAGGAAATGAAATCCTAAGAACGGGATTCGTGCCACCGAGAGCGTGAGAGATAGACCTTCTTCATCAAAATGTTGGCACTGCCCCCAAATCCATTTTTGCGGAAAAGATTTTCCCCAATTTTTTTCTAAATACGCGCGTCCATTTGTAAAATCAATGTTTGTGCCATTCATTGTAAGCGAGCCTGTGGGCGTAGAACGGAAACTCAAAATGTCGTAATAGCATTCCATGAAAGATATAAATGCAAAGGGGCCCATCGCATTTTTGACGGCAGGCCACGGAGTATGTGAGTCTAATTTCAGTTGTCCATGCAATGTCAGAGCATCGTCTTTTATATTTAATTGAACATTGTCAATGGAGAAATGATTATCGCCGATTTTGATGCCCGATGTGGTCTTTTGGTATTCGCTTATGCCGTAGCGTATATAATGATAGTCTACACCGTCAAAAACTTGCACAAAAGCATGTTTATCTTTGCCTGAAGCAAAGCCCGGAATAAGAACCAAGGGTTTGTGCGAAGAAGTAATGATTTTATAATAAACCCCTTCAAAAAAAGCGGGTTTAACTTTGTGAAACGCAAATCTCTTGCTCAATGTCATATTTTCCATCCTTTCGAACTCTTAATAAGATACTGCAATAATTGAGATTGACTATACAAAATCAATATTATACCCTCACACTTGTGATTCTGACTGTTTTTCGTACAAATAAACATTATACAGAATAAAATTTTATCGCACAGAGTTTATATTCTAATCTAAATGTTAATATTGTATTTTACTTTTAAATTATGTAGACTCATATATTAAGCACTGCGATTGATACAGAATATCAAAATACTCAATCCATAGTTCCCTTAGTTTAAGTAGAAGGAGATGTATATTTTATGGCATCAGATCCACAAAAGCCCCTTATCCCCGCCGAAAAAGAGAGTAAAGCATTGGTTTCTCAGGCCTGTTTAATTGTTCTAACTTTAATTGCTCTGGGCACAGTGCTCTATCTCATGCGAAGTATAGCGATTCCTTTAACTATTGCAGTTTTACTTTCATTTATTGTGGTTCCTAGTGCCATTACCTTGAACAAAAAGCTCTATATCCCACGATTCTTGGCTAATGTATTAATACTGCTCTTTTTGGGTTTGATTTTATTTTTATTCTTGCAATTCATTGTAGACAGCGGGCAATCCTTGATTGATAAATTTAGTCTTTATAGAGAGCAATTATCAATTATTTTTTCTGATATTGTCATAAGCTACAATTTACCCAAAGAATTCCTCAAAGGGATAGCCTTCAGTCAACAAAGTATAGATAAAATTTTATCTGCTGGCATTCCTCTTTTGCAACAGACGGTTTCTATTTCCACACAATTATTATTAATTCTGCTCTGTTTGGCATTCATTTTATTTGACGATCCTCTCAGCTTTGTAAAAATACGCAAATCATTTTCAATGCGAACGACTCTGCTTTTGATGAGAACATTTAGAAATGTTGCTCAACAAATTAACCGCTACCTTATCACTAAATTAGTGGTGAGTCTTTTAACGGGACTTTCTTACTATATTATTCTAAAAGTCATACACTTAGAATTGGCTCTTATGTGGGGTATCTTGGCATTCTTGCTAAATTTCATTCCTACTTTTGGCTCTATTATTGTCACCTTCCTTATTTCATTAATTGCACTGATACAGTTTTACCCCAATCTTACAAGCTTGGGAGCTGTAATCCTTGCCATGGTCGGGGTGCAAACAATTTTAGGAAATATAGTAGAGCCTATTTTTCAAGGAATGCAATTAAAACTGAGTCCTATGATGATATTAGTCTCGTTGATTTTTTGGGGTTGGCTATGGGGGCCTATGGGCATGATTTTAGCTGTACCTCTAACGGAGATAGTCAAAATTGTTATGCGCAACATCCCCTTTTTGAAGTCAGTTGCCCGTTTAATGGAGCAGGTAAATCCGTCTCCATTCAAAGCGGTCAATCAGTTTATATTCAAGAAACGGTGGTCAAAAAAATAGACCTCTAGCTATCGTATGTTAAAATACGGTGGCTAAAGTTGCATCGACTGTATTTTGAACCTGTGTGCTTAGATCTCTAAACGGAGAAATCGTTTCTTTTAATGAAATCGCCTTATAAGCCTCTTTGACCGCAGAACTAATGGGAATATAGTTTGTGTCAAACCACAACGCAAGGTTAGCACCCTCTGTCATAAAATAAAAGTCTTTTGCACTGTAGGTCTTTGAAGTACCATCAGGTGATCGCCATAAGATACTACCTGAAAATTCATAATTAAATTGCATTATAGGTACCAAGGCGACCCAGTTCAATTCTTTGATAGTGGTAGAAAAACTATCAAGGTGGGGAATAAATTTGTCCGCATTGAGGTAAAGACCGACACTTAAGTCCTGAAATTCGACAATATTACTGTTATCAAATTTTATTGTATTATCATAAGAATTCTTAGTGTAAAATGGCGTGAAGAGGGATTGTTTTTCCTCAAAAGTATAATCGAGCCTTCCTCTTACGCCAGGTAGTACATCAAAAAGAACATTGTATTTTTCTATATTGCTATAATTAGGAGCATTCTCGGAGACAATCTCTAAATCAGCTAAAAAATCCAGTCGGGGTTCATTGAGAAAAAGATCGTTATTTACATCTTGGCGTGTAGTGCCTTTATCGTATTTTTTTTGATTTAATACTTTTGATAGGCTAGAAGACAGAGGTAAGTCTATAATATTGAGTAAGTTTTTTAGCTTTCGATAGTTTGTCAAATCCTGACCTGTATAAGAATATGTATTAGAACCTATTATCACTTTTAAGACAACAGTATTTTCCTCTAGTGTTTTAGCTGCAGACCAAGGACCCACTTTCTTCTCGTTAGAATTCATATAAAAGTCATGAAATTGAACTCTTGCACTCAAGGATTTCATTGTTATAGGGAAAATCGCAAAATCTAAAAAAATCTCGCCACTTTCTATGTGTGCTGTATAGAATGCTTCTGTCGCACTTTCTTTGATCACAGACATATCAAGCTTAAAAGGCTCTTGGGTATAAAATTTAAAATAATTATTAATATCAAAAGAATTGCTTAGTCCACTAACTGCGGCAGGTTTTGCTAAGCTAATATTTATATTTTTGGCAGTAATATAATTATTTGTGGTAACAATATCACCAATAAGTTGATTATCAAAAAGTGTAATATTTTGTGTGCCTTGTAATTGGAAACCTGAAAATTTACTCGCATAACTACCCGTTGTTATGCCATGATTGAGCGCGGTATTTAATGCAGTTTCTGCAACTCTTAAATCTATGGTACCTGGTCCCGTAATGATGCCCGAAAGTGCTTCTTGAAAGATATTCATCAAGAGATCAAGTGTAAAAAAAGAAACTACATCGGCAGACCAATCCGCTTCTTCTTTAGCAAATTGAGCCTCATTCTCTTTGGGGTCTACGTAGGCACAAGAAAAAATTAAAACAAGACAAAAAACTAATACTATTTTTTTATACATTTAATTAATACCTTATAGAAAGTTCTGTTTTTAATTCAGGAGATAATGTTTCAAGGTGATATCTATTATCAAGGCGCAATAAAAACGCACTGTTTATCGCAAAAATACCATAATTAAAATTGAGGCCTACAGCAGGTCCTCCTTTATGTATACCAAAGCTTGCCACAATAAGGTTTCTATTAAAACCTAAAGACATCCCTAGGCTCAGAAACTGTATAAAAGAGGGATGACCATAACCAATGAGTTCAGATGAGTTAAGCGGTATAATAACTTCGCCCTGTAAACTCGCTTCGAGGTCATCTTTTTGCTTCATTTTACTTTCAGAAGCGGGCGGTCTAGGTTTATCTGTTAACATCGCCTTAGCTCCTAGCACGAGGGTCATAGGAGTAACGAGGTTGTAGTCATCGTACTTGTATGTAGTGTCACCAATATCACGCAATGCCACTCCTATTCTATGGCCTTTATCCCAATCCAAGGCTAAGCCTAAATCGCCAGCGAGAGCAAACTTGCCCGTTGATAATTTTGAAATATTCAGGGGATCTCCCGCAAGAAGAGGCGCTAACACTTCGCCATCCTGCACTGTAATACGGTAAGAAGGGCGAAGATCAATACCAACAGCCAAACTAATTTCTTCACCTTTTTCCGTTGTGATAATAGGTATAGTCTTGTACCCGTAGCCCAACACAGTAGTGAAATCGGTGAAGAGCGTTGTATTCACAAAGTTATTGTCATCCTCGAGACTCAGTAATTGCGTGGCACTATAGATTCCAATACCAAAGCCACCTATGGTATAAGACGTTGAAAGATCAACGCCTAATCGTAACTGTTTGTATCTCGTCAAAACGTCGGTAAATTTATGGACATCCTGCAAGCCTACTCTTTGTTGAATACCTGGAGGAAGAAGAGCAAAAAGAGTGGGATTAGAATAGAGCGAAACAGAAAGGAAATTGGCTTCGTTTGGTGTCGCTTTCTTATCACCTCTTTGCGGGGCATCCAAGCCCAGTGCGGCAGGATTTCCTAGAAGAGCTCTCGTCCCTCCCATGGTTGCATATCCTCCACCTTGGGAATTTATTACAGTATCATTATAGCCAAAAGGAAGAGAGTATATATTTTGCTGTGCATAAATATTATTCGCAATAGAGGCGAGCATCAAAACAAGGTATAGAGATAGTTTTTTTTGCATATTCATTTTTAGCACAAACTTCATTCTGTTTTATATACTACTTTTCATGAATTTTTTCTACGCTCAATACACTAATTTCTATTTTAAGCCAAGAATAAGGCGGCAGTTGTATTTCGTTTGAGCTATATCCTCTTTGCTTATAAGCCTCGCTGGGTGGCACATAGGCAAGCACATCATCGCCCTCTTTTTGTATCTGTATAATCTGATTAAAGGCCGAAGGAACCTTGGCTGAGCCAACGAGGAACGAGAACGCTTGATTGCCATTATTCAGCGGTGCATTGGTGTTATTTGTGCTTTCAATCAAAGTGTCATCTAAAAGCGAAATAGTATAAAGCACTTCGACATTGTCTCCCAAGGACACTGCTGCACCCGTTCCTTTCTGAGTATATTCGTATAAAATGCCACTAGGCAAGCTCTCCAACTGTGGATATCTCTCTAGGAGTTCTTGCTGTATCTTTTCTTTTTCTTGCTCTCTTCGCAAATCATTTTCAGCAATAATCTCATCGAAATGTTCTTGACTAATTTTAAATGCCTTGGCATTGCGTCCCTTGGCTATCGCTTTCATGCTGATAACTTGATCGCCGACCTCTATGCTCTGAGCAATATCCATGCCTATAACAACTTGTCCGAAAGCCGTGTACCTATTATTTAATTCTGGCAAAATGTCCAAGGTAATAAAAAATTGACTTCCATTCGTATTGGGGCCATCGTTCGCCATCGCTAAAACGCCTTCGACATTAAAGCTATCCTCTATAATTTCGTCGTCAAAAATATATCCTGGTGAGCCTGTACCATCGCCAATAGGATCGCCTCCTTGCACAATAAAGCCAGCTTCCGCTACCGTAAAATAGGTGTCTGGATAAAAGGCATCTTTTTTTACCTCTGTTTTCGCCTCATCATTATTGATCACTTGCACGTAATATTCTTTATTGCCTGTACCCAATCCCAAGAAATTGATAGTGGCTAAAGGCGTGTTTTCGTAGTCCAATTTCGCCACAACAGTGCCTTTTGTCGTCACAATTTCCGCATACAGCCCTTCACTCAAACTTGAGTACGAACATGAGAAAAACAGCGACGAAAGAATTGCAAAGAAAATAAAGGAAGGGGATTTTAACATATATTTCATAAACGACCAGGGAACTTGATAAAGAAAGAAATAATTATAAATAATAAAAAATAATTAGACCAGATATACACTCCCAAATTATAGTTCTATCAATTATATATGTAAAGAAATTATATTAGATTTAGTGGGTTTTAAAAAAATCATTAATCTTTTTACTCCTTCTAGGTCGATAACAAAAGTTAATATGACTTTATTTATTTCTTGAAGCATAATTTTTACAAGGATGTATATTATGAAGACACGATGTCTTATTTTTTTATGTTTTGTTGTCAGCTGGATTCCTCTTTCAGCTCAAGATCTCATTTCTGGTTACGACAAGTATATCAACAGAGACCCTGATGATGCACCACCACTAGGAAGTAGTTCGCCAACAATTAAATCGGTGGAAACACCTTCACCCTCTACTGTCGATCTAGCAGATTCTCTCGCAGAGAATGGGGCTAAAACAACGCCAGCACCTGCGACTCCATTGGCAGAACCTGCTCCAGCTGGAATGCCCTCACCATTGGCAAACTCCTCTCCCGCAGCGACCTCCTCGTCCTCTCCACTGGCGAAATCTTCTCCAGCGGAAACGCCTCCTATTACGGGCGATATCATTGAGGATCCTGCGGCTGCGCCTCTTTTCTCCACTCCCCCAGATTTCCAAGACTCACCTCTTGCTGACTCACCATCTCCTTCTTTGGCTAAAGAACTAGATGCACCATCAGCATCCTCGCCTCCTCCTTATGTTCCTGGCTCTCCTAGTCCCTTGGCAGAATACGACGAGCCTGCAAATTTGTTTATTCCTAAAGACGAAGCTCCTAGCTCTCCCACTTATGCCAACGAGCTAAGCCGTAACAGCCCTACCAGTGTGAGTCCCTCATTTTTGCCTGGCACTCAAGCTCTCACGGGAGATCCTCTGCTCTACAGTGATGACGAAAAGCAGTTGGCATTTGACAAGAATACAACTCCAGAAGTCGATTTCAACACTGATACCCCAGGAAAATTGGACGCTCAATTCCCCGAGCCCAATAGTGATATTGACGTGAAAATTCCATCTCGACCAAAAGGCGACGCTCCTCAGACAAATCCAACTCTGCTCGCAAATGAAAAAAGAGTCAATGATATTAAAGCAGATCCTGATTCACTCATAGACAATAGCCTCCCTGGATTTGATGATAGCTGGGCTCCCACAACGGAAGACCTCACAAGAAAACCATCCCCTCCACCACCACCTAAACCTCCTGGAGCACTCATTACTATCACTGACGAAACTGTTCCTTCTCCTAATCCCCTCATTACCGAGGCACCGCCTGTAGAAAAAACTGTGGAGCCAGAGCCATTGATTACTATTAATGACAAAGAAACAAAACCCACTGAGCCACTAGAGCCACTTTTTACTATTGGAGAAGAAAAGCAAGAACCACCTCAAGAGATAGTCGAAGAAAAAATCGTTGCGGCACCTCCTGTGAGTGATGAAACAGTAGTGGTCTCTTTATTGCCTGCAGAACAGCGTCCACCTGAATCTGATCCCACCTTCGTAGAAAGGTCAACGACGGAAGATACTGTTATCGAAGAAAAAATTGTTAGAAATGACGATTTCGTGATCTTGCCTGAAGGATCTATAGATTTGACACGGGGTAAAAGCTACCTGCAAGTAGGAGCCTATTCGCAAGAAAAACTACTTGAAGAGGCCTTTTACAAACTGAGCAATGACTTGAACACCGAGGGAAAATACTACCCTCTCACTTCTGTCAAAAATAAAGATGGCAAGTTTAGACTTTTTGTAGGCCCGTTGAATCCTGATGAATCGGGAGTGGTGTATTACCGTTTGAAAAATTTAAATTATACGCCGTTTACGCCAGTGACCGCAACCTATAAAGACAATCAATAACTCATTCAAGAGTTAGGTTGATGAACTATCATTCTGTTTTCACTTTGCGAAAATGTGATACAGAACGGTAGTTCTTCGTTGGCCCCGCAACCTGCCATATCACCTGAAAATAATCTTGTGTGTAAAAAGTGAAATTTCCTGAATACACGTCATCACCGCAGTAGTGCGTGACATCCTGTTCTGCGTCACTGTCATTGAGTGCCACAAAGAACCTTTCATCTGCAAAGAAAATCTCCCAACCACGCTTTCCTTTACGCCAAATATATTTCTGCTGAGCCCGCATTGTTCCTGCCGTTATTTTGCCGTGGGAATCAGCAACAAAGATCAGCTCTTCTTCAAAGAATAATTGATGAGGCTGACACGATGGCGTAAATGTCCCTTGTCCTTGCAATTGCCACAATTGTCCCGCTTTCATATCATTAATGTCTCTGTCAATTTGCCAGCGTCCCACCAGTCCATCCACAGTAGCAAAAGCAGATATCATAACAATTTTCTTAGAAGGAAGGCGACGGCGATACAACAAGCTAAGATTGCCACATATAAGAATTGCCCCGTTTGCGTTTCTGGTGGCGTCGCTTCTTCATTAAAAAGCCTTGCGTCCATAGACTCACTCAACTCATCGCATTTTTGCAAAATACCCGCCAACAAAGGAATCATCTGCGCTTTCGCAAAACGCAACGGCGAAAACATCTTCACTGCCCCCCTCGATTGAGTGGCTTCTTCTAACTCAGCAATTTCTCGCAATAAAAGCGGGATGAGGTTGAACACCAGAGCAATAATTACAGTAAATTGCCGTGCGGGGAAAAGGGGAATATAGCGCAAGACAACATAGAGTTCGGCGCTCATTGTGGTG
>CAYRNA010000003.1:0-61635 GCA_964425555.1 uncultured Spirochaetales bacterium
CTGAATATAGAGGTAAAACAACAGAAGATTGCATCATGATTTATTGACATCAATAGTTCATTTTGTCTATTTTATTCTCTTTCGTTTATGAATTTAAGTTACGCTATGATAATAATTACACCACCTGTATACAAAAGTCCCTAGAGAATTGACATAACATAATTTTTTCTTTAGACTAAAAGGAATTGAGATTTGAGAAAATAAAAATCAGATGTTTTGTATCAATAATAAATGACAACATCTACAGTTTGCTACTAGGAGAATATTTATAGTATGAAAAGAACTTTCCAACCCAGTCGTACTCGTCGTAAAAGAAAACATGGCTTTAGAGCTCGTATGTCTACTAAAAACGGCCGTGCTGTTTTATCAAGAAGACGCCGCAAGGGACGCACAAAGTTAAGTGTCGCAGATGAGAAAAAGCCTTACTAAACAAGAGCGTATTGTAAAAAATAAAGATTATCGCAACTTGTTTAAAAGCGGTACGTGGATTTCTGGTAAAAATATCAAACTCGTCCATAGCCATAATGATTTAGATTATAGTCGATTTGGCATTTCGTTGAATCGACGCTATGGAAATGCTGTTGCACGCAACAGAATTAAACGAGTGATAAAAGAAATTTTACGGCTTTATAAAGGTGACATTAAGGTGGGCTACGATATTGTCTTGGTTTTATACCGTGGGCAAGATCATTTTGATGCTCGCCGTCTACAGCTACGCAATGTGTTTGGGGCGGGCAATCTGCTCCAAAAAGATACGGGTGTTTGTTTTTTATAATGAAGTACCTAGCTCTTGCGTTGATCTCTGTTTATCAAAAATATATTTCACCTTGGTTTCCTAAATCATGTCGCTATGTTCCTACTTGTTCTGAATATAGTAAGCAGGCTTTTGTTAAATATTCTTTCTTCAAGGCGTTGTGGATAGCTCTCAAACGTCTTGGACGCTGTCATCCTTTTGCGGGTTCTGGATATGATCCTTTACCTTAAACCCACTTTTACTACGCTTAGGAGTTTACTAAATTATGAATTCAAAAACTATTTTGTTTGTTCTATTCTCTGTCGGATTATTATTCTTATGGAATACCGTCTTATTTCCACCCGCCGAAAACAACCAAGCTAGGCCTACAAATTCTCAGCAAACGACAGATTCTGTCGCATCTCCTGATGACTCCAATGTTCCTGCTTTAGAAAACACCGTAACGCTTGCAAAAGTCAATCCTGATGATGCGGCAACGGCTGAAAAAATCACATTAGAAACCGATCTCGTACACGTCGAGCTTGATTCAAACTATGCCAGCATCACTTCTTACAACTTACAAAAACACCTTATTGATGGCGTGTCTTTGGATCTTATCTTTGACCAAGACAATGAACGTGGTGCCTTTGAATTGGCGCAAGGCAATAACACGCAACTGAGTTTTCCTGGTCCTTATTTCTTTGAAAAAAAGAGCGATACCGAAGTTACTTTTTGGCAAAACTATCAAGTTCAGCTGGAAAATGGCGAACTATCAGCTCCCTTTAAGATGGAAAAGACCTTTGCGCTAGATCCTCAAGGCTATTTATTTGCCATAACGGTAAAAATAGAAAACAGTGTCAATGAAATTTTACCTCTCAACTTCAATAATTATTCTTATTCCTTGCGTTCTTCAAAAGAATTGGGACCCAGCTTCAAGAAAATGCAACCAAGGCAAGTCTTTAGAGATTTTGCGATATTGGAAGGCGAGAAGAAAGAAAAACTTAAAATAAAAAATAACAGGGAGCCTGAGACATTTTTACAACCTATTAAATGGGGTGGTATCAATAGCAAGTATTTCAGTTCTCTGATATTGCCTCCGCCACGCACTTCTTTTACCGCTTGGCAGACTGACGGCAATGGTTTTGAACACAGATATCAAGTGGCGAAAACAAGCATACGCAGTTCTTTGCAAGAAGATACCTATTATGTTTACATGGGCCCACGCATAGAAAACCCCATGACTATTTATAATGATCCTGAAAAAAATAGTTTTGGTCTTATCAATTCTAATCTAGAAAAAGCCATTGACAGTGGCGGTTGGTTGTCCTGGTTGGAAGCTGGCTTAAAATACGTCTTGGATTTTTTCTATGGCTGGATACCCAATTACGGTGTCGCCATTATTTTCTTGACAATAGTGATCAAGCTTTTGCTCTTTCCTATCACGCATAAAAGTTACGAATCAACGGCAAGAATGCAGAAATTGCAGCCCCAGATGAAGGAACTACAGACAAAATACAAGGCCAATCCACAAAAATTAAATGCAGAAATGGCTAAGCTTTATAAGACTTACGGCGTCAATCCACTCGGTGGATGTCTACCGTTACTGGTACAATTCCCGTTTTTCATTGCTTTATACCAAATGCTCAATAAGAATTTTGATCTCAGAGGTGCTGTTTTCATTCCAGGTCTGGTAACAGATTTATCCTTGCCCGATAGCTTATTTTCATTTTCTGTAGGCAGCTTTGAGATTATCATTAGACTCATGCCCATCATTTATTTAGGAACTCAGTTACTCATAGGTAAAACCATGCCTGCAAGTTCTAGTCCTGGTATGAACCCAAAGATTTTTACGGTTTACATGCCCATTATTTTTACTTTTATCATGTACAGTTTTCCTTCAGGTTTACTCATTTATTGGAGCTTATCCAACTTGATTACCATTGGTCAACAACGATTGAGTAGCAACATTAATAAAAACAAAAAAGCTGATTTAGTTCCAACGAAGAAAAAGAAAGGTCGACTAGAACTAATGCTAGAAGAACAGCAACGCCGTGTGAATCAGCAAAAAAAGAAATAAGGAAATAACCTATGCCTGATAATAATATTTTTATTGCCAGTTCTGAAAAAGGGGCAATAAAAAAAGCTATAAAAGCTTTAAACTTACAATCAGAACAATTTGACGTCGAAATTTTAGATAGATCTGTACCCTTGTTTTTGGGTAGAAAAGGTGTAAAGATTAAAGTTCTTTTGCCACGAAACAAGAGTAAGAACAGTAGTCGAGGGACTAAAAAAAGATCATCTCTCTCTGATAAAATAAGTAAAAAACCGACCATGGATAGCTCTATCGATATGGTAGACAACATCGTTGCTTTCACATCACAAGTTATTCTTTTAATGTCCTGCGAAGGCACGGTCTCTTTTAAAAGCAAAGTTCGCAATACCATACATTTAGAAATACAAACACCTATGCCGGCCTTGATAATAGGACGCAAGGGAAAAAATATAGACGCCTTGCACAACATAGTAAATGCTTATGCGAGCAATAATGCTAAGGAAAATCCACCGAGAGTGATGATAGACCTTGGCGATTATCGTGATAAAAAAAATATCAACCTCAAGCGCCTTGCGCTGGATAGCTATGAGCAAGTCATGGACGAAAAAGGTTCGTTGACTCTTGACTTAATGTTGCCCGAAGAGCGTAAAGTAATACATCAAATCTTAAACGAAAAAAGCAATGTTACGACTGAAAGTGAAGGTCAAGGTCTTTATAAAAAAGTCGTCGTCTCTTATAAAAAATAGGAAGAAGAGCATATGTCTGTTACATCAATTGTTGGCCTACAGTGGGGCGATGAAGGTAAAGGAAAAATAACAGACTTTGTGTCTGCTGATTGTAGTGCCACCGTAAGGTATCAAGGTGGCAACAATGCTGGTCATACCATAAAATTTGACGGCAAAACATTTGCACTACACCTTATTCCCTCGGGTATTTTCAACTCCAAAGTTTTAAATTTCATGGCCAATGGCATGGTCATTAATCCCATAGCCTTGGCAGAAGAACTGCAGATTCTCAGCGATGCTAATGTTCAAATTGACAACCTCTTTATTTCAGACAGAGCGCATGTCATTATGCCTTATCATGTCCAGTTGGATATCGCTTACGAAGAAGCTCGTAGCGGCAATAAAATAGGTACGACAAAGAATGGTATAGGCCCTGCCTATATGGATAAAGCTGGACGAGACGGCATCAGGATGGGCGATTTGCTCAACCTGCCTTTGCTGAAAAAAAAGCTAGCAGCCAATTTAGTCATCAAAAACAAAATTCTTCTCGCCCTTGGGCAACAAGAAATCGTGTTAGAAGATATTTTAGCAGAACTTACGCCGACCATAGAAATTATCAAGAAATATATCTGCGACGTATCTTTTCGCATCAACGAACTCCTTGACCAAGGAAAAACTGTTTTATGCGAAGGGGCGCAAGGCGTTATGCTGTGCCTTGATCACGGCACCTATCCCTTTGTCACTTCGTCATCGCCTATGGCATCCAGTATTGGTGTCAATGTTGGGCTCGCTCCCTCCTATATCACCCGTGTCATTGGTATAGCCAAAGCGTACACCACACGTGTGGGCGAAGGTTTTTTTGCAAGTGAAATAGCCGAACAGCAAGGTGTCATTGCCGAACAAATACGAGAAGTAGGTCACGAATATGGCACAACAACAGGGCGACCAAGACGCATTGGTTGGTTGGATTGTGTCGTACTCAATTACGCCAAAAGAGTCAGTGGCGTAACTGAAATTGCGGTCACACTCCTCGACGTTCTCAAACAAATCAAAACCCTCAAAATCGTCGACTATTACACTCTTGATGGTAAACGGCTAGATACCGTTCCCGCGTCTATTTCTGATTATGAACGCTGCGTACCTCACTTTATTGAAATGGACGGTTGGGAAGATGACATTAGTCTTATTAAAGAATATAACAACTTGCCACAAACGGCGAAAAATTACATAGAGACAATAGAGAAATTAACAAAACTGCCTGTAACCTTTATTTCTGTTGGTCCCGATAGAACGCAAACTATTCTAAGATAGCATGATAGCACGATATACAACGCCAGAAATGGCACAGCTTTGGAGTGAAGAAACGAAGTTTCGACAATGGCTGGAAGTGGAATTAGCGAGTTGTGAGGCGTGGGTAAAACAAGGCATCATCCCCAAGGATGAATACCGTTGTTTACAGCAAAAACTGGCAAACTATCAGCCTGATCTTGAACGCATTCAAGCCATAGAAAAAGAAACGAAGCACGATGTTATTGCCTTTACTCGTGCGATATCCGAATTGCTCGGACCAGAAAAACGTTGGTTTCATTATGGCTTGACGAGTACAGATGTTGTCGATACAGCACTCGCTTTAAGACTCAAAAGCGTCAACGAAGTTTTAGAAAAATCCATACTGGGTTTCCTTAATATTCTAAAACAACAAGCCCTGGCATTTCAAAATACACCCTGCATAGGCAGGACACACGGCGTACACGCTGATATTACCAGCTTTGGGCTGAAATGGGCCTTGTGGTATGATGCCTTAGCGCGTTGTCTCAAACACTTTCAACAAGCACGTAGTGAAATAGAAGTGGGAAAAATGAGCGGAGCCGTCGGCAATTTCGCCAATCTTCCCCTAGAAATTCAGGATGATGTCTCAGAAAAATTGGGCCTCAAAAGTGCGGCTATCTCGACGCAAATCGTTAACCGTGACAGGCACGCTCACTATATGGCTTCAATCACCAATATCGCCAACGTTTTGGAAGAAATGGCCTTGGAAATACGTCATTTACAACGAACAGAAGTCAGAGAAGTGCAAGAAAACTTTAGCTCAGGTCAAAAAGGTTCCAGTGCCATGCCGCATAAACGCAATCCCATTGCGAGTGAAAATATCTGTGGGGGAGCCCGCATGATGCGTGGTTATTTGACCAGCATTCAGGAAAATGTGGCGCTATGGCACGAAAGAGATATCAGCCATTCCAGCGTTGAACGGGTTGTGCTGATGGATGCGACAACCTTATTGCACTACATGCTGGAACGTTACCAGAAAGTTTTGGCGAATCTGCAGGTCAACACCGAAAAAATGCGTCTCAATATAGAAAGAACAAATGGTTGTGTTTACACGCAACAAGTCCTGCATCGCCTCATAGAAGCGGGCGCCACGCGTGAAGATGCCTACGATAAACTGCAAAAATTAGCCAGCTTAGCATGGGATAATAGCGAAGATGAAAAATTTCATCTTAGAAAGTTATTGCTCGACAATGATTGGATTACGCAGAATTTGACAAATGATCAAATTGAAGAGTGCTTTGCCTTAGCACCGTTTTTATCACGTATTCCTGAAATCTACAAACGTGTGTTCGCTTAACGCCGATATTTCTCACAACCATTGCGATTGATCAGAGATTCTCTCCTTCAAGGCATCTATTAAATACGACGATAATTCTGCATCAAAAGAGTTTTTTCTATAAAAATCTTGCATCTGTTCTACAAAATGAATGAAAGCGACTTTGTCTTTTTTTGAAACAATATCATAGAGCTGTTCAACAGTATTTTTGAACTGAGCCAATATCAATAAAGAATAATGATTATACATTTGGATATCCGCATAAAGGCTAGGATTCTGCGAAACATAACGTGTAAAAAATAAGATAAATATTCTGTAGGGGGGCGAGGTGATTTTTTTTGTTGCATCAATATCATCGCTGAAATGTGCCAATGTTTTTGCGCCCACAAAGAGAGTGAAATGGTTGAGACTTTGCACTATCGCCATATCTTTATCGTGATTCTGCGCACTCAAGAGCGGCATTTGCAAACCCTGCTCACGTAAAAAGAGACAAAATTCATCCTTAATTCTTTGATTGCGAGAACTCAAAGGAGCTGTATTTTCTAATTCTACCATTATTTCATTTTCCCAGCCATAAATAGATGGTGCAAAAATAGGGTGAAGCGAAAAATGATCAAACGGTTTGTTCAATTTTTGTCGCAACATGTCCATTTTTTGAAATACAAATTCTTTGACAGATGAAAGATCTATGAGCAACTGATTGGTAACGACATCACTGATTTCGTCAAGAATATTCGTCACCTGATGTATGGGGACGGCGATAATAATCACATCTGCCCACTGACACAGTGCGACGTTATCAACAAATTGACTCTCTGCACCAAGACTAGAAAATTTAACCGTTTCTTCGTTTAAGCAATGGCACAAGAACTTATAGAACCATAGTCCCATTCCTTGGCTTCCGCCAATAATACCCCATTTTTGCTGTGAGAGTTCTAATTTCATGAGCGTGGCGAGGGCGCATATTTTTGCGCGATGTTAGTTAAGCTTAATACCAGCATATCAATTTCCTTTTCTGTGGTCATTGAGCTCAGTGAAATGCGGATAAGGGTGTTAGCTTCATTTTCATTCAGTTGTAAATAATTATTCTTGCTTTTTTTGTTATTAGTATGGCAAGAAGAACCCGTACCAACAAAAATGTTTTCCGCTGATAAAAGGCGCATAGTCACTTCGCCAGGAATATTTTTGACCGCGACACTCACAATGTGGGGCACATACAGTGCTTCATCCGATTTTCTGTGCAGCGGATATAGTGTGAACTTGTCTGCAGGTAATTTTTCCAACAAATATTGATACAAAGAACGCACCCTGTGTTCACTTTTTGTGAGATCAAGATGTTCTATACCGTGAGCAAAACTTGCAATGTGAGCGACGGATTCAGTACCCGGTCGCAAACCTTTTTCTTGCCCACCACCGCTATATAAAGGCATGATTTCTTTGCGACAGTATAAAATACCGCAGCCTCTCATTGCATCAATTTTATGAGAACTAAAGGTCGCACTATCCACAAGTGCAAGCGGTAAAGAAATTTTGCCCAAGGCTTGCACCATATCTGAATGAAAATGAATGCCATGATAGATATTTTTTCTATGCTCCGCAACCAGAGTCGCAATTTCTGCTATGGGTTGTATCGTTCCATATTCATTATTGACCGTCATAACAGCAACCAAAGAAGTGGGTGTCTGTAGTAATTTCTCTAAGGATTTTAGATCGACGACACCATTCTTTAAGACATTGATTTGCTTAATTTTGAAGCCGTATTTCGCCAGATTATGAATGGGACTAGCAACAGAAGAATGCTCTATATTGGCAACAAGAATTTGATGCTGTACCGATTTATTGATAAATGAAGAAAGGAGCAAATTATTTGCTTCGCTAGCAGACGAACAAAAGGTAAGATGTTGAGCAGAGCATTCAAAGGCTTGCGCAATATCTGTACGACACTTTTCTAAAAAGGTCTTCGCTTGCTTGCCTAAATCATGTGGTGCTGAAGGGTTGGCAAAATACTGCTGTTGAACGGAGACAAAATATTCTAATGCTTTTTTTGAGTTAGGAAAACTCGCAGCATAGTCAAAGTAATACATGATGAGACATTGTGAAAATATTATTCATCATTCGCAATGAGTTGCTTGTCTTTCTTGACATGTTTCTTTTTATTCATCTGATAAACGCGCATAGATTTGAGTTTCACAGGCGTCAAATAAAGATAAGCCATTTTCACTATAGAATAATACCATACTAAAAGAATACTCAAAGTGCTATATTGGTAGGGCGGTACAATTAAAGCAATATAAATGACAACCCCAGCAATAATTAAATCACTATAAACGATGGTCAATATCCACAAATTATTGTAGCCAGCACTGAGCAATTTATGGTGATAATGGTCTTTGTCAGGTGTCATAACGGGCAAAGATCTGTGTTTTCTGCGGATAATAGCATTGATCACATCCAAGATAGGAAGCATCAAAAGGGTAGTTGGTACATAGAGGGGCAAGTTCAGATAAGCGTTGTCAAACACACTAGGCATAAAGGGTAAAATAGAGAGAAGAAATCCCATCAAGAGACTACCCGAATCACCTAAAAACATTTTTGCAGGAGGGAAATTGAAAATATAAAAGCCAAGAACAGCTCCTAATAGAATAAGGCAAATAACCATGGTGATAATCGAACCATATAGCCAAAAGTATACGGTATAAAAGGCCAAGGCAAGAATACTGACACCGCTCGCCAAACCGTCCAAGCCATCAATCAGATTAATCGCATTCGTCATTCCCACAATCCACAAGAATGTAAAGACGTAGGACCAGCCCCCTAGTTGCAAAGTATTGACCGTAGGAATTAAAGGAATTTCTGTAATTTCGACACCCGCAAAAATAACAAACAAGGCTGCAATGGACTGACCTAGTAATTTTTTCTTAGCACTGATATTTTTAATATCATCAATAAAACCAGTAATAAAAATGGAAACAACACCTAGAATAAGCAGTATCATTTTCGGTGTGATCAGTTCCTTTAGATAGGCTAAGTCACTGATCTTTCCTGCCAAAAAAAATGAGGGAATAATAGAAAGAAAAAAGCTTGCAAAAATTGCGACGCCACCAAGACGCGGAATAGGCTCTGAATGTATTTTGCGATAATCGGGCTTGTCATATAACTCATATTTGTTGGCTAGAGAGAGAGTAATATAGTTAAAAACAATAGAAATAAACGCTGTCAAGGTAACACTCAACAACATGAATAAAAATAATACTTCCATTTAGCTATCCTTATCTTACTTATAATACGAAATTATACGGCATTGTTCAAGTATTATAATAGACCTAAACGAACTTAACAAAAATACACCACGACACTTCCTCCTCCCAAAAACAACGCTCAATATTATAAAAAAACATTTTCTTGCATTTATATACATAAAGTGATTGACAAAAATAAACGCTTATTTTATAGTTGTACGTAATATGATCAAAATTACGAAACAAACAGGCTCCTCTATAAAGACGAAAGGCATTCGTCTCTTAAGGGTATTGTTGTCGTATTAGTTATATGAATTTAAAACTGACAAATACCCTAGAATGTTCTAGGGTATTTTTTTTGACCATCGCATTTTTACCGAAGGAAGAGTTATGAAAAAAATACCCCTTACACAGTCTCAACTGAAAGCTATCATGGCCCAATATGGCTCTACTTTCCATATTTATGATGAGAAAGCCATTAGAGAGAATGCCCGTTTTTTATACAAGGCATTTAACTGGGTTCAACCTCAATTTAAGAATTATTTTGCGGTAAAAGCACTGCCCAATCCCGCTATCTTGAAAATTCTCAAAGAAGAAGGCATGGGCATGGATTGCTCTTCTTTGCCAGAATTAATCTTGAGCGAAAAAGCTGGGATCAAGGATACAGAGGTTATTTTAACGTCTAACAATACTCCTTTAGAAGAATTCACTCACGCAAAAGAGAAAAATTCCATCATCAATTTGGACGATCTCACCCATCTTTACTTTGTCGAAAAATACCTCGGCTTGCCCGAATTGCTCTGCTTTCGCTACAACCCAGGTCCACTCAAAGAAGGAAACGCCCTGATTGGCAACCCCAAAGAAGCAAAATACGGCATGACGCTAGAGCAACTGATCACAGGATATCAGTACGCTCAGCAAAAAGGCGTTACACGATTTGGTTTGCACACCATGGTCGCTTCCAACGAATTGAACCCAGATTATTTTTTAGAAACGGCAAAAATACTTTTTGATGCGGCGCTGGAAATACATCAAAGAACAGGGGTAAAATTTGAGTTCATCAACCTTGGTGGGGGAATAGGAATTCCTTACGATCCCGATCAAAATGCGGTTGACCTTGAATATTTATCACTGGGAATCAAGAGCTTATACGAAAAAGTGATGGCGCAAGGTTTGCCTCCTTTTCAGGTGACGATGGAATGTGGTCGCATGATCACAGGGCCTTATGGTTATTTGGTGACGAAAGTGCGTCACAGAAAAGAAATCTACAAAACATACATAGGCGTGGACGCTTGCATGGCAGATTTGATGCGACCAGGTGTGTACGGAGCTTACCATCACATTACTGTGCCAGGTAAAGAAGACGGCCCTTTTGAAACGGTTGATGTCACGGGATCATTGTGCGAAAACAACGACAAATTTGCCATTGACAGAAAAATACCAGTGACTGAACGTGGCGACATTGTTGTCATACATGATACGGGAGCGCACGGTTCGGCTATGGGTTTTAACTATAACGGTAAACTCAAACATGCAGAGCTACTGCTCAAAGAAAATGGCGAGATCGAGCTTATTCGCCGTGCAGAAACCATAGAAGATTATTTCGCCACACTCAACATTTAGCAAGGAAGGATGAACCATGATAAGAATGAACCCCTATTATGAGGATTTGCAGTCTTCATATTTATTTACAACCATTGCCCGCAAAGTGCAGCAATTTCAGCAAGATAATTCCGACATCGCATTGATCAAAGCAGGCATAGGCGACGTCACAGAACCGCTATCGCCCGCCATTATCGAGGCCCTTCATCAGGGTGTGGAAGATATGGCGAAAATGCAAAGCTTTAAAGGTTATGGCCCCGAACAAGGCTATGATTTCTTGCGTGAATTGATAGCAAAAAATGATTATCAAAATAACGGTGTCGACATTAAGCCTGACAACATCTTTATTAGTGACGGCTCCAAATGTGATACGGCAAACTTCCAAGAACTTTTTGCTCACGACATCACCGTCGCCATTCCCGATCCCGTTTATCCCGTTTATTTGGACACCAATGTCATGGGTGGACGAGCGGGAAAATTTGCCCATGGCCGCTATGACAAAATCGTTTATTTGCCGAGCACCATAGAAAACGATTTCATTCCTTCTCCCAAAGAATTGCAAGGAAAATCTGTAGATCTTATCTATTTGTGTTTCCCCAATAATCCCACGGGCGCTGTCGCCACAAAAGCACAATTGAAAGAATGGGTGGACTACGCCAAAGCGAACAACGCCCTCATTTTATTTGATGCGGCCTATGAATCTTATATTCGTCAAGACGATCTTCCTCGTTCTATTTTTGAAATAGAAGGGGCGAAAGAAGTAGCGGTTGAGTTTAGAAGCTTTTCAAAAAAAGCGGGTTTTACGGGTTTGCGTTGTGGCTTCGTCGTCATTTGCGATGAATGCCAGATCACGAATCAAGACGGCAAAGAATACAGCTTAGCGAGCTTGTGGAATAGACGACATACGACCAAATTTAACGGTGCGTCCTATCTTTCGCAATGCGGTGCGGCGGCGGTTTATACTCCGCAAGGAAAACAGGAATTAAATGCGATAATACAAGGTTATCAGCGTAATGCCGACCTTATTTCTAGCGTGCTTGAAGAAGCATCCATCCCTTATTGCGGTGGCATCAATGCGCCTTATCTGTGGCTGAAAGTACGCAACACGTCGTGGGATGCCTTTGATCTTTTGCTCAATAAAACGGGCGTGGTCACAACCCCAGGGAGTGGATTTGGCACTTGTGGCGAAAACTACATTCGCATCAGCGCCTTCAATTCTTACGATAATATGAAAGAAGCCATGCAGCGCATCAAACCTCATTTGGAAACACTATAATGAAGGTTTTACTTGTCGGTTACGGTCGTATGGGCAAAGAGATTGAGCAGATCATAGAGACCTCGTCCAGCTACGAAAAGTGGCTGGTTCACGCCAAAATCACCCAGAGCAATCCACTGAATGCACAGCATTTAGAACACAGCGACATTGTCATCGATTTTTCTCTGCCTCGAGCGGTCGAAGATCATCTGAAACTTTACGCTCAAGCAAAAAGCAAGGTGGTCATGGGCGTCACAGCGTGGCAAAATGAGCAGAATAAAGATTTTTTGCAACGAGCGTGCGATCAAGGCATGAGTCTTTTGTGGGGAAATAATTTTTCTTTGGGGGCGCATGTGTTGTTGCGAGCGAGCAACTATAGTAGCAAATTGATCGATGCTCTCGAAGAATACGACGTGAGCCTGTGCGAATCTCACCACAGGCATAAGCAAGACGTCCCTTCGGGAACAGCCGTGACCCTCTTGGACAACATCGTGACGACAGTGAAACGCAAGACCAGCTGGGCATCGCAAACCAGCCCGCAAACCCCCGAGATATTACATTATCAGGCCCTACGTTGCGGCGAAGAAATTGGTAAACACGAAGTCATTTTCGATTCTTTTGCGGATACCGTCAGCCTGACACATCACGCTAGAAACAGATCGGGCTTTGCTCTAGGCGCTTTAAAAGCGGCAGAATGGCTGTCTCGACAAACAAACGGATTATATACGATAGAACAAATGTTAGACGAAATTTGGAGTGAAAAAAATGTTTAAAGGAACTTTTACAGCATTAGTAAGTCCCTACACACCGCAGGGCGAATTGGACATTGAGTCTTTTCATAGCTTGTTAGAAACGCAAATCAAGGGAGGCGTCACAGGCCTCGTTCCCGTAGGAACAACAGGGGAGTCGCCGACACTTTCGCACAAAGAAAATATTCAGTTGGTCGAAGAAACGATAGCCTACACCAAAGGGTCTTTGCCCATCATCGCAGGGACGGGTTCTAACTCGACACTCGAGGCGCTGGAGATGACACAAATCGCCAAAGAAATAGGGGCAACGGCGTCTTTGCAAGTCGTGCCCTATTATAATAAGCCGACGCAAGAGGGCATGTATAGGCATTTTATGAGCATAGCCGACAGCATAGATTTACCACTGATAGTCTACAATATTATGGGCAGGACGGGTATCAATATGGCAACGTCTACGCTGATGCGCTTGGCTGATCATCCTAATATTGTGGGCGTCAAAGAAGCGAGTGGCAATATCAATCAAATGATGGATATCATAGCCCAGCGACCTCAAGATTTCTGTGTTCTCAGTGGAGATGACGCTCTGAGTGTCCCACTGATTGCTATGGGTGGCGACGGTGTTATTTCTGTAGCCAGCAACATTATCCCCAGTCCAGTGAGCCAATGCATTGAGGATGCGTTAGCGGGAAAACAAGAAGAAGCGAGGACGCAACACTACAAGCTTCTTGCGCTGTTTCAGGCCATGTTTATGGAAAGCAATCCCATCGTTGTCAAAGAAAGTCTCGCTTTAATGAATGTCATAAAAAGTGCGAGTTTCCGTCTGCCTATGTCAAATATTAGCGCTGAAAACTTGGTTATTTTGAAAAAAATATTGAAAAAATACGGTCTTTTATAGAGCCTTTTAACTAAAATATAGAGTACAATAATTAATTAAAAATGGGTTGATTTATGAAATTACCACCAGAAAATAAAATCCCTGTCGCCATACTCGGCGCAACAGGTACCGTCGGCCAAAAATTCATCGTGTTATTGGAAAATCATCCGTGGTTTGAAATTACCGAACTTGTCGCCTCGCAACGTTCTGCAGGAAAATCCTACCAAGACGCTGTTGCGTGGAAGCAAAAACAAAATATTCCTGCGCACATAGCTTCTAAGAAAATTTTATCTTTAGAAGATAAACTGCAATCGCCTTTGCTGTTTTCAGGATTGGATTCAGCCGTAGCGGGTGAAGCAGAGGGCAATTATGCCGCACTAGGTCACACGGTGATCAGCAATAGTTCTCATTATCGCATGGACGCAACCGTTCCCTTGGTCATTCCTGAAATAAATGTCGAGCATTTTGAACTGGTCAAGCAACAGCAAACTCAAGGGAAAATCATCACAAATCCCAATTGCTCCACCATTGCGATGATGCTGGTTTTGGCACCTTTACATCAAGAATTTGGCCTAGAATGGCTCAATGTCACCACCATGCAAGCCATCAGTGGGGCAGGTTATCCAGGGGTTTCTTCCTTGGATATTCTAGGAAATATCGTTCCTTTTATTGACGGCGAAGAAGAAAAAATAGAAACAGAGCCCTTGAAAATACTGGCTAAATATGAACACGAAAGTCTGCAATTTGCCAACTTCATTGTCAATGCACAGGCCAATAGAGTTCCCGTCATCGATGGTCACACAGAAACTCTCACCATCAAGTTTAAACAAAAACCAGAGAGCCTCAGCCAAATACAAGACGTGCTGAGCCGTTTCCAAGCCTATCCGCAACAACAAAATCTTCCCAGTGCGCCACCGTATCCCGTCATTGTTCATAGCGCAGACAACAGGCCGCAACCGCTTCTCGATATTGACCAAAACGGCGGCATGAGCAGCAGTGTCGGACGCATACGCTGGTCCAGCTTGGGCGATATCAATCTCGTCGTACTCGGACATAATACCATTAGAGGTGCGGCAGGATGCGCCATTCTCAACGCAGAGGCCTATGTAAAAATGGGTTATTTAAACTTTTAGACAAAGGATGAAATTGTGATAGTATTAAAATTTGGTGGAAGCTCTTTGAAGAGCGCCGAACGCATAAACGATGTATGTCAGTTGATACAAAATAGGGCGTCCGATTCGGGCTTGATTATCGTATTATCTGCCCCTGGCGGTATAACCAATCTGCTTTTTCAAATTATTGAAGAAGCTCAAACAGAAGGCGACTGGCTCACCTCATTTGAGCAATTACAGCAAAATCTGACAACCATAGTGAGCGATCTGCAGCTCAAATATCCTCATTTTGATAGACCACAATTTGACCTTTTCTTGCAAAAACATTGCGACACCCTCAACAAGCAATTACAGGGTATAGCCTTATTGCACTACACGCCAGATCCCATCAAAGCTGATATTATTAGCTTGGGGGAAAGATTTAGTGTGCAAATAATGCGGCTCTGTTTTGAGAGCATCAAGCAAGATGTCAACGTGCTTCATCCCGAAGAATTTCTTGTAACCTCGGGTGATTATTTAGAAAATGACGTTGACCTAGAACGCTCTCAATTGTTGCTCCCCACCATCAACAGGGAAGCTCTCTCTCTCATGCCTGGCTTTATAGGTCGCAACAGTCAAAAAGAATTGGTCGTTTTAGGGCGCAATGGTTCTGATTATTCCGCCGCGGCAATCAGCGTTTTATTCAATGCCTACAGTTGCGAAATTTGGACGGACGTCAATGGTGCTTACACCGCTGATCCACGCTTCGTCACCAAGGCAAGACATTTGGAAACGCTTTCCTATAAAGAAGCGATAGATATTAGCTATTTTGGAGCCAAGGTTTTGCATCCAAAAACAATTGCGCCTTTAGCCGCCGCCAATATTCCCTGTCTCATCAAAAACACCAATGACCCCCGAGGAGCTTGCACACGCATCAGCCATTCCAATGACGAAAAAGACGATCTGCCCATCAAAGCCATTTGTGATTTGCGCCATATAACCGTTGTCATCATCGCCGTTTCTAGCCAAAAAAGGCTTAACAGCGGTCACTTCGATTCCAACTTACACTTACGCGTACAAAGCGTTTTATCGCCTCAAAATATCCCCATCATCCTCTTCATTTCTTCGTCCTCGACCAACACGCTGACATTTGCCATACAAAATCAATTTCAGAATCAGGTTCAGTCGGTTTTGGAAAAAGAATTTGAATTGGAATTAAAGCATAAATTCCTCTTTCCAGTGCAATACAAGACGAATATGGCCATTTTAAGCGTCATCGGTGATAATATGCGTGCTCGCAAGGGCGTTGCCAGCACTATTTTTGAGAGCATGGCGAAACAACACATCAACATTAGTGCCATTGCCCAAGGCGCGACCGAAAGGAATATTTCCATTCTGATAGAAGAGGAAAAAACCAAGCAAGCCGTCAAAGCCTTGCACGATGAATTTTTCTCGCCCTACAAACAAATCAATTGCGTCATTCTCGGACTGGGCGCCATAGGTCTGGAATTGATCAATATCATCAATACGCAACAAAATTTTACCCAAGAAAAAATGTTGGAACTGAAAATTGTCGGCGTTGCTAATTCTAAAAAAATGCTGTTCGATGGGCGAGGCCTTGATTTAAATGAAAATATAGCTGACCTGCTCAATGAAAAAGGTGTAGAAAATAATTTAGCTCTGCTGAGCAATGAAATGAATGCACAAATGGCTCACGAAAGCATTATCATTGACGCAACTTCTAGCACGCTTGTCGCAGAAAATTACATAGACTTCCTCCAAAGAGGCTTGCACGTGGTGTGCGCCAACAAAAAAGCCAACACAATGAGCATGGCGTATTACCACAGACTGCGTCAAATCGTCAAAGCACAGAAAGTCAAACTGCTCTATGAAACAAACGTCGGAGCGGGACTGCCCGTAATGACGCCCCTGTCTCATTTATTTGCTGCAGGGGATCAGTTGCAGTATTTTTGCGGTATTTTGTCGGGTTCACTGTCCTATATTTTTGGCGAACTTGATAAGGAAAAACCTTTTTCTGATATTGTCGCAGACGCCATGGCAAAAAAATTCACCGAACCCGATCCCAGAGATGATCTTTCGGGTCACGATGTTGCAAGAAAATTATTGCTGATTGCTCGTGAAGCGGGTTTTCATTTTGAGCTAGAAAATATTAAGATTGAATCGGTTTTACCTCCTGATTTTAATAGCTCGGGTGAGGTGAGTGAATTTTGCTCACGCCTCAGCGAATGCGATCAATATTTCAAGGAACGCTGTGAACACGCCAAATCTCAAGGCAAAGTCTTGCGCTATGTCGCCGAATTCAGCGACTACAATTTATCTGTGGGCATCAGAGAACTGGATAAAAATTCGCCCTTGGGTGGTGTCACAGGCGGTGAAAATGGCTTGGAATTCTTGACCAACTATTACAGCCCCATTCCCATGACAATACGTGGCTATGGGGCAGGAACGAAGGTTACCGCCAGCGGTCTTTATAGCGATATTTTACGGATAGTGAGTTAGTATGCAAAATACAGTCAAATATTATGCGCCCGCTTCTATGGGAAACGTCAATGTCGGTTTTGACACACTGGGCCTCGCATACGAAAGAACGGACGGTCAACTTTTTGGGGATGTCGTCCATATTACGGGCAGTGATGACAATATCCAACTCATCACAGAAGGGAAATATGCTTCGAAGTTGCCCACTGATATCAAACAAAATGGTTTGTATATGGGCTGGTTGGCATTCAAACAATTTTTGCAAGAAAAAAAAGGACGGAACTTAGAGCAACAACCTCATTTTCTCCTTGAAAAAAATCTACCCGTGGGCAGCGGTTTAGGCTCGAGTGCGTCTTCGGCAGTAGCGACCATACTCGCTCTCAACGCCTATTACCAAGCCCATCTCTCGCAAAAAGAACTCCTCGAATTAATGGCTCAGGCAGAAAAATTTATGGCGGGTGGCTTTCATCTTGATAATATATTGCCCTCATATTTGGGCGGAATACAACTTATTTTAGAAGATTCCAGCCCTGAAAATGCAAGTTTTCCTTATCAGTTTTACAACCTTCCCATTTTTCAACAGTGGTATTGGGTTGTCGCTTACCCCGGTTTTGCTTTAGAAACACAAAAAGCGCGAACCGCTATGCCACAACATTACGACATGCAAACCGTCATCAAATCTCAGCGTTATTTGGCCGGTTTTCTCCATGGCTCGCACACGCAAAACAGTCACCTTGCACAAAAAAGTTTGTGCGACGTACTCGCCGCGCCTTATAGAGGCAAACTGATCAAAGGTTACGAGAAACTCATTCAAGTGGGGCAGGAAAACGACTGGACTGTTGGCATCAGCGGATCTGGGCCGTCATTATTTGTTTTAAGAAACAATTATGAAGAAGCTCTGCAGGTTCAAGATTGGTGCAATGAAAATTTTATAGAAGAAAATGGTTTCGTTCATATTTGTAAAATAGCAAAATCAGGTGCATATCAATTAAAAAATTAGGAGATCATTATGGAAGTTTACAATTTATCTTATCCACAAGAGCAGGTTAGTTTATCACAAGCTATCAAACAAGGTTTGGGCAAAGAGAAGGGGCTGTTTTTTCCCACAGAAATAAAACCTCTAGCCAATGTCAAAGAATTGCTCCAAGAAAAAAACTTTGTCGATAGGACGACAGCAATCATTAAACACTTGTTTGCAGACGAATTAAGCTATGAAACTTTGCATAAATTAATCAAAAAAACCTATCATTTTTCGCCCATTCTGAAGACGCTAGAATCAGGTGTTCACAGCCTCGAATTATTTCACGGTCCGACCTTGGCATTCAAAGATTTTGGTGTCGGATTTTTGGCACAAGTATTAAACCATTTACAGCAAGATAAGAAAATTACTATTTTAAGCGCAACGAGTGGAGACACAGGAGCTGCTGTCGCTCAAGCATTTTACGATCTGCCCAACGTCAATGTTGTCGTTATGTTTCCTAAGGGTAAAATTAGCGCGGCCCAAGAAAAGTTGTTTTCAACCTTGGGAAAAAATATACATTCCCTCGCTATCGATGCAGATTTTGATGCCTGTCAAAGCCTGCTCAAACAGAGCCTCGCAGATGCGGATCTGGTCACAAAAATAGGTTTAAATTCAGCGAATTCCATCAATTTTGCACGTATTATTGGCCAAATCGGTTATTATTTCGAGACCCTTTCTCAGTTAAATTGGCAGGGGAGCAGTCCCATACGCTTCAGCGTTCCTTGCGGGAATTTTGGCAATTTATCTTCAGGTCTTTTTAGCGCTCTTTTGTTGGGAGAGTGGGGCGACAAGATGAATTTTTCTGTTGCAACCAATGCCAATGACACCATTCCTCGCTATCTCAAGACGGGTGACTGGGATCCTCGACCAACCATTTCCACCATAGCCAATGCCATGGATATTAGTAAGCCCAGCAATTGGCCACGAGTAGAAGAATTCCTCAAGCGTCTAGGGCGAAGTCAAGAAACTCTGCGTTGTGGAGCTTTGACGGATGATGAGACAGAAGCTGTCATACAAAAAATATACCAACAATATAATTATTTGGCAGATCCTCATACAGCTATTGCCTATCAAGTGCTGATGACGACCAAGGAAAATGACGAAGAGGGCGTATTCTTAAGCACGGCGCATCCTGCAAAGTTTTATCAAACGATGGAAGATGCGTTAAAAATAAGCTTGGAACTTCCCCCAGAAATAGCAGATGCCAATCGCAAAGAATCTCAATCGATAGACTTTCCCAATGATATTAAGCTTTTAAAAAGTTTTTTACAGGATATAAACCAATAGATTTTTTAAGATAGCTTATAATACTCGCTTGCTGAAAAACTCGCTGAGCCTTTCTTTGAGTAATGCAATTTCGTCAACATTGGGTAAAAATACCATGCGGAAAAATTGCTTGCTGGTCATATTAAAACCTGTGCCTTCGGTAATGAGAATATGCTGTTCTTTCAAGAGATCAAAGGCCCACTGCTGATCATCTTCGACATTGTAATATTTTTTGTCGAGTTCGATGAAAGCGTATAAACTGCCTTGTGGCGTGTTGACCGAAAGCCCAGGAATGGCGTTGATCGCATCGACCAATAAATTACGCTGTTCAAAGAGTCGCCCGCCTGGTTTAACCATTTTTTCTACGTAATACGCAGCCTGTTCTAAGGCAGGCTTCACGGCGTACTGTGAAAATGTGTTGGGCCCCAAGCGCATACCGAGTAATTTTTCTATATTTTCCTTGATGCGTTTTACTTCATCTTGCTGTTTGCCCTCATATTGACCTGTAATCGTTAACCAACCGCATCGATATCCAGGAGCAAAATAATTTTTTGAAAGACCGTTAAAAGTAAAAATTGGTATGTCATTCGCCAGTTGAGCAACGGGATACATTTTGTTGTCATCAAAAAGTATTTTGCTATAAATTTCATCCGCAAAAAGCAACAACTTATGTTCTCGCGCTATCTCTATCAGTCCTTCCAGAATCTCGGCAGAATAAACACTGCCCGTAGGATTATTGGGATTGATAATGAGTAAAACTTTGGTCCGCTTCGTTATTTTGCTTCTGATATCATCCAAATCGGGGAGCCAATTATCATGGGGCTTGCATTCATAATGACGCACTTTCGCACCCGCAAGTTGAGAGGCTGCTGTCCACAAAGGGTAGTCAGGCATGGGAATGAGAATTTCGTCTGTTTCAGATAAACACGCTTTTGTCACATTCAAAATGAGTTCACTGACTCCATTACCCAACATCACGTTATTAAAATCAATATCAATATTATAGAGCCGTTTTTGCTCGTCGATAATGGCTTGGCGTGCCTCGATAGAGCCATTGCCGTGGGAATAACTGGCACTGTCATTGAGGTGACGTACAACATTATCTCTGATCTCTTGCGGCACTTCAAAGCCAAACGCTGGTGGATTACCTATATTCAGTTTGATAACGTGTTCGCCCTTGGCTATCATTTCATTCGCTGATTGTGTGACCTTGCCACGGATGGCGTAGTATATTTGATCGAGAGTAGTTGCGCTCATTTTTTTTCCTTTTTAATCTGATTCCAATGCTTGTTCAACAGTACTTTATCATATTGTTTTGAAGAAGAACTAGGGGAGGGGGCATGGAAATATCCAGCGGCTTTAAAGCTTGCGTTAAACCGAGATTTGATTTTTTCATTCGTTTTGATGAGTGCTAGACTAGGATCAATATCCATCTCATACGCCAAATTAATAACACTGAATAAAAGATCGCCTATTTCTTCTTCTTGCAATTCTTTATTTGGTGCTTGTTTTACTTCATCAAGCTCTTCTTTAATTTTTGTATAAATTTGCTCCGTCTCATCCCAAGTGAAATTCAACTTTGTCATTGTTTTAATAATTTCTTTCGTTAAGAAAAGGGGATCCGTAGCAGCTTGAAGGTGATCTTGAAAGCAATCATCGTCATTATTTTTTTTATCAGATTGTGCTTTCTCTTTATTTTTCTCTTCTTGCCAGATTTTTTTTACATCGTCAATATTATGGGCTTGTAAATCGCCAAAAACATGAGGATGGCGGCGAACAATCTTGGTTTGCACTTCTTCTAACACGTCTTGCAAAGTAAAATCACCCTGCTCTTCGCATATCACAGTCATTAAGCCAATGACTAAGAAAATATCACCAAATTCTTCTTTTAAATTATCTACATCATTATTATCAATAGCATGCAACACTTCATAACACTCTTCTAGCAATGCCGGTTTGAGCGAAATGAGAGTTTGCTTAATATCCCATGGACAGCCAGAATCAGGATTTCTGAGTTCTTTTAATATTTGATATAGTTTATGCATAAGTAGACAGAATATATATTATCAGCATTTTTTAGCTCAGTTGTAATTTATCATGATTTATGGTTTTGTAGTTGCGTTTGTCTGCTTATTTTCAACATTAATATTACTGACCGAACCAACAAAAATAGCCTGACTATCTGTTTCTGTTGTGATCACAGAAGAAGCAATAGCCACAGCCGCAATATTAATACTTAAAACGGAAGAAGATGTGACGCTAGGTAAATCATTATCAGAGAGACGATATTTTTCATAAAAACTTTTATAAAAATCCTGCTTACCATAACTGCTATCCGTATAGTACACGGATCTCGCTAATTTGATCGTACTGGCGTAATTGGTGGCATCTACATTAAAATCTACGACAGGATCTATATCACTAGGACTGGTCGATGAAACGAATACGTAGGCTTCTTGCAAAGCAGTAACCTCACCATCAAAATATATATAAATATATTGATCAGGGAAATTATCCAGCGTTCCAATGTTTGTTTCTTGTCTTCGATTAACCGTTGTAAAAACACGTTTAAAATTCAAAGTGTTGAGTAAACGGTCTCCCGTAAAGATTTCATCATCATTATTGACGTCGGTACGAAACTGATCTGTCAGCCTCTGTTCATCATTAACTCTGGATGCACTTTGAGTATTTTCATTGTAAATTTTATAATAAAGAGTATAAGCGACAGCTGAACTTGTCGTCATACGAAAAATAAGCACCGCATTCGTGGCTGGAAGCGTATAGTTTGCAGTAAAAACTTCAGGAGGTGACAATATAGTAAATGCAGGAATGCCACAACTGTATAAAAATAATGAGGAATAAAAGAAAAGGCTCAGCCTCTTTATAAAATTTACCCTCATTATTCTAACGTCCCTATTTTAACATGCAACCTATCTTATTGTATAGTCAATAATCTATCTTTTGCCAAATTAAAGTAAATAGAATCACCATAATCATCAACAATAGACTGATAAAGAGTGCGAGCTTTTTCGACATCTTGCTCTTGCAACAATGTTGCATAAAGGTAGATGACTTCAGGCTGCAACGAATTCGTAGACATATATTCTTCCGAATTAACCAGCTGTTCTAAATAACTGAGAGCCAAGTCTTCATCATTATTTTCCAAGGCAATAGAACTCAGATTGTAGAGAGCAATAGCAGAAATATAATCAACTTCTTTACCACTCACTAGCTTTTCTGAATATTCTTGAACTTTGGCTAAATCATTAGACTTTAAAGCTAATTTCACAAGAGCCAGCGTCGCAAATCTTACAGTCGATTTATCTGAGCTTGTATCGAGAAAGTCAATTAAATCACTTTCCAATGCATCATCTTTTGCTTCTGCATCAACGCTTTCGCTTGATTCTTGTAAAACTAAGTCGACTCTATCTGATAATTTTTCCCAAACCAACCAGTCAGGACTCGCCTTCTTCTCTAAGTTTCTTGGCCATAACAGACCAATGATAAGAAGAATGAGAATCCCAATGGATGTAAATACGAGACCTTTTTTATTTTTAAAGTCCATTATAAACCCTATTTTTCAGTCATAAAATCCGCTAAAGTAGTCGCAGATTCGTCAGTATTTTTGTTATCATCTAAGTAACGAGATGTATCACGTTTTTCTCTCATAGAGCCTAATTGCTTCACAGATAAAGAAAGTTTTTGGTTTTCAGCATCTATGCTAATGATCACAGACTTGATGCTATCGCCAACTTGAAATTTTTCAATAGGATCTTCTCCATTTTCTGAATCAAGCAATTGATTTTTATGAATTAAACCTTCTATATCACCATCTACTTTAACAAATAAACCAAAATCAGTAATAGAACGAACTTCACCTTCCATTTCAGAACCCACACTGTATTTACTTACAAGATTTGTCCATGGATCATCAGAAAGTTGTTTGTAGCCTAAACGAATTTTATGCTCTTCGGCGTCAACTTCTAACACGACACATTCTATAGTATCTTCTTCTTTGAAGAAATGGTTGGCAGATTTAACACGTTGAGTCCAGCTCAATTCTTGTAAAGGTAAGAAACCTTCCATGCCGTTGGCCAATTCGATAATAGCACCGCTGTTCACAATGCGCATAACTTTACCAGTTTGCTTAGAATTAAGAGGAAATTCGCTTACCACTGTATCCCAAGGATTTTCTAAAGTTTGTTTTAGTCCAAGAGAAATGCGCTCGCCTTCCATATCATAACCTAAAATAAGGCATTCAACTTCTTGATCAACACTTAAAACTTGATCTGGATGATGTATTTTTTTGATCCAAGATAGTTCAGAAATATGGATTAAACCTTCTATTCCCTCTTCTAACTCAACAAAAGCACCAAATTTGGTCAATTTTGAAATCTTACCTTTGATTTTTTGATCTAGGCTATAGCGATCTTCAAACGTTTCCCAAGGATCATCTTTCATATGCTTGAGTGAAAGGTTGATTCTATCGTGATCGTAATCAAGTTTGATAACTTTTAATTCTAATTCTTGGTTGAGAGTTAAAAGAGAATCTATCTTTTTAACATGACCCCAACTAATATCATTAATGTGAAGCAAACCGTCAAAACCACCAAGGTTGATGAATACACCAAAAGGAGTAAAGTTTTTTACGTTTCCTTTAACAACATCACCGACATTAATGCTTTCAAAAAATGCTTTTCTTTTTTCAACTATGCCTTGCTCGAGCAAACCACGGCGAGAAACAACAATATTAAGACCAAGGCGACCATACTGAACTCTATCAACCAAGAAATCAAATTCTTTACCAATATAGTCTGCTGTATTTTCAACACGATATACGTCTAAAAGAGAAGCGGGTAAAAAAGCTTCTACTTCATCATCAATCTTAACTTTAAATCCACCATTTACTTCTGCAATAATGGTACCTTTAATAGGAGTCTGGTTGACTTGATAAGCACTGAGACTGGCAAGAATGGTATTTTTGCTGGCTTCTTTTTTAGAAAGAATGGGCTTACCGTCTCTACCTTCTTTTTTCTTAAGAAGAACCTGAGTTTCTTCATTAATTTCTGGAACGTCTGTGAACTCTTCTAATGAAATCTCACCTTCAGCTTTAACGCCTGGAATGCTACAAAAAACGATGCCCGCTTCTTTATTCACTTGAGCCACTACTGCAGTAATGATAGCGCCTTCTTCTACGAGAACTTTGTCTAGTCCACCATCCTCTTGAGCGAGCAACTCTTCCATACTCAATAGTTCTAGTTCTTCATCTTTAGCCATTATAATTCTCCTACCGAATATCAACAATATAACTCTTCACAAGAGCATAAGCCCCGTCAAGACTAACATCTGTTGTGTCTATATATATTTTTTTATCATTTAAATTGTTTATTTTTTTGTTCTCATCAGATTGATCCCTTTTAATCAGATTGTTTTTCAATTCATCCAAACTTTCGTTATCCAGAGATTCATTGAATCGGCGCAAAGCTCTTTGCTCAACATCCGCATCTAAATAAAATCGATAATCGGCGTTAGGGAAGACAACGGTCGTCATATCCCTACCTTCAACCACGAGCGACATACTTTGCCCAAGCGTCTGAAAGAATTTATTTAAGATAGTGCGAACTCCGCTAATCGAAGAAATACGGGGAACCTCAGAATCAATCTGTGTACTGCGGAGTTTCGTTCCTAGGTCAACATCGTTGACGAACAATACGCCTTCTTTTATGGCAAAAACCAAGTTATCACAGAGGAGAACAATGGCTTCTTCGTCATCTTGAGCGTTTAAATTATTTTTGATTGCATGATAAGTGACGGCTCTATAAAAAGAACCTGTATTGAGATTCAATAAGTCAAAATCAAGGCTGAGTTTAGTTGCGATAGTACTTTTTCCCACTCCTGCTGGTCCGTCAATAGCTATAATCATTCTGCGTGGTCATCTCTTTTACTATCATTGCTATTAACATGATCGGTATGTTGTGTAAGAAATTTAATCTCACGAGCATTTAATTTACGAAATGTACCGAGAGCGAGTCCTCTCAGCGTAATAGGACCTATGCGAACCCTGTGTATTTTCTTGACGGGAACTTTAAAACTAAAAAAAACATTTCTCAGCTCTCTATTTTTCCCTTCAACAAGAACCAAATTCACGGTATGATCGCTGATGCGTGTGTAGCTTTTGGCTTTGTACTTTACTTTATTGTAGTAAACACCTTTTACAAACTGCTCTAACAGTTCATCAGGAATCACTCTCTTCGCAATTATTTGGTATTCTTTTTCTATCTTATGCGAAGGATGATTTATCGCTTGAGCAAAAGCCCCATCACTTGTAATAAGCAAGGCTCCAGAAGTCATATAGTCCAATCGTCCCAGAGAAAATAAGCGTTTGCTATCTACTTCTCCAAAGGAATCGTAAACTAAACGGCGATTTTGACCTGTATCATCATTGTGCGAGGAAAGTGTGCGACTGGGTTTATGGAAAATATAATAGCTATCATCACGTTGAGCTCTGCGCCATCTAATGCCGACTCCGTTGACACGGACATCTTGAGTGATAAATACTTTTTGTCCTAAGTGAGCTTTAGCACCATCTACGGTAACAATACCATCAACAATCGCTTTTTCACTATGACGCCTAGAGGCATAACCACATAATGCTAAAAAATGTTGTAATCGGTATTGTTCTCTACGTTGGTCGCTTCGCGGCATATAATTAATAATTTCCTAAAAAGACGGTTTTGGTAGACCATCCATCTATATAGTAAATAAAAACATAAAAGAAGTAAAGCAACTAGGACTTTTTTTAACTTTTATTTATCATTAGTAAAAAATCGATCTAGCAGAACATTAAGGATGAAATATGAAAGGATACGTACGACCGCACTGGGATGACTATTTTCTTGAAATTTGCGAGGCCGTTTCTAAACGGGCAACCTGCGATAGAGGTCGCAGCGGATGCCTCATCACAAGAAACAACCAAATATTGGTTTCAGGCTATGTTGGTTCACCGCCCTCACTCCCCCACTGCGACGATGTTGGTCATCTCATCCGCTCTGTCATTAACGACGACGGAACGCAATCAGAACACTGCGTAAGAACAATACACGCAGAACAAAATGCCATTTGTCAGGCCGCAAAATATGGTATTTCGCTAGAAAATTCGACACTCTACTGCCGTATGACACCCTGCAATACTTGCGCCATGCTCATCATCAGCTCAGGGATTAAGCGCGTAGTTTGCCAAAGAAAATACCAACGTTCAAAAAGCAGCGAAGACTTGTTCAGGCACGCCAACATTGAAGTCCATTACGACTCTGAAGAATGTCAAACGTACCCTAGTTCCTAAACTCAATCAGTATTTTAGGACAATTTTTGTGGTAAAAGAGTTCGACTAATATAATCTCGTACTTCTAAAAATATGCGAATGGTTTCTTCGTCAAAACGATTTTCTTGGGGAGAGTCTATATCGAAAACGCCCCAAACCGAACCATCATCATTGAATATGGGCAAAACCAGTTCTGATTTTGAGTTGATATCGCAAACAATATGATTATCACAATGCTGTACATTGGCCGCAACTTGTAGCTCTTTTGTTGCATAGGCTGCTCCGCAAAGACCATGGGGAGGCACAATTTCAGCGACCGCAGGCTTACCCTGAAAAGGTCCTAAGAGAAGCGTTTTTTGAGTATTATCATAAATATAAAATCCCACCCAATTTAAGTCACTTATTTGCTGATAGCAAACGGCACTAATATTAGCGAGACAAGATGTCAAATCCCCTTTTTTGGTATAAAAAACGACATCTTCTTGTATGGATTTTTTCATATTTACCACCTTTTTCTTGAGCTATAGTATAATACATTATAGCGAATGTCCTCTCAAAAGTGTTTCGTCTTGGACTTTTAACGAGTTAGAATACACTTGTTGAATAGAAAAAACATTAATACTTCCTTTTACTAGAAGAAATAAAGGTTTTCTTATTAATACGGCTTTTCAATACTCACATGAATATCTATAATGGAGAAGAGTATTCATTTCCCATTTCAAGAAGAAAGTCGAGCCTATTCCTATGCATTATAAATTAATGTCTTTATTTTTGTTGTTTTTTATAAATCCTGTGTTACCAGCACAAGAGACTGCAAGAGCATTTTTCAATCAGGTCATTCAAAAATACGATACAATTAATAGCTTACAAGCCAACGTTTATATCAATGTCAATTCTGATGCCATGCAAGGAAGATTACTTTATAAGTCTCCCAATCTGATGCAAATAAAATTTTCTAATCCTAGTAGACAGGTCATTAATATTAAACCCGATAAAATAGAAATCTACATTCCTGAATATGAAGCAAATTTCATTCAAAAAATCGATAAAAACAGCCCCCTTGTATTGAGCCCGACACGAGACTCGCTTGATGTTCTTGCCAGCCTTTATGGTATCAGCTACATCAGTTCTCCCGAATGGACTACAGTGGAAAACATACCCGTGCCTGTGAGACTTTTGCGTTTTTCACGACGCTCAGAAGATGCCGGCTTTAAGTCTATGACCTACACCATAGGCAATGATCTATTAATTTATAAAATAGACGCAAGAGATATTTATAACAGCCAATATTCATTACTTTTCAGTAATATAAATACCGTTGATGATATATTAGCACAAGAAATCTTAGATTATAAATTGCCGTCATCAAGCAATGATATTAATGATTTCTACTCGAATACTGAGGAGCAATAAAAAATGGACAGTATAGGAAAAATACTCAAGAAGTACAGGGAAGACAAAGGTTACAGCCTCAAATATGTCATGGACTTAACCAATATATCCCAAGAAAACATTTTAGCCTTAGAAAATGAAAATTTTGACAATTTCCCCTCAGAATCCTATGTCAGAGGCTTTTTAAGAAATTACGCTCACGTCCTCGGTCAAGATCCAGATACGATACTCAAGTACTACGATCAATTTTTACTCAAAGACATAGAAATACCCAGCGTAGAACTTTGGGGCGTCGAAGAAAGAAAGAAAAGCCAATCTAAGAAAAAATATATCATAATCGCTATTTCCTTAATCCTCGTCCTCCTTTCTTTTGTAGTCATAAAAAAAGATGTTTTTGTTGATTATTTCGCAGAACGAGAATATCAAAAGGCACAAAATAGCCTTAGCTTGGATTATGCAGTAGAAAGTAATGCCCCCCCTCTTGAATTACAAAATAATTCTGCCGGTACTATCAATTTTGTATTGAAAGAAGACATAATAGCCAAAGCCGTATTTAAATTTGCAGATAATCAGTTGTCTGTGGAGCTTAATAACGCAGATGATTTCTCCATCGGGATTTTCATTGTCAACGCAGAAAACCCTAGTTATGAAGAGAAATTAGGACTGCTCTCAAAAGATTATATCATTAACTTGAATTACGCCAATGAACAAGCCACTCTAGTCCTGGCTCCAGAGATTCTTTTCGAAGGCATGGAAATCATTAATGAAACGACTCTTTTGTCTAGCTCTGTACCTACTGTTTACAATCTAAAAATAACTTCTTTAGCGCGAAACCAATGGCTTAGCTATCAAATTGATGGCGAAAAAAATATCAGCAAAATCCCCAAAATCAATACAACGACATCCATAGATAGCAATAAACTAATAACTTTAAGCATTGCGAACACAAATCAAATTAAATTGGCTGTCAACGAAAGAGAAATACAACTCGATAGCGACAATCTCGTCGGTTTATATAAAATAGGTTGGTATCAGACTGGATCAAGCTATTCCTTGCTACTCTTTGAATTACACTAGTCTAGTGCTATCTTATGAGCAAGGCTTCATCTTATTTAGAAGGCTTAAATACAGCGCAGCATGAAGCCGTCACCCACGGTTCTTCTCCCCTCCTTGTTTTAGCAGGAGCTGGGAGCGGAAAAACTCGTGTCCTTACAAGTCGTATCGCTTATTTAATTGAGCATTACGACTTCAAACCTTATCAAATTCTTGCTCTAACCTTTACGAACAAAGTTGCGAAAGAGATGAAAGAACGTGTGGCAGCCCAATATTCGGGAGATTTTTCTGCCATTGATGGCAATGAACTTTTCATCACTACTTTTCATTCTTTTGGAGCATGGTTTTTGCGCCGTTTTGGTCATACAATAGGTCTCAAAAGAAATTTTGCAATTTATGACGACAAAGACAGTTTGGCTTTACTCAAGAAAATTATTGGCAAAGATTTGGCAAACAATGAAATTAAGTCATTCGCTCATTGCATTGCTCGTGCCAAAGAAGAGGGTCTCACGCATGAGCACGACCTCTCCCACCTCACTCGCAGAGAAGAAATTTACCCCATCTTCCAAAAATACACCGAAGCTCTCAAGCAAATTGGCAATGTTGATTTCAGCGACCTTATCAACCTGCCGCTCCACATACTCAATACCCAGCCAGAGGTAAAAAACACCATTCATCGTCGCTTCAAAGCCATTCTTGTGGATGAATATCAGGATACTAATGTCGCCCAGTTTCACTTATTGCAACAATTGTATCACAAGCAATCGTGGTTGTCCGTGGTGGGAGACGATGATCAGTCCATCTACGGTTTCCGTGGTGCTATGGTGGAAAATATCTTAAAATTCCCCGACTTGTTTCAAGAAACCAAAGTGATCACCTTGAGCGAAAATTATCGCTCAACTCCTTATATCATCAAGGCTGCCAACGACGTCATCGCAAACAATGAAAATCGCATGGCGAAAACGATGGCTCCCGTTCATCTTGACGGCGAAAAACTCACACTCCATGACTTTGACAGCGCCGAAGAAGAAGCTACATTCTGTGCTGCGAGATTGCAGGGCTTGCCTTCCACTCAAACGGCTGCGATACTCTATAGAACCAACGCCCAGTCTCGTGCGCTAGAGCAATGCTTCACCAAATTAGGCATCAAGTATCGCTTGATTGGCAATTTGAGTTTTTTTAAGCGCCAAGAAGTGAAGGATGTCCTCTCTTATTTAATCCTGCTCAGCAATCCCAATGATTACATTTCTTTTCTTCGCATCATCAACAAACCCGCTCGTTCTCTAGGGCCACAGAGTGTGGGGAAAATATTCAATTTACTCGATGAAAGCGATCATAATGTATTAACGGCATGCCAATTAGCGCTAGAAAGTTTTACAGGAAATAGGAAAAAGGGGCTGAGCAAATTCATTGATTTTTATAAAAGCTGGCAAAATCTCGAAGTCAACAATCTCGGTGAACTCATAGAATGCATCATTAATGACAGTGGCTTATTGAAACTTTATCAAGACATAGACGACATGGATTCTACGCATAGAGTGGCCAATTTGAACGAGCTTCTTATTATAGGGCAAGCCTATCAAAATAACCAAGACGATTTAATTTCATTCTTGGAAAAGATAGAACTCAATCAGAACGTACAAGAAGACGAACAGGCGCAGATTTCTTTGATTACCGTGCATAACACAAAAGGCCTAGAATATGATCACGTCATCATTACGGGCATGGAAGACGGTTTGTTTCCCAGTCAGCGTAGCACTTTGCCCAGTGAAATAGAAGAAGAAAGGCGGCTCTTTTATGTCGCAATGACAAGGGCAAAAACGGTACTAGATCTATCTTATAGTCATTCACGCTTTCATTTTGGACATTATCAATACAATGAGCCTTCTCGTTTCTTGCAAGAAATCCCCAGCGAGTACATTCAAAATCCCCAGCGCCTCAAAGCTGTTCGTAAAAGCAGGCAAGAACCGCAATATATTCCTGTCAATATTCCCATAAAGCAAAAAAAACTCAATCAAAAGCTAGCTTATCCTAAAGGTACTAAAATCTATCACGATGATTACGGCGAAGGTTACGTCCTAAAAAGCAAAATAGAAAAGAACCTTGAAGTGATCAATATCCGTTTCGTATCAGGCAAACAGATTACCCTAATACCCGAGTTCCAGAGTCATTCCATCACGAAAATAGAAGAGAATTGGTAGCAATGAAACACCACATACCAACAATTAAACGCGCCCGAGAATACCATTTATACGCCACCGATCAGAAACGTTATTTAGATCTTTACCAGGACAAGGGTGCCAATTTAATGGGTTCACGGCCCAACGGCTACGCTTTATCCATTAAAAACACCATAGAAACAGGTCTCTATGCCGCTTACCCTTCCGTGTGGATAGAGCGCTTTCAGCAGGCCATTCGTTGCTATTTTCCGCAATGCCAATCCGTGGCGCTATGCACAGGGCTTGACCAACTCCAGCGATTAACACAAAAAACAAATATCATTGAAAGCTTTAGCGCCGATAGCACACCGACGAGCAATGACATTATCCGTTGGCATCCCTTTACGCACGTTGATGAGGAATTATGGCTCGTTCAACTGCCTAGCCCTGGCATTGCCTCCTCAGCCCTCTTTATTATTTGCTCCAAAAATCAGAATCCGCAATTCAAGGAAACTTTATACGACATCCCTGCATTTTTTCTTGCGGCCTTAACAAAAAGTATTTATTTGTTAAAGCGGTGGGAAAACAAAGTCGATAAAAGTGTTTGGAAGGCGCCACTCTTATCTGGATTATGGGAAAGAAGAGGCGATGATCCTTATTTATTTCCGCTTTGTAGCCGATCGGAATATGAGCAAATTTTTATTGATTTTTTGAAGCGTGGAGTCGTAATTTCTCCAAGCTACGATTTTCCAAGTTTAGCACCGTCTGTGCTAAGTCCAGGAGATCATAAATTATTTAGCCTATAGTTCCAATCATATTCAGTGGTAATGAATTCCTTTCGTCAATGAATACATACTTGAAAGAGGTTGATGATGAATATCAGCGAATTTGGTTTAACTGTTTTATTATATTTACTCTTGACGTGGGCCTCAATTGCTGCTGCTATGGTTTTTTTGCGTACTTATGATTTTGCTTGGTTCTTACTTTCCTTCAGTATTCTCGGATTTTACTGCCAACAAGTCTACAATTTGTTACTTGAGATTGGTATAATCTCCTCTAGTACTCCTTTTTTTGCAACAAATTGGTCACTCATTGTCATACAAACGCTACCCTTTATTACTCTAACGACAAGCGTTGTTATTTTTTATTCTCGAACTAAAAATTATTAATGCAGTATTATAAAAGAATTAATAGTGTCTTTTTTCTATCTCTATTTTTGGTATTTTATTTATTTTATTCTCTTGTAATACGATACACTACTTTTATTTATTTAGAAATTTATATCATAGCCTCCTACTATATTTATTTATGCTATGAAAGAAGGCATAAAAATAACCACAAATATATACTGGCATCTTTGCTGTGTATTTTTTGCTTGTGGCAAAACTTCGATGCTTCTTTTGTCTTAGAGGAAGCTGGATCACCATTCATTCATGTTCCCTTATCCTTATTGCTTCTCTCTCTCGTTATCATTCTTTGGCTCAATAATAAAGAACTACACTTTGCCTTTGTATTAGTTCCAGTCAGTCTTTCTCTCATAATGCTCTACCCTTCTTCTGCTAACAATCATGTTTACGCCCTGCTTTTTCTCATAGATGGTTTTTTGAGCCTATCGAAAAACATCCAAAGCTATAATCTTTATTCATTCTTTATTCATTTAAGAATATGGGTAGATTTTGTCATTGCTATCTTAATTATTTTATTCAGCCAGTTTGACCTCAATCCTCGTCAGGAAATATTTTTATTTTTTAGCACAGCCTTTATTATTACTATCTTTATCACCTTCTTTTACTTCGTATTCATACAAAAACAATAACTTCAAGCATTTTTTATTAGACAATATAAAAAAAAGAATAAACAGATTGACAGAAGCGCTTAAGAATTATATACTTTTACAAAAAGAGTGAAAAACGCCTTCTTAGCTCAGCTGGTCAGAGCACGTGATTTGTAATCTCGGGGTCGTCAGTTCGAATCTGACAGAGGGCTTATGGGGAGGTTCCCGAGTGGCCAAAGGGAGCAGACTGTAAATCTGTTGTTTCGACTTCACAGGTTCGAATCCTGTCCTCCCCATCTTTTTTTTATATCTTAGGTTTTATTATGTTAAAATATTTTATCCTATGAATATTTGGCGATAAGTGTCGAATATCTAATTACACAGTCAACTGAAGTATTGTTTGATTAAAATATAAAGAGTAATGTTAGGGAAAAGATATGAAAGTAAAAGCATGGGGTACTCGTGGTTCGTTGCCTATCTTTTATACACAGGATCAATCAGGTTGTGAGTATATAGGTGGAAATACCTCTTGTTATGAAATCATTATTGATGATGGCAATCACGTAGTCATAGACGCAGGTTCGGGCTTCTTCCCACTCGGTCAAGACTGGTACAAAGAAAAACACCGTAAAGATCAGATAGATTTATTTTTTACACATTTTCATTACGACCATTTAAATGGGTTCATGTTTTTTGATCCTTTCTTTCAAGCTAAATTTAAAACAAATATATTTTCTCCCTTCAAAGAAATGAACAAAGTCCTTGATCAATTGCATCATGAGCCTTATTCTCCCATTCCCATATCAGCGATTTTTGAGCAAAAGCCTCATTATACAATACTTGAAGGTGGACAATATCAACTTTCAGATGATGTACAGATTTTTTGGCGATTAAACAATCACCCTGGCGACAGTTACAGCTATAAAATTGTGTCCAAAAATAAAAGCATCATTATTGCGACAGATATAGAATTAACTGAAAACGACTTTAAACGGACACAACAGAATTGTGATTTTTTCCAAGATGCGGATCTTATTATAATTGATGGTCAGTTCAATCAAAAAGAAGTTCAGACTTCCAAGAAAGGCTGGGGACATTCTTCTAAAGAAGATGGACTGCGATTGGCCGCATTGTATAATATCCAAACGATTGCGTTTACACATCACGATATTAAAAGTTCTGACAAAGATATTTATCGAGACTTTCAAAAGCTACTCAAATTGGAAGAAGAATTTATAGAAAAAAATAATATTCATGCTACCTTGATGAAAGATTTTGATGTTATTGATGTTGGTTAATAACAAGATATCAAGATAAACAACAGCTTGGCATATTCTACTTGCATTTATTCCTTCCCTCTATATATTAAGGTGCATGCCTATGACTAAAAAAAAACTTTTTTCTAGTATTTTCATCTTTATTATCATTGCTGGTTTGACAACATTTATATTGATGCTACCAAGCTTTCCCCTGCTCTCTCAAAATGAAGAAGCCATAGAATTTAGTGTTGTCGAGGGTGAAAGCATGTATTCTGTGGTAAAAAACCTAGAAGGGAACGCAGAAATTCATCCGCTTTTTCCTCTTTACCTTAACGTTTATTCTCGCCTTAAGGGAACAACAGATGACATCAAGCCTGGTACATGGCAAATTACATCAGAAACACTTTTCAACGATTTTTATCACGAATTGCTGTCTGGCAATGAAGTATTAATTACCATCACAATTCCGCCAGGTTGGCCTACATCTAAAGTTGTCGCGCGACTAGAAGCCGCCAACTATGGAACAAAACAAGAGATTCAAGATGCTATTGAAAACTTTGACTTTACGCCCTACGGTTTTCCTGGCTTAAAAAATGCCCAAGGCTACTTATTTCCAGAAACCTATATTGTATCCCAAAGCTATAGTATAAGCCAAATTATCGACGTATTTGTGAGTCAATTTTTCGACGAACTCGCAGAAATCTCTCCCGATTATAGCAATTTAACGTCAGAGCAGTTAAATGAAAAAGTCACACTGGCTTCCATCGTTGAGGGAGAATATAGACAGGCGGTTGAAGCACCGCTTATCGCATCCGTATTTTACAACAGATTAGAAGAGAATTGGCCTCTGCAATCTTGTGCAACAATTTTATACGTGTTGGAAGAAGAATATAATCGCCCCCATAAAACGAGAATTTTCTACTCGGATTTAGAGATAGAATCCGATTTTAATACCTACAAAAATACAGGATTGCCGCCCTTACCTATTAACAGCCCTGGCAGAATTGCACTTCAAGCGAGCTTCCATCCTGAAGAAAGCGATTCATTTTTCTTCGTCGTCGATAATACTCGCCCTGGATTTCATACGTTTACGAACAACTACACTGATCACCAAACTGCGGCGGCGGCTTATATTTCAAGCTTTATAGCCAAAGATTAGCATGGATGTCAAGGAACAAATAAAAGAATCGCTTGCTATTGAAACAGTCATAGGCGAACACGTTAGTTTGCGCCCTAAAAATGGCCGATTATGGGGCTTGTGCCCTTTTCATAAAGAAAAAACACCTTCCTTTACGGTTTCTCCTGACATTGGAATTTTTCATTGCTTCGGTTGCAATAAAAGCGGCGATATTTTTACTTTTGTGCAAGAATACGATAATCTTTCGTTTAAAGAAGCTCTGGAGTTACTCGCACAGAAAGCCAACATAACAGTACCACAGTATCAAAAAAATCAGTCTCAAAATAATAGCCAGCAAGCTCTCAATGATCTTTATAATAGATTGAACCAAACATTTAAGCACTTGCTCAATAATTCCCCCCAAGGAAAAATAGCATTAGAGTACGCATTGAAACGAACGGGTTCTGCCGAAATGGTTGAGACCTATGAACTCGGATACGCACCCAATTCTTACACTTGGCTTTATGAATTCTTAAAAAAAAATAATTACACCGATGATTTCTTGAAAACCTCTGGTCTCTTTTCGCAAAGACGTTATCCCGCACCTCTCTTTAAAAATCGATTAATTTTCCCTGTTTCAAATTCTGCAGGCAACGCCATCGCTTTTAGTGCGCGCGCCCTCAACGAAGACCAACCTAAATATATTAATTCTCCTGAAACCACTATCTATAAGAAACGTAACACCCTTTATGGCTTGTCTCAAGCAATGAAAGCCATGAGAGAACACAAAGAAGTTTACTTGTGCGAAGGGAATTTGGATGTCCTCGCACTCGCTCAAAGCGGCTTCGCCAACAGCGTTGCACCTCTGGGCACAGCCTTCACCAAAGAGCAGGCCGCCTACCTCGCTCGCTATGTAACGAAAGTGAATATTGTCTTCGACGGAGATGCCGCTGGCGTAAATGCGTCATTAAAAGCAGCTTTAATCCTTGAAAATATTGACATAGATTGCTATATAGTTCTTTTAGATGCTGATCAAGATCCTGCTTCTATTTTGGAAACAGAAGGAAAAACAGCCCTTGTAAAAAAGCTTGAGAAGAAGTTATTCGCTTATGAATTTGTTATTCATTTTTATACAAAAGAGCACGGTATGGTAAGTTTACAGTCAAAACAAGAAATATATAAAGGTGTCAAGAATTATATAGAATCAATTCATTCGCAACTAAAAAAAGAGCTTTATATAAAAGAACTCACAAAATTGCTTGACATATCTCATGAAGCTGTTAATATTGTAGGTTCTGACAAACCATCTAAACTAGAAAACAAACGTGCGCAGACGCATAAAAAAGTCATCTCTATGAATGATGAACTTTATCTAATGGTTGCAGTTCTTTTAAATCCAGAATTTTTCTCATTGCTGATGAATCAATTGTCAATTAATCAATTGTCTGATTTTTATGCGATAGAAATTTTCGCCTATTTGAAGCAAAATTTACAAAAAGAATGGAGCCACGCAGACGTGTCTATAATACTCAATGATTTTGAGACCGATGAGGACTTAAAACAATTTTTGTACCAAAAGGCATCCATAGGTGAGTTTAATCAAGTGAACACAGAATTTATAGAAAGTTCTGTATTAAAGATAAAAAAAAGAAATTTGATGGATGAAATCAATCAATTGAAAATGAAAATTGTAACCGCAGAATCAAATAACGATCAAGAAGCTATTTTAACATATTGTAAAAAACAGATTGATTTAGAATCACACCTAAAACGATTATTTTAGGTTAGGAGCAACGATGCCAGAAGACATTTTTTTGAGTAATGATGAGTTACTAGATCAAGATACAGAAGATCAAGAAGCAGTATTGGAGAGAGCCGTTGAAAAAATCTCTCAACTTGCTGATGCTCGTGGTCAGGTAAGTAAACAAGATATAATGGATTATCTCCCTGCCACTTTAAATTCTCCCGTTCACATAAAAAATGTGACCAAAAAATTGGAGAACGAATATCTCATACAGGTGAAAGAACGTATAGAATCCGAGCCAGACTTTAGCCAGCCAGAGGATCTCAAGAATTCTGATGATAATCTCCCCTTCGTTGCGGACGATGACGATGATGTCGCTATAGAAGAAGACATACCGCTCAGTTTTGATGAATTGCAACCTGAAGAAGAAAAAGAAACTCCAGTAGAAAAAAAGAAAATCTCTCTTAATCAAAATGCGCAACTTTCAGACGATCCTGTAAAATTGTACTTAAAACAAATTGGTAAGGAAAAGCTCTTAACATCCAAGGAAGAGATTGAACTTTCTGAAATGATGGAAAATGGCGAAAACATTATCAAGGAAATCTTGCACCAATCGGGCATTCTCATTCCCTCTATGCACGACCTCGCCAAACGCGCCTTCACACGTAAGCCTGCCCCCATTTCATTTAACAATGATCAGGTCTTCCACAACGAAGGAGATCAGGACGTTCATTCAGAGCGTCGACGCCTTAATCAGTACTACAAGAACTCTCTCAGACCACTGTATTCTTCACTCAAACAATATATGGAATATAAGAGACAGTTGATTGAGCAAGATGGCGAAATAGAGCACGATGACAACCTCAAACAACAGAGTGACGATTTGCGCCCTTCTCTACAAAAGATTGATTTATACCAAGAAGAAATTATTTACTTTGCGGATAAATTTATAGAAGCCGCAGAAAAAATTAAGCATTTTAAAGAACGCCAACTGCATATTCAGCAAAAACTACAAATTGAGTCAATGAAAGAAATCCGTGAATTGGGCAGACAATTGATCACCAAAAAAACAGCGGCGACGGTTGTCAAAAATTTGCATACGCCCATCGGTGAAATCAAAGACCTCATTCGTAAAGTTCAAATAATGGCACAAGAAACGAGGATGCTAGAATTAGAGTTTGAATCTAGTGTGGATAAAATTGTTGAAATGGCGAATGAAATGCAATTTGGCCGTGAAAAAATGAAAAAGGCTAAAAACAAACTCATTCAATCAAACCTTAGATTGGTCGTAAGTATTGCGAAGAAATATACCAACAGAGGCTTGCATTTCATTGATCTTGTGCAAGAAGGAAACATTGGTTTAATCAAAGCCGTAGAAAAATTCGAGTACAAAAAAGGGTTTAAATTTTCAACCTACGCAACGTGGTGGATACGACAAGCCATTACACGCTCAATTTCTGATCAAGGTCGTACCATTAGAGTCCCCGTCCACATGATAGAACAGATCAACCGTGTGATACGTGCAACAAGATTATTGCAACAAAAATTGGACAGAGAACCGACAAACAACGAATTGGCTGAACAGCTCGAATGGCCCTTGAATAAATTGAAAATTGTTCGCAGCATCTCCAATGAGCCGACCTCGCTAGAAACGCCTATAGGCGAAGAAGACGACTCGACTCTCGGTAGCTTTATCGAAGACAAAAACATCAAAAATCCTGTCGAAAAAACCGCCTTCACTCTTTTACAAGAAAGAATAGAGAGCGTGCTTTCCATCCTTCCCGAAAGAGAACAACAAGTCGTAAAAATGCGCTTTGGCTTGGAAGATGGTTACTCTTTAACCTTGGAAGAAGTGGGACTATATTTTGATGTCACACGAGAAAGGATTAGACAAATTGAGGCAAAAGCTTTAAGACGCTTGAAAACTCCAAACAAACTCAGTAAACTGAAAGAATTCACAGAACAAGAAAATGGGATGTAAGAACACGAATGAAAACGATTTTTAGCAAACTGTACCAATTACAAAATGTTTTTGGCGATAAGTATAAACGATTAGACGAGATAGAAAATCTCCCTCAAGCCTTAAATGACAAAGAAAATGTCATGGAACGCCTGTTGGCAAAACAGCTTGATGCTCAGAGCAAATTAGAACGCTTTGAAAAGCAACTCCTTGAAATAAAGCGTGAACGAAATGAGACCAACGCTAGAAAGCAAGAAATTGAAATGAACGTCGAGAAAGTTGAAAATCAAAGAGAATACGAAGCTCTTGATAGAGAAATTCAAGACAACAACGACAAGTCTGCTCGCCTAAGAGTGGAAGGTTCACGTGTTGAAAAAGATCTTGAGAATATCAAAGAACAGATTGAGATTAATACTGAATTACTAGAATCCACAGAATCAGAATTGAGTGCTTTACGTGAAGAAATTCATGCTAAAATTACCACAAGAGAAGATCAAATCGAAAATCTAAATAAGAAAATTGATGAAATCTCTGAGGGTATAGACAAAGAAATTTTATTTAAATTTGACCGTATTATCAAAAACAAGAAAAACAAGGGTCTTGTGCCTCTCAGTAATGGTTATTGTTCTGGGTGTAACATGATTTTATCTGCAAACTTCATCAACGAAGTCAGAAAGCAGAATGAAATTTATTTTTGTCCCTATTGTAGCCGTGTTCTTTATTATGAAGATAATGCGCAAAATTCAATGATAGATTTTGGTGCTTCTGATGATGGAGAAGGCAACGATAATTCTCTCAACGACTTTATGGATGATGACTTAAATGACGAAGACGAAATTGGTGGCTTGGCAGATCTTGCCGTTGATATAGACTTCGGTGATTTTGACGAATAGTTTTTTATGTGAGGGTGAGTTCGACTATCGCTGTGCATAAGTACAGAGGAAAGTCCGGACTCCTTAGGGATGAATGCCAGATAACATCTGGTCTTTTCTTAGAAAAGAAAGCTAGTGCCACAGAAATAAACCGCCCGCAAGGGTAAGGGTGAAAAGGTAAGGTAAGAGCTTACCGGCAAATTAGTAATAGTTTGCGCAGAGGTAAACCTCATTCGGAGCAAAGCTAAGCAGTAATTATGTTTCCCTAGACAGTGATTACGGGTAAGTTGCTAAAAATTATTAGCGATAATAATTGTAGATAGATGATAGTCCAAGACAAAATCCGGCTTATAGACTCACCCTTTTTTGAGTAAACATGAAATTAAAAATTATCATTATATCCACCTCTTGCACGCTCGTGTTACTAGCTTTTCTCTCTGTAACAATTACAAGAAATCTAAAAAGCCAAAAAGATCTTCTTGCGAAATGGGAAAACAATCAATACAACCTGTTGTATGATGATTATCACACTCTCCTTTTAGATGATCCCACCAATCCTACTTATCTCTATATATTAGGAAGCAGTGCTTTTTATTTGGCCATAGCCGAAATAGAAGAAGAACCTAAGCAACACTATTTAGAGCAAGCAACCATCTATTTTAATAAACTCCTGCTCCTCTACCCCCAATTTAAAGAAAAAAATATGACCTATTATCTTTTGGGACGTACGCTCACGCACAAAGGCGTCTACTATGCCGATGAAGCGTTGCAATACTTACTTCTTGCTAAAGAAAATAGCGTAAAAATGCCCGATCTCAATGAATATTTGGGTGTAAATTATTCTTATTTAGAGCAAAACAAGCTGGCCTTGCAATATTTGGAAACGATAGACAGTCCCAGTAGGCAATTAGAAAATAAAATAGAACAGCTCAAAACCCAGCTTGATACGACCTTGTAAGAAAAACGATATGTTACATGATTAAACAAAATATGGATTATGATGCAATTGTTATTGGCGGCGGGCATGCGGGTATAGAAGCATCCCTGGCTTTGGCAAAATTGGGTAACAGAACGCTTCTTATCACGCAAAACTTAGATTGTATAGGCAAATTGTCCTGTAATCCCGCTGTAGGAGGAGTCTCCAAAGGCAATATTGTCCGTGAAGTGGATGCCCTCGGGGGACAAATTGCACAATTAATTGATGCTTCTTTACTGCAATTTAGAATACTCAATGCGAGTAAAGGGCCTGCGGTTCAATCACCGAGAGCGCAAGCTGACAGAGCTCATTACGCCCGTATCGCACGCTACTCTTTAGAGCATCAAAATCATCTCAACCTCTACCAAGATACCGTCGTCGACCTTTTGCTTGACAATAGCGGAACAAAATGCCTCGGTGTTAAAACGGAACGTGGGCAATCTTTTACCGCAAAAACGACTATCATTACAACGGGAACTTTCATGGAAGCCAAAATCTTCATAGGTTCCTTTTCCCGTGATTCGGGTCGCTTGGGAGAACCTGCCGCAGAAGGCTTAGGCGTATCTTTGCGAAGAATGGGCTATGACGTCGGTCGCTTAAAGACGGGAACTTCCGCCCGCATAGACAAACGCAGCATAGATTTTGACAAGTTGGAAGAGCAAAAAGGAGACAGTAGAATTGTCCCCTTTTCCTTTTATCAATCTCCTTTGGAAAAAAAGACGCCCGAGCAACTTTCTTGCTACATCACCTACACCAACACCAACACGCATCAAATCATTGAAGACAATCTGCATTTGAGCCCCGCATACATGGGAAATATTATGGGGAAACCGCCTCGTTATTGTCCCAGCATTGAAGATAAAATCAAACGATTTGCGGACAAAGACAGGCATCAAATATTTATTGAACCCGAGGGTCGTGACAGCAACGAAATCTATCTCAATGGCTTGACCACGTCTTTGCCCTATGAGACGCAATGCGAATTTATCCGCACCATTAGTGGGCTGGAAGAAGCCGTCATCACACGCCCTGGTTATGCCGTGGAATATGATTATATTAATCCCCTGCAGCTATCCCCCACTCTAGAAAGCAAAAGGCATCAAAACTTATTTTTTGCAGGCCAAACAAACGGCACAACAGGCTACGAAGAAGCCGCCGCTCAGGGCATCATTGCCGGCATCAATGCTCACCAAAAAATACACAACGAACTCCCCTTTGTTTTAGACAGATCAGAAGCCTATATTGGTGTACTCATCGACGATCTCGTCACTCAGGGAACAGAAGAACCCTACCGCATGTTCACCTCAAGAGCGGAATATAGATTGAATTTGCGCCACGAAGATGCCGACAGAAGACTTTTCCCCAAAGGCTTACAACTCGGTCTCCAGTCAGACGAAAATGCACTTTTATTTGAGAAAAAAAAGGAAGGCATAGACAGCCTTAAAGATTTATTAAAAGCCCAGAAAATCACCGCTGATATGATAGCAGATCTCGATTTAAACACCAATATTCAAGGACGAACTTGGTTTGAAGCTGTAAAAATGCCTGAGTTGACTATCGCCAAACTGTTTCCTTTTCACGATCAATTACACAGCATGCCCATAGAATGGCAAGAAAGAGTCGAGCTGGATATTAAATATTCGGGCTATATTGAAAGGCAAGAAGTCCAAATCCGCCGTTTCAAAAAAAATGAAATGCTACAAATTCCTCTTGATTTTAATTATGAGACACCCGAAGGATTATCTAATGAATCAAAAGAAAAACTCACACAAATACGACCCCTCAATGTGGGACAAGCCGCAAGAATACCAGGAATTAGACCGAGTGACATTGCCATGCTGATATATATTATTACGAAAAAAAATGATTTAAACAAATCGCCTCAAGGAGTACCTCCCTATGAAAATTAGTGAATTTTGCGATCCTCAATTTATTGAAAATCTCATAAAAAATACCCCCTCAGAATTGATGCAACCCGTTACCAGTGATTCTGTCTTCAAGCCCGGTGTTGCCATCAATAGACAAGAAATAGGCGCTCTTTTAGATGACGTGATGCTTCCTCAAAGCCAAATCAAAAATGCTGAAAATTTGAGCGAATTTTATCAACGCTGTGAAAAGGGCGAATCTTGCCTTATGTTGGTGGAGCATGTCAGCAACTTCGACTATCCCTGCCTTTTTAGATTGATAGAAAAAGATCCTCTCCTTGGACCCAAGGTAGCCGAGTCCATACTTCCCATACAGGGCATTAAATTAAGCAACCATCACCCTTTTGTGACTGCGTTTACTGCGGCTTATTCTACCATTGTCATTTACCCTAGCAGAGCCATAGACCAAGTAGCCGAAGGCCCCGCAAGAGACGAAATCAGAAGCATTGCCAACCCCATTAACCATGCAGCCATGCGTGAACTCATAGAGAAAAAACACAAGGGACATCCTGTGTTGCTCTACCCTGCTGGCACAAGATACAGACCCTGGGATCCCGAGTCTAAAAAAGCCGTCCGTGAGGTGCAATCTTATATTAAAACATTTGATAACATCATTTTTGTCACCGTGCATGGCATGTGCCTCGTTCCCAGCGAAGACGATGACATGAAAAATGATACCATAGAAAAAAATGTCATTCTGTTTACGGCTTCTGAAATAACACGTGGAAGAGAATATTATAAAAAAACGCAAGCCAATGTTCCAGAAGGCGAAGACCCTCGAGATTTCATTTCGCAAAGCGTTATGCACCGACTAAAAGAACAACACGCTGCTCATGATCTTTATTATCAGCAATTACAAGAAGAGAGATAAGAATTCAGATTTTTAAATATACTAGTTATATAATCCCTGATTGTGTATCATGCTAGATGTTGGATACTTATAAGTAAAAGGTCAAATGTTAAAAGAAAAACGATTAAAACAAGCTAAAACTATCTCCATTATATTATTACTCGTGGCGTTAGCTATCTGCATCGCTCTATTGTTCTTAAAAATGAATTTTTATTTAGAACAACAAGATCAGATAAAAAAAACAATTTCATCACAATTACGCTCTGTCAATCAGCTCATTGATGGACAAAATGAAGTAAGAATTGCTCTAGATTTCGATGCTCTAGATGATATCTCAGAAGATATCATAGAGGACAAGGAAGATGAAAGTCCCAGTGATCCTTTTTACAAGGCTCTTGATAATCTTATGGAAACAACCCATAGAGAGGCGAATCAAAGGCATCTACAATTACTCTTTAACCAGATTAAAAAAGATCTTCCTCGCACTTTAACAGCCACGCTTACGACCAATGGCTTCACTGTGCAAAATCAAAGCTATCAATTATTAAGCGCTAGCTTAAACGGTAATACCATCACTGTCGAAGCCTTGCCGAACTTATCACAGGACTTTAATACTCAGCATTTTCAACTCGACGAAACTGTTCTTGCAGTCAATCGCCTCATTAAGAAATCAAACCAAAAATTAGCAGAAAATGAAGCACTAGCGGCAACTATGAAACGTGAATTCCAGCAATGGTATAAGCAATTTAACGCCAGTGCTCTTAAAAGAGACTACGGCTTAGCTTGGGAGACGGATAGCAAAGAAAATACGTGGATACTCAAACGCATTGATAAAACGACTGTTGTTGAAATTGAATTACAAATCGTACCTGCAACTATTTTTAAAGCGCAAGGAATACAATACAAAAATTTCAATGCCTTGAAAAAGGTCCTTGAATCTGATTTTTTAACTCAAAAAAACTTAAAAAGTTGGGCTGCTAAGGATTTTAAGGCAAAAACAGATTATTTAAATACATTATTTCAAAATAAAGAATTTAAAAATTATCTCAAAAAAAACAAGCTTTCGGTAAACCCTCAACTTGATGACGATGAGCATAACTATTATTACTATTTCCTCGATCAAGAGAATGCCATCGCAGGTGCCTTCGCCATACAAAAAGGCACCAACGAGATTTATCTGATGGACAAAGATTTGCAGCCCATTAGCGCTATCAAAAACTACAGTCAGAACAACGTATTACAAATAGGTTTTCAGCTAGAAAAAGTGAACAGAAAGGTAGACAAAAAACTTGACCTTGAGGACGCTTATGTATTATTAGTGGGTAAAAACAGCGAGAACACAGATAGCATCATGCTTTTGCATTTACGAAAAGACAAAGGTCTTGCGATGTTGAGCATACCTCGAGACCTCTACTTAGACGACAAATGGCGTGTCAATACTTTGTATAAATATCGTGGTATAGACTACCTAGTCAGTCGTCTACAAAGCATTTTGGGCGTCCCCATTGATAGATACGTCGTAATAGATATGTTTGCCTTCATCGATGTCATCAATATTTTAGGGGGTATAGATATTACTCTCGAAGAAGCACTCATTGACCCCACCTATAAAACCAAAAACAACGGGGTTTTTAGTAGTCTCAATTACAGCAAAGGAACTCACCATTTAAACGGTCGAGAAGCTTTGCGAGTGGCACGATCAAGGCACACATCCAGTGATTTTGCACGAGCGAAAAGACAGCAAGACATTATTGCCGCAGTCCAAAAAAAATTGACTCAAAATGTGAATATAAATAACACTTATGCTTTCTTTAATACCGCACAAAAATACTTAGAAACAAATTTGTCTCCCATTGAAATTGTGGATCTTTTCTTAGAATACCGTGATTCTTCTGTGAAGAAAAACGGCGTGATGAGCACAAAAAATATTTTAACCGCAACCTATTCCAACCTCTATAAATTGTCTTTAAAAGATCAGCTCACTGCAAGAGCGAATTTGGAGTACGATTTAGGCGCGTGGATTTTATTACCTACGGCTAATAATTGGGGCGCTCTGCAAGTTTTCACCCACGAAACTTTGGCTTTGAACTAAATGAAGTGTTGCACGCAAGCTTCTTTTGGACTAGAATATATAAGATGAGGACATCCTATGATTTTTAAATTATTGCAAAAGAAACATTTTCTTATGATATTAGTGATAATATCTTTGACAAAACTCAATGCTCAAGAAGGCGAAGACGCTCCTCGACTCATTCGATCAAAAGAAATTTTTAGAGAAAGTGGCGACAATATTATTAAATTTAACTTAGGTGTATTTTTACCCCAATTTTTCTACAACCCTCATGATAAAACAAGTCAACCCACGGGGCTGAGTCTGGGGCCTAACCTCTTTTTTGGTTATGACTATTATCTCAATGATGCACTGCGTCTCGGTGCCGTTTTCAGTTGGGACTATGCGACAACAGTCAATCAAAATAATTTTAATAATATTGAATTCGGCATTGTCACAACCTATGACATTCGTTTTTTGTATGACTACATCAGTATGCCTGTGCGTCTTTTTGTGGGAGCCAATTGGCCGAGCTACCAAGATATTTTTCGCACGAATTTAGCTCTAAAGCCTGGTGTTTCACTTTTGTATAATATAGATAATGATTTTGCTGTCGGTTTTAACTATGATTTTAGTTTCAATTTTGAATTTCCTCAGATTAAAGCTGAAGAAAGAATTGCGGGATTTCATCATATTGGTATAGGGTTGGAATATGCGTTCTAGTTTAGTTAAAGTTTTGTGTACAGTTTTTCTTACTGTGACGATGTTTGTAGCCTGTGACACAGGAAGTATTTATTTTAAGATAGAGAATGAAAAGCTTATTGAACCAGGGAGTTTGCCCGCAAAAGCTTCTTATCGTTTCTTGGTTGGTCCAACGGCTGACGGTAAATTATACACTGTTGCTGCTGGACAGGTTTACGAGAAAAATAGATCTCAGGTAGGCTCAGATTGGCATGACCTTGAGACAGGTTTAGATCCAGCAGTCTTCACGGTCAGTAGTCTCATCGTTTTTCAAGGACACCTCTATGTGGCTTCGAGTAATAGAGTAAATGGTGGTAATGCCGTTTTACGTAGAGATACTGATGCCAGCGGAAAGAGTATATGGGTCTCTCTCTTGTCTCCTCACAGTCCCGCAGGCGATATCAATGCACGGTATTATCAATATAATCTTTTTCATACAACGGATAAATTATATGTAACGCAGAGAATATTGGACCGTGTCGATCAGAATTCTTCGACTACCTTTGACTACAATTTATTCCTTACAACAGAAAGCAATCAAAGTCTTACAGCAGGCAGTCTTTTATTAGATACAGCTTCCTTAGCCAATGCTCAAAAAATTACTGTTACTACGGGCTTTAATTTCATTGCAAACATTGTTCAGACAGGCACGACCTATTGGCTTGGTGGCAATACCGCAACTGATGGATTTCTTATGACCTCTGCTGATGGCATTAGTTTTGCCACTGTATCAATATCCATAGCTCACGACAGAATGACGAGCTTTAATGCAGCCAATGATAATCTTTTTATAGGCTTTGAGAATATCAATAACAACAATGCGAGTTTGATCAGATCTCCAGACAATGCTAGCACTTGGACAACAGTTCAAACAACGGGCAATTATGGTCCTGTCATAGAAATGACTGGCGATGATTACCTTGTTGGCAGTAGCGCCTTCAATTCCAATGTAGGAACGGGCGCATTTTATTTAAATACAACAGGTGGAATCATTACATTGGGTGACAGCCCTTTTGCAGGAAGTAATTTTTTAGCAACGAATATTAATGCCCATGCGGTTTTGCAACTTTACTTAGATAATAATCCCCCTGAAAGCAACGTATCACGCCGTCTCTATCTTTCTTCAGCCCGATTATCACTGTGGTCAATCGATGAAATTGATGGTCAGTTCCAAGAATGGGAACTTGAATAAATATGTCAAAAATATCCCTTAAAACTCCTAGAGAAATTGCAAAAATCAGAGAATCAGGTCGCCTTTTGGCCTTGACACATGAACATATACAGAGCTATATACAATCGGGAATTTCTACCCTAGAACTCGATAAAGAGATACTCAATTTCATCACTAAAAACAAAGCCCAAGCCGCATTTTTAAACTATAATGGTTTCCCTGGAGCAGCTTGTATTTCTGTAAATGATGAAGTCATACACGGCATCCCATCAAAACGAAAAATCAAGCAAGGCGATATCGTCAGCATAGATATAGGTGTCAATCTTGATGGATTTATCAGCGATAGAGCCCATACTTATGCGGTGGGTGAAATTAGCATAGAAGCACAAAACTTACTCATTGATTGCGAAGCATCGCTGTATCAAGTGATTGAAAACATAGGCGTCAATTCCCGCATAAAAGATATTGCTAAGATCATTACAGCTTACCTCGACCCCAAAAACTATGGCATTGTTTATCAGTACTGTGGTCATGGTGTGGGGCTTAAAGTCCACGAAGCACCAGAAATACAACATAATTCCCACCATTCTTCGGGCGGCAATATGAGACTCAAAAAAGGCATGGTCATTGCCGTAGAACCCATGGTAAATATAGGGACTGCTGACGTAATACTCATGGATGATGACTGGACTGTAAAAACAGCCGATGCCTCTCTTTCTGCTCATTTTGAACACACTTTAGCTATCACTGATGCTGGTATAGAAATTCTAACAAAAATATAATGGAATAAATATGATATCTTTAAAAAAAATGAATAAACCTTTATTAACTCAAATAGCTCTTACATTAGTTTGTGTAGCCATGCTATTTTATGTGTTGATAGATAAAGCATCAGTGAACGCTCAAAGTACGGATGGCCCAAGCATACTAGAGCAACAGCAACAAGAAGTCAGACAAATTATGAACCAGAGTCTGCCTGGTACGGTTGAGCTAGAAAACAAAGAAATTGCTGAAAATGAAGCGGTGGTGTGGGATAAGTTTTTCAATACCCAAAAATCTCCCAAAGTGCTACAGGGCTTAGGAAGCGGTATCATTGTTCGCCGTGATGAAAATATTATTTATATACTCACCAACGGACACGTTGTCGGTGAAAGTAGCGAAGTAACGGTTTCTCTCAATAATCAAAGACGTTATAAGGGTGTGATCATAGGTAAAGAGAAAAGATTGGATCTTGCCTTAATCAAAGCTAAAATTCAAAGTGATGATAAAATAAGAGCCCTGCCACTAGGAAATTCAGATGATCTCTTTGTGGGTGACACTGTCATTGCCATAGGAACACCTTTTGGTTTTGAAAGTACAGTGACAATGGGTGTGGTGAGCGCCATAGGTCGTCGACAAGCGCCTCAGGGTAATATCAGTGATTTTATCCAAACAGACGCCGCCATCAATCAGGGAAACTCTGGTGGAGCTCTCCTTAATATATATGGCGAAGTGGTGGCCATCAACACATGGATTTCAACGCCCACAGGTGGAAGCATTGGTCTAGGATTTAGCCTGCCCATCAATCATACCAAGCGCTTCATCAATTCCATCATAGAGTCAGGAAGCATACAATACGCATGGCTGGGCATACAGATTAGGGAATTGAATTATGAGCAATTGGATAAGCTCGAATTGAAACTCAACTCTGCGCCTTACATTTCCCAAATATTCACAAATTCTCCTGCAGATAAAGCAAATTTAAAGCTAGGAGATCTCATTTTACGCATTAACGATAAGCAGGTTAAAAACGATAACCAACTCATTCTTGCGGTGGGAGAAAAAGAACCTGGGACTAACGTCAAGCTAGAAATATTTAGAGATAATGAAATCATTATTAAAGAAGTCAAACTAGAATTACGAGAACAAAATACAAGCATAGAAAGTTTAACCCAATTGTGGCCTGGATTTGAAATCTTAGAAAATGAGGGGCAAATAACGATTAGCAATGTGACCCCTAAAACCGCCGCTCAAGACTCTAATCTACACCAAGGTGATATCATCACACAAATCAACGCACAAGACATTAATTCGGTTGTTGATTTTTATTCTCGCTTCGAAGACAGTTTTGCAGAAAGCCAAAGTGTAGAGCTTACCATCAAAAGAAAAGATGAAGTTAGCACTATAACTGTGACGAAACCAACAGCTTAACGGGACACTTCTACATTTATGAATAATACTATACTATCCATTAAAAATATCACAAAAGACTACAAATCTGTCCGTGCCCTCAAAGGTGTCAGCCTAGACATCACCAAAGGCGAAGTTATTCTGCTGATAGGGCCATCGGGTTGCGGCAAGAGTACCTTTTTAAGAACCATTAATGGTTTAGAATCTCTCAATGGTGGCGAAATTTTATTTCACGGTCAACCCGTCTTAGCAACAGACAAATCAATACGAGATGTAAGAGAAAAAATAGGCATGGTCTTTCAAGAATTCAATCTTTTTCCTCACCTTTCCGTCATCAAAAACATCACCATCTCCCCTTCCCACGTACTGAAAGAAAGCAAAGAAGTAGCCCTAGAAAAGGCACGAAAATTATTAGCCAAGGTAGGTCTACAGGATAAAGAAAATGCTTATCCTCATGAACTATCAGGAGGTCAAAAACAAAGGGTTGCCATAGCGCGTACTTTAGCCATGGAGCCCGAAGTGATACTCTTCGACGAGCCAACCTCTGCTCTTGATCCTGAAATGGTCAAAGAAGTCGTCGATGTTATGCTGAGCTTAGCTCAAGAAGGTATGACAATGGTTGTCGTTTCTCATGAAATGGGTTTTGCACAAAGAGCTGCCGATAAAGTCATTTTCATGGAAGATGGTCAGATAATAGAAGAAGGCAGCCCACAAAAAATATTTCATGATGCAGAGAAAGAAAGAACTCGTCTCTTTTTACAGCACGTTCTTTAAAGAAATCGTAAACACTGCACCTATATCATCCTTGTAGGGACTGTCGACTCGAACCCTCCCTTGAATGAATTTGGTGTTCACTTCAACGATGCTGAGTCCTAAGCCATAACCTGGACTAGAACGACTCTGCTCATCTCTATAGAGTTTCTGCCAGATGAGCGCTTGTTTTTCAACAGGAATGCTAGGGCCTAAATTGGCTATGCTTATCTCTACTCTGTCTTCTACTTGCTTCAAGGTAAAATCGATATCAGTATTAGGGGGGCTAAATTTAATGGCATTATCCAATAAATTCCCCAAAGCTTGATTCAATTTGATAGCATCACTGTCAATAAACACATCTTCAACGATTTGCAATTTTATCTGAATATCCTTTTCATCAGCTAGGATTTGATAAAATTCATGTAATTCGACTAAAAAACTACTGAGATTAAAATGTGTAGGAGTAAATGTGACGAGCGAATACTCTGTTGCCGTAACTTCCAATATATTGTCAAACATTGTATTAATGAAGGCTAAGGTTTCCAATGACTCAAGTAAGATCTGCTCAATGGGTCCCTCTTCCTTTGTCTGAGTCTCTTTCTCACGATCATTGAACAATATCAGTTGCTTCTCCAACTTTGCCTGTAATATAGACAATGGAGTTTTTAAGTCATGACTAATATTGCTAAGATTTCTTTTGAGACCTTGAAACAATTCTTCTAATTTATCCAATACGATATTAATTCTTTCCGTTGCAATCACAACTCTGGTATCATATTGATAACTTAATTTAATGCGTCTTGACACATCTCTCGTTTGAGAAATAAGATCCAATTGTTGCCGAAAATCTCTTATTGGTACAATAACAACATAGCGCACATATAGAATGACAACTAAAAAAACAAATGCCATAGCTAACAATATTTGTCTAAAGAAAGTTCTTTTTGAAGCACTTTCGTGTTTATAAAATGCATTAGCTATACCTATCTCAAGTTTATATTTCTTGTATACGGTAATATTCTTAACCGCAAATGATCTATCGCCAATCTTTATATCTATGCCATTAGGAACAGGTTTAGCTGTAGAGAAGGCTTCTTGGAATGCATAAGCACCATATTTCCATTGTTTGGGAAGAAAGGAAAAGACTAGCTTTTCATCATCATCATACAAACGTATAAAATGTAATATGGGCATTTGTTCATTTAAGTGTTCTAATAAGCCAAGATATTCATTAAAATTAATATGCTTTTTTGTAGGAGCAAAATAAGAAAGCAATAAGCTATCTAGCTTATTATTCATATAAGATTGATCAGATTTTAAATCGTAGAAAAAAGCGTAAGAAAGAAATCCAAAGAGAATTCCCCCTGCTAAAAATGCTTCAAGTAAAAACAATTTCCAGTTGATATTCTTCTGTGCCTGTAAATCACTTTTCTTTGAACACATAACCAACACCTCTTATGGTGTGAATAAGCTTAGGCTCATAGTCCTTATCTATGCGTTTTCTCAGTCTCGCAACAAGTACGTCAACCACATTGGTTTGTGGGTTAAAATTATAATTCCAAATGCGTTCTATGATGAGTGTTTTTGTTAGCACCTGTCCGTTATTTCTCATAAAATATTCTAAAAGAGCAAACTCTTTAGGCTGCAATTCTATGATATCTTCATTACGTGTCACTTGCCTTGTCAGATGATCTAGCACAACGCCATAATGTTCAATTTTTAGGGTGGGATTCTTCTGCCTTCCCGAGCGTCGTAGCAATGTATCAACCCTTACTTTCAACTCTGCAAAAGAAAAAGGTTTGACCATGTAGTCATCTCCACCTATCTCTAAGCCCTTGATCCTTTCTTCCGTACTCGATTTAGCGCTCAAAAATAATATGGGCATGAATTTATTTTCTTCTCTAATCTTCTTTACCAAAGATAAACCGTCTAAATGTGGTAGCATAATATCAGAAATGATCAGATCGTAGTCTTGCGTTTGCACTAAACTCAAGGCAAAGTCTCCCCTATCAACACTGTCCACCTGAAAACCAAATTCTTTGAGGCCTGTTTCTATAAACAATGCAAGGTCTTTATTGTCTTCAACGAGAAGTATTTTCATTTTTAAGTCCTTCAATATAAAGAATTAATGCTTTGAGTGAATTGTGAGATGTAAAATTATTTTCCAAAACAGAACGAATGATCAAAGATGTTATCATAGTAACAAGGATGCGAGTTTGCATACCAATGTCTGATAAGCTCAGTTCTTCATTTAATACAGCCATTTTAAGTTGTAAATAAAACAATCGATGAACAATAAAGAATCGTTTACGTAACTCTGCTTGAATTATTTTTTGATTGCCCCTAGAATCGTACCAGTACATGATAAGACCTGTAATAATGCCTTTTTGATCGAGGACGCCAGCAATAATTGCCTCAGAGGCGTTTTTGAGTCTATCACATATACTCAAATCTTTATTCATAATTTGTTCATGATAGCTCTTTTCAATAATGTCAAAAATACAGCTCACGGCATAAATAAACACGTCACCTTTATCACGGAATAAACGGTACAAGGTTGAACGCGTAACGCCACACTTATCAGCGAGATCGGTGAGTTTAAAGCTCTCAAGACCCATGTCGTTAACATATTCAATAGCACTTTTAGCTATAGAGATTTTTAGTTCTGTAAAATTATCTTTTTCCACCACACATACCAAGTAGTTTCTCATATAATACAATATTTTGCTTCTTTTAGAAGTTGAAAAATATCATTTAAAAAACTTTGTCATTCCTAATTTAAATGATCTCCAACAATTATAAACAAATTGAATATAATATTCACCACTATATAAAGAATAAAATAGAGAGTGCAGAAAAATTAAACGATAACAAAATAAACATATTTTATAAAATATGTTTATTTTTACTTGTCAAAACCCTAATTTTTAATATACTAATTTTTGTACTTGGTACGAAAAAACAATAATCAAAAAAGAGTGTCATAACTCGTACAGTTATTGTTAATATAGTTTTTTTTTAGTCCTCAGGGTTTTTCCTCCTTTTCCTTGGGGACTTTTTTCTTATAACTACTTTTTATTCCCTAATTTTTATATATTAATAAAGCCATAAAACAGTGCTTAACGTTGACTCACAGAGTCTATAGTATCTTACGCAAGCAAAAGTCCCAAACCTAGTTAAAAACGGACCTTATTGCGGCTATTTTCTGATAAGCTCAATAAGTCTGGTCTATATTCAAAGTGCATATTATCGTAATAACGCCATTTACCGCCCCAGATAAAACCGTTTTCTTCAAATACTTTAACAATTTTATCCGAAATTAACCAGCGCTTAGAATACGGTGTCGTATACCAATTGGGATCAAGATCCTTTACCCATAACCAATAAGAATACTTGTTCATATAGCTTTCTGGTAGCAGGTCTATAGCCGCACCATAGCTATGGAAACTTTTTGACTGAGAGGATGCCATGTCACGCCAATAGAAGCCACTGACACTGCTTAGACTATCAAAAAAGAGGGATATTTCAGGAGAATCCTTGGACATATCCTTAAGTGTCCTTTCAATACGACGCAAAGGAGCAACAAGTCGCCTATGAATTTTCACCCAATGACCCATAAAAAGTACTTCCTCTAAAAATGGCACTATCTGATTGTAACTTTCTCCATCATAGATCATATCGAAAAAAACAGGGCTACGTACTTTATTTTCTCTTTCACTAATGAATTTATCCATATCCGCACTTGGAGGAGTGAGAACGGGTAAATTGTTAGGATAATAGTAGATAGCATTTGAGCGAAATTGCTGCCAATTATCATAGTCATCTTCTGTGAGTATTCTACGATTAATCAAATACAACCATTTATCACTGACTTTCACACCAATACGATTCTGATCTGTCCGTATCGCCGTAACTTTGGCTGGATAAGCTTGCGCTAAAGCAAGGGCAATCTCATAATCAGAAGGATTAAAGGATTCTTCTGATTCATTTTGCAGTTGTGATATCAAAAAAAGCACAGCAAGAATGATGGCTAATATTCCAAGAGATGGTTTAAAAAAATAAGTATGATCCATTGCTATATTACTATAATAAAGTTGCGAAACTTTTTACATGCTTTATTATTGATTTTCTAAAATAAAACCAATTATGTTTGCCTTCTTCATCATAAAAATGGTGAGGAATATTTAATTCAAGCAAATCCTTGCGAAAAACATAATTTGCTTGTGCTAAATGATCGGATTTGCCACAATCAAAAATAAAGTTAAAATTAGATTTTAGAAAATTTTCTATCAATGCATGGCAAGAATAATTTTCTAGAATTTCTTTGTCGTTTAAGGAAGCGCCAAGGAGATTTTCTATGCTGAGTGGATTAAGAGATGCTCTCAGATCCAACGCTCCCGCACAAGAACCCACAAATTCATATAGTTCAGGATGGGCTAAAGCCAAATAAACGGCACCATGGCCTCCCATACTTATTCCTGTTATGCCACGGTGCTTGCGCTGAGGAGAAACGTGATAATGTTTTTCGACAAAGAGACGTACATCTTGCGTAATGTAAGTGGCAAAATATGATTCATGGACGGGGCTGTCAAAATACCAGCTATTTTCTGCTTCAGGTGTGATGATAAGAATATTATATTCGTCGGCCCATTGCTGTAATTCGGGGCATTTTTCTAACCACGTATTATAATGATTGTCGTAACCGTGCAATAAATATAAACTGGCATAAAGTTCACCGTTTGTATGATAATTTTGCGGCTTAATGACGCAGGCATTAAACGATTTATCCATGAGACTGGCAGGAATGACTACTTTATCAACAGAATCATGCATGAAATTTATTCATTCCTGTTAGATTTTGAGCCCAGAAAGAAAACATTCTTTAAATTCTATTAATTGATCTTGCCACTGTGGATAAACCGTGACGGCTTTCATCAGAGTTTCTTCAATTTTAGTCGCTGTAAATAATGTTGATTTGAGGATTTCACAGAGAAGCTCAATAAAATCGACATCAAGCGCATCAGAATAAATAGTGACCTCATTGATGAGACCTTTTTCTACATTTATTTTCATATCCAATAGGCCAAAACTGACTTTCATTTGCAATTCTGTGGTGAACTCAGGCGTTTTGCCGTATTGCCATTTTTCATCTTTGTAAAGAGCGATGGTTTCTTCGAGATCCTGTGCTTTTTTACTATCAACAAAGGAAAAATCGCTGACATTTTTTTCGCAAGAATAATAATCAGAATACGCCTGCAATAAGGTTTCACTCAACAGGCTATAATCTAGCGTAGGCAAACATTCGACAAGGTTAATCACACGACTTCTCACAGAGTCTATGCCTTTAGATTCTATCTTGAGAGGAGCGGGCGTCAGTACTTCTTGCAAGCGCGCTAAATCAACATGTGTCAACAAGGTTCCGTGATGCAATAAATGCCCTTTTTCTTCTTTGAAGGCACTGCCCGAAAACTTTTTGCCATCAACTTCTATGTCATTGCGTCCTGACGCCACAGCTTCTATGCCGAGCAAATGCATAGCGTTAAGAATAATTTGATTGTTGGTTTCTTTGAAGTGGCTCAGATTTGTTCTATGAGACGAATAAGTAATAAATGTAAAATTGGTATTACCCAAATCGTGATAAACCGCTCCCCCCCCCGTGGGTCTACGAGCAAGGAGAATATTATGCTTTTTAAGCACTTCTAAGTCTATTTCTTTATAGGGATTTTGATGCTTACCAATGACCACCACGGGTGCATTTTGCCATAAATAAAATATGGATTCGCCCTCTTTGATATTATCAAAGAGAACCTTTTCCATAGCTAAATTTTTGTGAGGGTCATTTTCTTTAGAAATGTAGATATGGTGTTGCATAAAAATCTCCTCTATTAGAATAAAGTACCGTCTTCCTGAGGTTCTTCTATAAACTCAGTGGGTGAGACTGCCTCAACGGATTCCGTCTGAACTTCAGCGGCTTCATCCACCGTTTCTGTGGCTATTTCATCTTTATTTTTAATGCGACCTACTCCAATAACAGAATCAGTGTCGTTGATGCTGAGAGTTTTTACACCCGTTGCATTTCTCCCTTGTAAGGAAATATTGCTCACGGGAGTTTTGATCGATTTACCCAAAGAAGTGATGCACAAAATACTATCGTCATCATTGACACCAAGAGCGTAAACGAGGTTACCCGGTTTTTCGCCAATTTTAAAGGCTCGTTGTCCTTGTGTGCCTCGAGCATGAGGAGCAAAATCGTCGAAGCGAGTCCGCTTTGCATAGCCTTTTTCAGAAATCAACAGTATGTCTTCATCGCTTGTGACCAAGGCTACACCAACAATACTATCGCCTTCTTTGAGACGCAGACCACGCACACCATAGGCCGTTCGCCCCATGACACGAATGCTGTCTTCGTGGAACCTGAGACCTTTACCAAAGGCTGAAACCAACATCATATCGCTGTTGCCTTTCGTTAATATGGCTCTGATCAGCACGTCTTCTTTGTCCATATTAAGGGCAGCAATACCACGGCGTTTCGCATTTCTAAAAGCGTGAGTCGTAACACGTTTTACAATACCTTTTTGGGTCACCATAAAGATGAAACTTTCTTCGTTAAACTCTTCGACAGGAATAACTGCGGTGACTTCTTCGTCGTCTGCAAATTCAAACAGGGTACGGAGATGGCGCCCTTTAGAATCTTTTGAGCCTTCGGGAAGTTCATAAACTTTGACCCAATAGGCTTTTCCTTTGTTGCTCACCAACATAATGACATTGTGCGTAGTGCCTACAAATACGTGTTCAACAAAGTCTTCATCACGCAAGGTGGCTGCTTTACTGCCTTTACCGCCACGACGTTGTTCCCGATAAAGAGCGAGGGGCATGCGTTTCACAAAACCCTGGTTAGAAACGACGACGACCATCATTTCTTCTTCTATCAGATCTTCGTAAGTGACATTGTCAATTTCTTCGGGCGAGATGGTGGAATGACGTACCGTGCCATATTTTTCTGAAATTTCTAGGCTTTCTTCTTTGATAAGACCGTTAATCTTTTCAGGGTGAGCGAGCAAATCTTCTAAGTACTTAATCTCGGCGAGTACGCTCGCTAATTCGTCTAAAATCTTCTGCGTTTCTAGCGAAGTCAATCGTTGCAATCGCATCTCAAGGATGGCTTGTGCCTGAATGGTTGTGAATGAATACTTGTTCATCAGATTAGTTCTGGCTAAGTCTGTACTGGCACTTTTTTTAATTGTTTCAATCACGTCATCTATATTGTCCAGCGCTATTTTAAGAGCTTCTAATATGTGGAAACGTTCTTTCGCTTTTCGCAAATCAAACTGAGAACGTCGTGTAATAACAACGTGTCTGTGGCTGATGAAATGCGTAAGAAGCTGTTTCAGGTTACACACTTCTGGCTTGCCGTTTACGAGGGCAAGGTTGTTGATATTAAAATTGCTTTGAAGAGGCGTGTAATTGTAAAGCTGATTGATAATGACTTTGGGTGAGACATTACGCTTGAGTTCTATCACAATGCGCATACCCTTGCGGTCTGATTCGTCACGCAGGTCAGAAATGCCTTCCACTCTTTTATCTTTAACAAGTTCTGCAATCTTGATAACGAGATTAGCCTTGTTCACTTGGTAAGGAATGGCGGTGATAACTATTCTTTCTTTATCAGTATTTTCGTTTTCTATGTTGTAATTTGCCCTGACGACAACCTTACCTTTACCCGTGAGGGCCGCCATTCTATATCCACTGAGACCACAAATAGTGGCTCCCGTGGGGAAATCGGGTGCGGGGACATGTTTATCGACGAGTTCTTCTATGCTAATCTCAGGATTGTCGATGACAGCCATGATGGCTTGCGCCACTTCGTTCAAGTTGTGCGGCGGCATGTTTGTCGCCATACCAACGGCAATACCGTTAGAGCCATTGACCATTAAGAAAGGGAATGCCGTGGGCAAAATGACGGGTTCGAGCATTGAATCGTCATAATTGGGAGTATAGTCGACTGTTTCTTTTTTGATGTCTCTGAGCATGGCTTCGCTGACTTTCGAAAGCTTGGCCTCAGTATAACGCATTGCCGCAGGTGGATCACCATCGACAGAACCAAAGTTACCTTGCCCTTGAATCACAGGAATACGCAGTGAAAAATCTTGCGCCATTCTCACCAAAGCGTCATAAACAGCTTGGTCGCCATGCGGATGTAACTTACCCAACACGTCACCGACAATACGAGCAGCCTTTTTATACGACTTATTATTGCTCAAACCCATTTCGTTCATGCAATACAAAATACGCCTATGGACAGGCTTCAAGCCATCTCTAACGTCGGGCAATGCACGGCTAACGATAACAGACATCGCATAGGTTAGATAAGATTCTTTGACTTCATCTTCAATAGGTATGGGAATAATTTTGGTTTTATCGTCTGGCACTAAATGCTCCTAGTACTACATATTTTTTTCAAATCAAGAATTATTCACACCTAGCTTGCAACGCATAATTTTATGCACATTAAAAATAGAAGTAAATAATTTCTCTTATAGTATAATTTATCGTTATTTCATTATCTTGTCAATTACTTAGACTGCTTTTAAGATTGCGACATTCTTTCTTTTAAAGCAAAAAACAAGCCTATTTTCATCGATAATGATAGAAGTCCTAATTTTCTTCATTACAAATAAATTACAACAATAAAAACCGCAAGACTTAAATGCGTCTCCACTTTATTCTTTTGCCTTTTATTAACTATACATTATTTACAGATATCGTTACAATTTACAAAGAGATAAAGACTCATTTACGTTGGGAGCACTATGAAAATTTTATTAAACACTGTAAAAAATTGGATTTGGCTGGAAAAGCTGTGGCTTGTAGGTTTTCTTTCTGCAGTTCTTTCTCTGCTTTTTACATGGCCCTATGCCTCTTTTTACTATGTTTTTTCCTTATTAATAAAACTGATCTTTATCGCCTTACTGGCTTATGTCGGTTTTCATTTCCTCTACAAAAGAGAGGATGACGCAAAACGCTATTTTAGCTTTTTAAAAGTCAGTGAATACTCCATTCTATTCATTTATGTGGCCTATGTGCTCAATAGACTTGCCTCAATCAATGCGGAAGAAATGAGCAAAATGTTACCGTGGCAAAATCATCTATCGTTGTTTTTTACCGTCGCGACTATGCTGGTATTTTTTGTTCATAATGTAGTGTTGCAAAAACGTTACAAAACAAAATATAAGAACACCGATCTCCCCGTAAGCGACAAAAGCCTTCCTTTAAGTCTCCGCTTTTACCGTGCTATCACAAACTGGAAAAGCCATTTAGACTGGATAGACGCCCTTGTGCAAACGGCCTTTTTTGTCATCATTATCAACCTACTCTTCGTGCAGTTTTATGTTGTCCCCAGCGAATCCATGGTACCCACCTTTCTCAAAGGCGATAGACCCATAGTCTTGAAGCTCACCACCGCCCCCCAACTGCCCCTATCTGACACGCCTCTGCCCGTGCTATCACAACCCAAACGGGGCGACATCATGGCCCTGCACAATCCCCTCTATGGAAACACCCTGTATTCGCAAGCAAAACGTACCTTGCAACAAATGCTCTTCTATATCAGCTTCACCACGGTTAACATAGACAAGTTTGATAAATATGGTCGCCCCAAAGCCGATCCGCTTGTCAAAAGAATCATAGGCTTGCCCGACGAAAGACTGATGATGGTCAACGATCAGGTCTATGTTCAACGAGAAGGCGATTTTGAGAAGCTACAGGATGACGTCCTTTATTCTCAAACAGATCTCTACGAACTTCCTGCAAAGCAAAGAAATTATGTTGACAACCTCATTATAAATAGTGATCAAAGAGCGTTTCTCAATGTCTTGGATGACGAAATAAAAATGATGAGCAAGCTATCACCAGCCCAATTTAGCAATAAATTCAAGACATTAGAGCAACTCAAAGCACAATTTTTGAACTCACAATATGCCGACGATTTTCTAAATGATGAGGAATTAAAAACGGTTTCTCTCAATCCTGCAGATGCGGGTATGCCACCCTATGTATTGCCGCAAAATTTCAACCATTATCGAGAATTGGCTCTCCTGTTGCATTTTCTTCGTGAAGAAAATGACACGACCACCACAGATTTTTTTCTTGACTGGCAAAACAATGACGCACGACCAGAACTCTTTTATCAGAATGCACGAGCCACAAATATATGGTTTAAACACACCTTGCTAGAGCTTTTCAGCAAAGATTTACAATTATTATTGAATGGCAAGAAAATAAAAGATCTCGATTTAGACGAAGAACGCAATGAATTGCAGAAAAAATTGCTGTTGTTTTTGACATCTTATCTTTCATTATACGATAGCCGCAACTTCCCTCCCCTGCCAGACAATAGCGCTGAACGCATCCCCGAAAACAATTATTTTCTCATGGGAGACAACCGCTACAATTCACTCGATTTCCGTTTTTCAGTCGAGACACACAAGAAAAAAATTGACCCACAAGATGCTTATTCTCTTATTTTTTTCTCACGACTCAAGCCACACTATGTGCCAGAATCTTATTTTTTGGGTAAAGTGTTATGGATTCTCTGGCCACCTAGACGTTTTGGGGACGTCAACTAGAACACAAAGGAA
>CAYRNA010000004.1:0-7832 GCA_964425555.1 uncultured Spirochaetales bacterium
TATAGCGACCCATATAGCAACACGGAATTTCAAGAACGCTACAATAGCGAAATGGCTAGGAATGCGACATCTGAAGCAGACGCACAGAAATCTAAGCAAACCCAAAAGTCTATTGCTGATGAAAATGCTGAAAAGACAGCCGATAAAGCTGCGAGTGAAAGTAGTGCGAAGGCGGATGAAAAGGCTTTAGTTGAAGATAGCGAGAAGGCGGCTGCTAAAGCCTTAGCTGCTCGTGAGAATGAAACGAAGGGCAAAAATCAGACGAAATCCAATAAGAAAGAACAGGGCGCAGAAACAGAGCAACAATTGCAGAACTTGGTTTCTGCTCTCAAATCGGATAGTAAAGAAGATGCTGATACGAAAAAAGCGGCGCTTAAAGGCAAGCTTGATGAAAATGGCGACCTAGTTAAAGAGAAAAAACGAGACAAGACTAAAATTGCTGCAGAATCAGAGCTACAACTCAATCTTTTAGACAAAAAAGCAAGTGTTACGGATGATGAAAATTCAGCAGACAAGGCTCAAGACAGTGAAAATAAAGACTTAGACGTCAATTTATTGGCTGTCGATGAGGCTGGCGTAGAGCAAAGCGATGGTGCAGGCGAAGCGAATGACCTTTCTTTAGAGTCTTTGGATATTGCAGAGCTGGTAGAAAACAGTGCTGCTAAAAATCACGAAAATAGCGACAAAGATTCCAAGCAAAAAAATCCCGATGATAAATGGCAAGTCGAGGTTATAGATCACAGGCAAGCGTCGAAAGCAGAAAGCGCAGACAAAGCCAATAATATTCAACAAGCCGTGCTACCTAATGCCGCTGTCGCGAAGTCAGAGATGACATGGCAAGTGTCGCAAAAAAACGAAGTGAGTTTGTCGCAGTCGTTGAATCAGCTGGACAAAATGTTGAAGAATGGTGGAGCGAGTGAACTCGGCGATAAGATTAGTGTGAGTTTGCGAGATAATCAGCAGAGTGAAATACGACTGAATTTGAGACCCGGCGATTTGGGCCACGTAAAAGTGATGGTTTCATTAAATGAAAATAATTTGACAGGGCGCATCGTTGTTGATAACGCCGCTACAAAACAAGTTTTCATGAATAATCTGGATCAAATACAGGATCAGTTGCGTGAAAGCGGCTACGATATTGGCAGCTTAGACGTCGCCATGGGTCAAGAAAATAACGGTGAAAACCCAGAGAGTCAGGAAAGCTTCTTTCAAAAACAAAAGAAGGCGCAACTGGCGAACATGAAACAAGTTACAATGAATATAGAACGAAATAGTCAGTATATTAGCGAAAATAGCAAGCAATTGCATATTTTTGCTTAGGAGAATGAAAATGGATATCGGACCAAGCAGTATAATTAATACAAACGGTAAAATTGATTTAAGCAGTGTTAAAAGAGCTGAAATTAGTGAAAGAGTTAATTTTTTTAACAAGTCACTACCAGAAGCTACAAGAGAAGCTGGCGGAGAACTCGGTAAAGATGATTTTCTAGAAATCTTATTGGTTCAATTGCAAAATCAAGATCCGACAAAGCCCATGGAAGATAAGGAATTTATTTCTCAGATGGCTCAATTCTCTGCTTTAGAGCAAACATCTAATCTAAATAATAACTTTACAGAATTGAGTGCGACATTGTCCAGTGGGCAAATGCTGTCATTATTGGGTCAAGAAGTAGAAATTTCAAGAGAAAATTCTGCGCCTTTTACGGGCTCGGTGAACGCCATTTCTGTGGGTACCAACCCACAACTAGAAGTGAACGGTAATTATTATGACTACACTGATATTTCACGAATTATTAAATAACTAGGACGAGGAGAAAAGCATTATGATGAGATCACTTTATGCAGGTGTTTCCGGCTTACAAAATCACCAAACACGTATGGATGTTATTGGTAATAATATTGCAAACGTCAATACTCATGGCTTTAAGAAAGGCCGCGTGAATTTTCAAGATATGATTTCACAAAATGCGGGTGTTCCGAGTAAACCGAATGACGACGTTGGTGGTGTGAACCCTAAACAAGTTGGTTTGGGTGTAAAAGTTGCGACTATAGACACGATTCAAACGCAGGGAAATATACAAACAACGGGCGTCGGAACCGATTTGGCGCTCCAAGGCGAAGGCTTCTTTGTTTTGAAAAAAGGCGCTGAAACCTTTCACTCACGTTATGGTGGTTTTTCTATAGACAGAGATGGAACTTTAGTGAATCCATCCAATGGTTTTAAGGTGCAAGGTTGGACGGCGCAAGAAATCAACGGGACTCCTGTTGTAAATGCGGCTTCTGATCCAGGTGATTTGAATATACCCGTGGGTGGAAAAGAACCAGCGAAAGCGACGCAAAATATTTCTTTGGCGTCTAACTTAGACAAAAATGCCGTTGACGGCGACCAATGGTCCATTGATCAGACTATTTATGATAGTTTTGGTAATCCGCAAACCTTGAATGTTGTCTTTCAGAAAGTACCGGGAGTTCCCAACCAATGGACGGGAACAGTCAACGTAAACCCTAATGCAGCGGTTGCGACCAACACTTTGATTGATGTCAATGGCGGAGCGAATGCGGGCAACCAGTTCACCGCTACTTTTGATAACAGAGGTGCTCTGGTATCCGTAACGGACGCACAAGGTGACACGGTGAATACCGATGAACTCAATGTAGCTGTCGCTTATGATGTTCCCGATGCCACGCCTGGTGCTGACGGCGCTCCCTTGCGTCAAACCATGAATTTGCGTGTCGGTGCAGTGGGTGACTTTTCTAAGAGTGTAACGCAAGAAACCTATGCCTTTACCACAAAAGGTGTAGAGCAAGACGGTTACGCTTTGGGTTATCTCAATTCTTTTTCCATCAATAACAGAGGTGAAATTGTAGGTAATTTTACCAACGGTGTTGATAAGCTTTTAGGTAAATTGGCTTTGTCACGTTTTACTAACCCCGGTGGTTTGTTGAAAACAGGCGATACTCTTTTTAGAGAAAGTGTCAACTCCGGTCAAGCGCGTGTGGGTGAAGCTAACCTTGCGGGTTATGCGAGCATACAAGAAGGCGCCTTAGAAATGAGTAACGTTGACTTGAGTAGTGAATTTACAGATATGATCGTGACACAAAGAGGGTTTCAGGCCAACAGTAAAACGATACAAACATCTGATCAGATGTTACAAGAGATCTTAACTTTAAAACGATAATTAAATAATTTCATGTAGGCTTATGCTTGCATGAAATCATTTTCTCCAAGGAGGTCGATTGATGATAATAGTTACGTTATTAGGTAAACAAGGCGAAACGATTTATATCAACCCCCATCAAATAGAAAGCATTAAAGCCAATCCCGATACCATTATTTCTATGTTATCGGGCAGAAAATACACCGTACTCGAGTCTATAAAAGATATTTATGTGCGCATTGTAAAATATAGACGAAAATTAGGAATATTAGGAAATGAGGATTAAATAGATGGATTTAGGAACAATTATTGGTTTAACTGTTGGTTTTATCCTGCAGTTTGTGACTATTATTCTTTCAGGTAACCCCATGTCATTATTTATTAGTGTAAGCTCTTTTGTCGGTGTTGTTTTTGGTTCTCTTTTTGCAATGATGATGGCATCGCCATTAAAGCGCATGAAAGAAATTATTAAATGGATTAAAATAGCAGGAAATAATATAGAAAATAACAAACAACAGCTCATTACGCAGTTGGTTGAATTTGCAACCAATGCAAGAAGGCATGGGATACTCTCTTTGGATGATGCGGTGAATGATCTCGAAGATGAATTTTTGTCTCTTGGTTTACGCCTTGCAGTAGATGGTGCTGAGCCTGAAGTGATAGACGCTGTTTTATTGGGTAAAATTGACCAGATAGACGCAAGACATCAAACAGGTATTTCATTTTTTGAAAACTGGGCATCGTGTGCGCCAGCTTTTGGGATGATAGGTACACTCTTGGGTTTGATTGGTCTTTTGGCAAACTTGGATGATCCTGCTTCTTTGGGACCTAACATGTCTCTCGCTCTTATCACTACCTTGTATGGAACGATGTTTGCGAACATGGTTTTTACGCCTATTGCACAAAAGTTATCCGATAAAAATGATGACGAATTATTAATGAAAGAAATTATGTTGCAAGGAATCAGAGCTATCCAAGCTGGCGATAATCCACGTGTACTCGATCAGAAACTCTATTCACTTGTATCTGCAGAAGACAGACCTGCCTCTATAGAATAAGAGAAGGACTTGTAGATGCCTAAGAAAAAGAAAAAAGAAAAAAAAGGTCTTGATGAATGGATGGGAACCTATGGCGACATGGTTACCCTTCTATTGGTCTTTTTTGTTATATTGGCCAATCCAAAGGTACAAGAAGGTATTACAGCTCGGTTGTTGCAGGCTTCTTTGCAGGGACTGGGTGTGATTGAGGGTGGTAGAACTATCAGTAAAGACATCTTGGTAGAAGGGGGTCATAATTTTCGTTCCTTTCAAAGCCCGACTCAACAACAAACGGATAGTTTATCACAAGTACAGCAAGTATTTGAATCGACATTGAAATCAGAAATTGAAAACGGTAGTGTACAGGTACAATTGGACGAAAGAGGACTGGTTGTGTCTTTGGCGGCGGATTCTTTTTTCCCCATTGCCAGTGCGCGCCTCAGAATAGAACAAGCGCGTGAAACTTTACAGAAACTCGCTGTACTTTTGCAAGGAAATGCCACGGCAACAAATCCTATTAAGATAGAAGGGCACACCGATAGAGAAGGTACTGACCCCAACGGCCCTTGGCCAACGAACTGGGAACTTTCCACAGCTAGAGCCAGCAACGTATTGCATTATCTGTCTTCTTTGGGAGTACCAGAGAGTCGATTTGAAGTGAGTGGATTTGCATCGAATAGACCTATTGCCAATGACGATACTCCTGAAGGGACTGCATTAAATAGACGTGTTGATGTCGTGATTTTATCTGAAGGTAACCTCTAATTAGAGAATCCTTCTATTTTGCGTGTAAAAACTTCTATCAACCTTATTCAAATTGCTTTACTAGTTTTCTTTACTCTCTATAATCGATTATAAGAAATAATAACTATAAGGTGGTCTTTATGGCGGATACTGAAGAACAAGAAGAGAGAAGTGCAGGAAAAAGCAAAGGTAAAATGCCTAAGTTTGCCTTGTCTGAAAAATTAATCAAGTTACTCACTATTGTTATTGGTATTATCATTTTATTTGGGTTTGTGGTTACGGTATCTATTATTACGGTTCGTGTCTTAGAGAAAGGGACACGTGATGAAATTATTTTGGATAGTAGCAATACTTTCCAAGTGGTTCCTCCGCAACTCAGTTATTTCGATCTGATTCCAGAAATTAGAACCGCCACGAGCGATCCACAACCGAGTACAGTGGTTGTTACTGTACGTCTTGGCTATCTCGCAACAGATGAAGCCTTGTATACCGAACTCGTTGCGGTATATCCTCGATTAACAGATATGATACGTTCTTTCTTTAGTTCTCGATCAAAAGAATTACTTAAACCATCCAATGAAAAATTTATTAAGCAGGAATTGTTATTGAACATTAACCAATTATTATTAGGTCAGGTCCAAGAAATTCTATTTTTAGATTTTCAGGTGATAGATTTTTAGTTTTCTAAAAAGATTTAAATATGGCTGATATATTATCACAAGAAGATATAGATAACCTCCTCGCAACGATCTCACGTCCAGAGGACGAGGCTAACGATAAAAAGAATGCGGATAGTCCTGTTGCTAATATTGGAAAACGCAAGCGTGTTCGTTTATATGACTTTAAGCGACCCGACAAGTTTTCCAAAGAGCAGATACGTACCTTAACTATCATGCACGAGACATTTGCCCGTTTGTGTACCACAACTTTGTCGGCACAATTGCGTAGCCTTGTCAACGTCTATGTTGCGTCGGTTGATCAACTCACTTACGACGAATTCATTCGTTCCATTCCTTCGCCAACCATGCTGTCTATTGTCAATATGGATCCTCTCAAAGGTTCTGCATTGTTAGAAATAGATTCTGCACTAACTTTTTCTATTGTAGAATTGTTGCTTGGTGGAGAAGGGAATCCCCTTACAGAAATAAGGGAATTGACAGAGATAGAGCAAGCCGTTCAAGAAGGAGTTCTTGTGCGTATCTTGGGTAATATGCGTGAATCATGGTCACAAGTTGTTGACCTGCGTCCACGGCTCGGTCGTATAGAGACCAACCCACAGTTTGCGCAACTCGTTCCCCCCAGTGAAATTGTTGTGCTTATTACCTTGGGAACACGCATAGAAGGCGTCGAAGGCGTTATCAACTTTTGTATACCTTATTTGACGCTAGAACCCATTATCAGTAACTTTTCTGCGCAATATTGGTACTCTAATGTTAAACAAAATAGTACCAGCGAAGACATTTCGCATATTAGAGAAAATATGCTCGATATGGAAGTTCCCATTACTGCGGAAATAGGAAATATGTCTGTCAATTTACGAGACATAGTCAACCTTAAACCTCATGATTTTTTGCGAATTTATACCAAGAAAATCAATGAAGATCTAATTATAAAAGTGGGCGATGAACCCAAATATTTAGCACGACCTGGTGTTTTACCTGGTAAAAGTGGTAAAATTGGTGTGCAAATCACTGAAATCTATAAAAGTGATAGAGACTCAAGTGCGAGCATGAGCGACCTAGACGACGAAATGTTGGAGGAAATTTAATTCCATGAGCGATAAGAATAGCCTAACCCCCGATGAGCTTAATGCGTTAATGTCAGAAGGCGATGATGGTGCATCAAATCTTGCACCTGTACAGACGACAACGACAGCTAACGATGCTGCATTTGAGGCAAAAGTAGTAGAAACGGTTGCAGGGAAACTTCAGGTATTACAGGAGTTTCTCGGCAAAGCCATTTCTGCGCCACAAACGAATTATAGCATGCTTGCTTCGGTTGATATTCTCAATAAAGTAGGTACGTCATATGTACGCTTGGCTTCGGATTTTTCTGGAGCAGCATCAGGGACAGTGCAATATCTCATGAGCCGTGACAATGCTCAAAAGCTTGTAGCGCTCGTAATGGGGCAAGAGCAAGAAGACTTAGATGATGCGTCTTTGCCTGCACTGAATGAAGCCTTGTCTACATTTTTGAGTAATTTCCTCACGCAAATAGGCAGCCAAGTTTCTTTGACTCCCGCTCCCATGAACGCAACCCTTGAAGAAGGGGCTGGTGCTTTGAGTTTATCCGAATACAAGACCACAAGCTATAGCTTTACTGTGGAAGACCTCGATGAACCTGTGGAGATCCTTGAATTGTGGGAACCTAATGTTACCGCAACAATCTCTAATTTATTGTCGCCACCCCCACCACCTCCCCAAGCGGCGGCAGCACCCAATCAAGCGAGTGGCGGAATGGGGCAAGGTAATGGCAATGCGAATGGCATTACGCCCGTAACTCAAACGGTACAATTTTCAGAATTGAATCCTCTGCTCAACGGCGAGACACCTCAGAACATCAATCTGTTGATGGACGTGAGTGTTGAACTTTCTGTGGAACTAGGGCGAACACGCTGGAAAATCAGAGATATTTTGAGCATAGGTGAGGGAACCATCATTGAATTGGACAAATTGAATGGTGAACCTGTCGATGTGCTGGTCAACAAACGATTGATCGCTAAGGGTGAAGTTGTTATTATTGACGAAAGTTTTGGTGTGCGTATTACAGAGATAGTCACGCCTCTCGAGCAATTGGGCTATGGAGTCCTTGAATGAGATTGGTTTGTGTATTTTTTGGCGCTATGCTATTGCTTAATGCGCTGTTTCTTGAACCTCTTTTGGCGCAAGAACAA
>CAYRNA010000004.1:7932-50703 GCA_964425555.1 uncultured Spirochaetales bacterium
TTTGTACTCCCCGCAGAAGAAGACATTGTTTTTCAGACACCCGAGGAAGCAGCAGCAAATGAGTTGTTAACAGACAATACAGGCTCTTTCTGGAACGTTTTTTTTGTTCTAATTGCCTTTATCCTCATTGTCATAGGCATCATTCGCTTATTCAAAAAGTCGTTGAAACCACAGGTCATTGACAGTGATTTTATTCGCTTAGTGACGACCAAACAATTGCGTGGCGATGCCTACATTCATGTGTTGGAAGTTGGCAATGAAATGTTTTTGCTGGGCAGTGGCTCAACTTCTGTCATTAATCAGATCAAAGACGACGAAACTGTGCAACAACTAAGGTTGGTAAAAAATGATACAGCGACGGGCGGTTTAGGCGATTTCCAGAAAATAGTACAAAAATATTGGAATGTACTGAAAGAGAAACAAACCCCACCTCAAAAACGTGAAAATTCTTCTTCTGAAGAGAAGTCTTCACCTAGTTTACATAGTTTTAAGGATAGAATGGATAAACTCAAATAATGATTTTTAGTCTGCAAAACGACATGATCCAGATAGCCTCAATCGAATTAACGGTAAATAACATGATAAACTTTAACATAAGCAAGGAAAATTGTGAAAAATAATATATTTAATAGCAAAAGGAAGAGGGGCAGGATATTTTTAAATAAAAGAATAAGCCTTCTGATTGTTTTCTATTTTTTTTTAGTCGCTGATCCTTTCTTGGTCGCTCAACAAGGGCAGGCAATACCGAGTAACACGCCTATCACAAATGGGCCGTTGAACGATATCCCCATACCTGGGTTACAACTGACCTTAAACCAACCTGATTCAAATGAAGAGGTTGCGTTTTCCTTACAGTTGCTATTGTTTTTAGCCGTAATTACGCTGGCACCGTCATTCTTGATACTGATGACGTCATTTTTGCGTATTGCTATTGTAATGGACTTTATCAAACGGGCGCTTTCTCTACAGCAAGTTCCACCAACGAGTGTGTTGATGGGAATTTCGTTGTTCCTCACCTTGTTCGTGATGTGGCCAACCTTTGAATTGATGTACGATAACGCCCTCAAACCCTATGGGGACGGCGAAATAGGCACGCAGGCTTTATACGAAGAAGGCATTAGACCTCTGAGATATTTCATGTTTAAACAAATGGAAGAAAACCCCGAAAACATTAGATTATTTATGAATTTGAGCAATTTGAGCGCTCCTGCAACGATGGCGGATGTTCCGACCTATGTTCTGATACCAGCGTTTATTCTCAATGAACTTTCAGAGGCATTCAAGATAGGGATTTTGATTTATATTCCTTTTATTGTCATAGATATTATGATATCGTCTATTCTGATGTCCATGGGAATGATCATGCTTCCGCCCGTTATGATATCACTACCTTTTAAGCTGATGTTATTTGTGTTGAGCGATGGCTGGAATTTAATTATAAGACAACTTATTGTTGGGTTCGGTTAAGGAGGTCAGTATGTCAACAGTTTTTATTTCTACTATTATCAGACAGTCTCTGATAGAATTGATCATTACGGTTGGGCCAATTTTGGGCGTTTCGCTTTTACTGGGTCTACTCATTTCTATTTTTCAAGCAGTCACTTCCATTCAAGAACAAACACTGACTTTTGTGCCGAAAATGATAGCAATTTTGGCAACTCTCGGTTTACTCGGCCCTTGGGCGGGTAGTCGAATGATAGATTATTTTGTTAATATGATGGGATTTATTTCACAAGTATAGAATGCTTGAATTACAACAAATTATAGACTTTGCCCCTACTTATTTGCTCATTTTTGCGAGAGTTATTTCTTTGTTCTTAACTATGCCAGTCATTTCATCACAAGCCATTCCCAGCATGGCGAAAGCAGGCTTAGCTCTTTTTGTTTCGGCCTTCGTACTCGGGCGCGTGGTCGCCTTACAAGATACAACGTATGATGTAGATTTAACCTATCTTTTGTTAGTTTTGGGAGAAGTTTTGCTGGGACTTATGATGGGTTTGTTCCTCAATGTGATTATGGCAATTTTTGAATCGGCAGGAGAATATTTCGCAATGCCTATGGGTATGGCAACGGCTCTGGGTTTGGATCCATTATCCAACGTGCAAACACCTTTGTTGGGACAATTTTTCAATCTGTTGGCATTGTGGATCTTTGTCACCATAGATGGCTTGCAGAAATTTTTCTTACTGGGCATTTATCGATCCTTTGAAATTGTGAGTGCTGCAGATTTAATCGTACAAAGCAACCATTATGCGTCTTTTTGGTTGTACATGTTGAGCTATATGTTCTTAAATAGCTTTTTAATATCACTGCCCATGCTTGGGGTGCTGTTTTTTCTGAGCATAGTTTTGGGTCTGTTGGCGCGTGCCGCTCCGCAGATGAACCTGCTGATACTGGGTTTGCCCGTGCAATTTTCGGTGGGTATATTAATGCTGGTTTTGAGTGTACCTTATGTGGTAAAAATAATGGAAGCCACCTTTGAAAATAGTTTTCAGTTGCTGAGACAATTCTTTAATATAGGATTAACTTAATTTATGCACCTCGTTTTAGCGCAAAAAAAAGAACTCTATCATAGCCATGAGAAGCAGAAAAGCTCTTATGATTGGCTTGACGCGAAACTGGCGGACAACGACTTTGCGTCCATGCACTTGCAGTGGTTTGGCGCAGAAGATGAAGGGCGAACAGAAGAGCCGAGTGAAAGGCAGTTAAAGAAAGCCCGTGATGAAGGGAAGGTTGTCAAATCGCAAGAAATTAGTGGGACTATTCTGTTAATTTCTATGATGGTGACGCTCTTGGTCTTGTCGCAATTTACGCTCAAAACCATCATTGAAATGCTACGATTTTTTTATGATGGAATACTCAATCCTAATATTGGCTTTAATAATGCCATGACAGCCGAAATTTTCACCTTCCTTGCAAAATTGTTATTGCCCATTTTTAGCGTTTCTGTTGTGGTATCTTATCTGATTAATTTTATCCAAGTGGGACCGCTGTGGAGTTTAAAAGCAATAGAACCTAAATTTTCGAAAATAGCGCCTAATGTGACAAAATGGATACAGAAAAGCTTTCTTTCACCCGAGGCTGGTTTCAACCTTTTCAAGACATTGATGAAAATTTCTGTGATTAGTTTTGTCGGTTATTTGAATATGAAAAATAGCATAGACTACCTTTATAATCCTGAGTTTTTAACCATCAGTAAAGCGATGAATCATATAGGTATGACGACCTTTAAAATTGTCATTGAGTCCGCTATTGTGATGTTGGTTTTTGCCGTACCCGATTATTTCTTTCAAAGATGGCAACATTTAGACTCGTTGAAAATGACAAAACATGACCTGAAAAAAGAATTCAAAGAGCAAGAGGGTGATCCTCAGGTTAAGAATAGACTGAGACAGCGCATGCAACAATTGTTGGATAGCAAAATTGGCACAGAAGTACCCAAGGCTGACGTTATCATCACCAATCCTACTCATTATGCCGTTGCGTTGTCGTGGGAATCCGTGAGCATGAACGCACCCGTTGTGTTGGCGAAAGGTGAAGATAACACCGCACTCAGAATCAGACGCATTGCCAATGAAAACGACGTGCCCATTGTTGAAAACAGACCCTTGGCAAGAGCCCTGTACGCCTCCGTCGAGGTTGGCGATACTATTCCAGAAGAATACTGGGATGTTGTGTCAAAAATTCTAATAGAAATTTATCGATTGTCTGGTAAATACGCAGATTTAGCGTAGGAGAAATTATATGGCGAATAGTGATGCGCAAGCACAAAATAGTCCCAATCGAACAGGAAATTTTTTACGACAATTGTTGTTGAGCAAAAGTTCTAACGAGAGCTTTATTGTCATTGGTCTGATGTGCGTTATTTTGATGCTCTTGGTTCCCATGCCGACGATATTGTTAGACTTCTTTATGATAGTCAATCTGTTGGTGAGCGTATTTGTGATTTTAACGGTAATGTACACCAAAGATCCCTTGGAATTTTCCATTTTCCCCGTGATGCTCCTTGTCTCCACTGTGTTTGGCTTGGCCTTGAATGTGTCGTCTACACGTCTCATTCTCATCAAAGGGATAAATTTTGATGGGCAGGTTGTACGTGCGTTCGCTTCTTTTGTTGTCGGGGGAACTTCAACGTCCTCCATTCTTGTGGGCATCATTATTTTCATCATTATCATAGCTGTTCAGTTTATGGTAATTACCAAGGGTTCAACACGTATCTCAGAGGTCGCCGCACGTTTTACACTGGATGCATTGCCCGTCAAACAAATGGCGATTGACGCAGAATTTAATGCGGGGGTTTTGACCGAAGAACAAGTCAAAGCCAAGAAAGAGCATCTGGATAAGACCAGTGAATTTTACGGTTCTATGGATGGTGCGAATAAATTTGTTTCGGGAAATGTAAAGGTCAGTATCGTCATCACCCTGATCAATATTATTGGCGGTCTGATTGTCGGTGTTGGAATCAACGGCGAGCCTCTCGGTATGGCCTTTGCGACCTATACTTCTCTGACCATTGGTGACGGTTTGGTGTCACAGCTTCCGGCACTGTTGATCTCGGTTGCCACCGCTTTAGTCGTCGCAAGAGTTTCTTCTGATTCATCTTTTAGCCAAGACGTGCTGGAACAATTCAACCAAGAAGCGAAAGTCTATTGGATGTCAGCAGGGTTTTTATTGGTACTCGCTTTGCTGCCAGGTTTCCCTTGGTACATCTTAGGTCCCTTTGCCGCTTTACTCACATGGCGAGGTTTCAGACTCAATCGCTCGAAGACAGTCACAGAAGAACAACGCATTAAAGATGAAGAATTTAGCCAAGAAAAAGAGAGTGAATCGACCAACGAAGAATTTTCTCCTGTCGTCCCCATTCATCCCATCTCCTTAGAAGTTGGCTACGGCCTCATCCCTCTCGTCGATCAAGAAAATGGTGCCGAATTGCTCGAACGCATCACACGCATTCGCAAGGAAACCGCATTGTCCATGGGACTGGTCGTGCCGCCTATCAGGATCATGGATAATATCCAATTGGAAGCGTTTGAATATTCCATCAAAATCAAAGAGCAAGAAGTGGGAATGGGGCAGATTGAAATGGGCAAATACATGGCCATTAATTCTGGCGAAGTATTTGAAGAGATTGAAGGGATAGAGACCGTTGATCCCGCCTTTAATCTTCCTGCATTGTGGGTCAATGATGAGCAAAGAGAGCAGGCCGAACGCAATGGCTACACTGTCGTCGATTCGCCCACCATTATTGCGACGCATTTGACCGAAGCCATACGCAACCATTCAGCCGAATTGCTCGGAAGACAAGAAGTGCAACAAATACTGAAAACGCTCAAGGATGATTTTTCTGTGGTCGTCGAAGATGTCACCAAAATATTCAATACGGGTGAAATACAGAAAGTATTACAGAGCTTGCTCAATGAACATATTTCTATTCGCAACCTCGTGACCATATTAGAAACGCTGGCTGACTATGGCGAAATGACCAAGAATAGAGGGTTCTTGGTCGAAAAAGTAAGGCAAGCTCTCAAGAGGCAAATATCATTTCAGCATTGCGACAAAGATAAAAATTTGAGCGTGATGACCGTAGCCTCCAGCTTGGAACAATTTATTGCCGAATCTAAAGTGGAAACGGCGGACGGTGACATTGCTGTTTTTGATCCTAATCAGCGCCTCCAACTCATTAACAGTCTCAAAAAAAATATGCAAGAGCTAGAAACACAGGGTCATTTCCAGCCTGTTGTCCTCTGCAACGAGCTGATTCGTCCATTATTACAATCTTTGACATCAAGAGATCTACCTTCATTGCCCATTCTTTCGTATAATGAAATAAGCAATGATGTTCATGTGCAAAGTTATGCAGAAATATCAGTATAATGAGCGTGTGTGTGAGGGGTAAATGGCGAAATCGGTATTAGAGGGAATTTCCAAAGAATTGATTCAAAAGGAACTCTATCAAAAATATGCACAAAATTATCGCATCGATTATTTCGAGAAGCTTAATTTTTGGCATTGGGGCTATTGGCAGGGCCACAGATGGCGTGTTCATTACGATATGAGTGAATTAATGAGCACCAGAAATCTCATAGAAAGCAAGCAAAGTCTGATCAAAGAACGCGTAGTCGAAAGTGAAGAAACAAAGCCCGCACCCGCTGCCAACAATAATATGATGCAGTTGCATTCGGCCATTTATGAGCGTTTAAACGATGTCAATTATTTCCTTGAGAATTTACAAGAATCTCCTCGCTTATTGGGACCTTTGCAGAAAGTAGAACTTTTTATGCGCAAAAATGGCTTTAATGATAGGCTGACCTCTGATCTTTTAAATATGCTACGCCACGACATGGCTTATTCAGAATTAGAAAATCCTAAACAAAGACAATTTACAGTGTTGATGTGGATATTGAAGCAATTAAAGTTGAAGACTTCCTTTAAAGACGGCGGTAAAAATCTTGTTTTTGTCGGACCGACAGGCGTGGGCAAAACGACCACCATCGCCAAAATCGCTGCCCATTATATTTTACGAAAAAATGATAGCGCACCAAAATTTGTTTCCATCAGTTTAGACTCTGTTCGCATAGGCGCAAATGAGCAGTCAAAACAGTATGCCCAGTTGCTCAAAATCCCTTTTCACTGGCTCACGACCCCCGAAGAATTGCAAATAGTGCTTGACAATGACAAGGATGTTGATTATTTTTTAATAGACACTTACGGTCATAGTCGTTATACCGAAGATGAAAGAGCGCAACGTTTGAACCTTTTGCTGAAGGTTTGCGGTAAGGATAGACAGATTATTCTGACAGTTAGCGCCAGTTCCAAAGAAGAAGATCTAGCCAAAGTTTTCGAATCTTTTAAAACTTTAGATATAAAGAGTGTTATTTTAACGAAAGTGGACGAAACTAAAACTATAGGTGGAGCGTTAAGTGTATTTCTCAAGCATAGAGTGCCTCTCAGTTTTTTTACTGTTGGTCAAAATGTCCCAGAAGATATAGTCAAAGCGAATATCAGTGAAATATTGAAACGTTTAATTGATGTTGATCTCACAATGAACGAGCAAGAAGAATTTAAAAGTAAATTTACAAGAATGGAAGAATTATGAGCGATCAAGCAGAATACTTGAAAGAAACAATGAGTAAGAATACGGATGCGGTCGGAACTGCTGATGAAAAAAGCATGCGTGTTATTGCGGTTGCTAGCGGTAAGGGCGGTGTTGGTAAATCTAACATAGCCGTCAATCTAGCTCTTGCTTATAGTGAAATGAAAAAGCGAGTGCTCATTTTTGATGCAGACCTTGGTTTTGCCAATGTGAATATTTTGTTTGGCATCATTCCAAAATACAGTTTGTACCATGTTATCAATGGAAGCCAAAAGTTAAAAGACGTCATCATTTCTACAAAGTATGAAGGCGTAGAGTTTATCCCTGGTCTGTCTGGTTTTGGCGAAGCGTCTAAACTTTCTAACGAAGAACGCGCTGATATCTTACGACAACTTTCAATATTGTCCTATATTGATGTCATCATTATCGATATGCCCCCTGGTGTTGATAGCAATACGGCCAGTTTTTTGAGCCTCGCAGATGATATTGTGATAGTGACAGCGCCAGAGCCGACATCGTTGACAGATTGTTATAGTTTTCTGAAAGTGATTAGCACAGAGTTTACTGACATAGAAGGGAATTTTCAAGTTATAGTTAATAGAGTGCAGTCCGTAAAAGAAGGAAAGTCTGTTGCTACGAGACTCATGACTTTGGCGGATAAATATCTGAATATGGAAGTCGACTATCTTGGCTATATTTATGACGACCCCTTAGTCGGCAAGATGGTGCGCAACCAGACGCCTTTTTTTGCTAGCGCTAGAAACGCTCGTGCAAGTGACTGCATTAAGTATTTAGTGAATAGATTAGAGAAAATAGAAGTGGTTGAAAAACGTTCTATCCAAAAGGTTTTTGGTAAACTGCTTAAATAATTCTTATCACTTAAGTTTTTATATGATCTTTAAACACCCTTTTTTAGGGTGTTTTTTTTATCTAATAAAAAAGTTCTTCATTATTTTTGAGAGCTTCTAGTTCATTGATTTTCTCTGTGAGTTTTTCTTGAGATGCGACAAGGTCGACAGCTTCAAAAGTACTTTCATACCAGTAACTATCGGGCAATTCTATATCTGATGGCTTGTTTCTGTTTGTCGAAACAAGGGTGGGAAATTCAAAAGCAACAAAGGGTACTTCATCAATAACATAGAATACTACCTTGATTGTGGTATAAGCTTGATAGGAACGAAACCATCTTCCGTTAATGTACCAACTGGATTTTGTGGTGATTTTCAGCATTTCTTTCTTAATGTCTTTTATATTATTAATCGCAGCAACTTCGCTCCACTGTTTAAACTTTTTTGAAACAGCGGCAAAGACATCTAATTCATAAAGTCCATCTATCGTTTTTACGCCGATTAATTCAAAGTAAACAGGAATAGTCTTTTGGGGCGTAAGCGAGTCTTCAGCAGAAGATTCACTTGATGGAGGAGGCAAGGTCGAATCTGTAGGCTTGCCTTCCAAGGACAAGGCAAAGAGTAAAGTATTTGTGTCATAGCGAATGGTAATAGGGAAGCTAATATAGCTATTATCAACACCTCTTTGCCCTGTCTCTATTGTACCTAAATCTAGTACTTCAGCGTTTAACATTGTCGCATAAGGCAAAAACAAGGCGAGTGCCAATATAAACCATTTTTTTCTCATATTAGTAGAATCCTTCTTTCCATTATCATATTTTTATACTTTATATTTGCATACATGAGCGACACAATATAAACCTTCTTTATATGCTATTTCGGATAAATGAGGGGATAAGTTAGGCTTAATTTATGATTTCTTCGCATATTGATGAAATTTAATATTATTTTTTTAGTCAAATAGCCGTTTTTGTTTATATCTGTGTTCTAGTCAAGGTTCACAGGATGACATAAAACGAGACTAAAATGAAATTATATAATAAACCCATCCTGCTTTTTTTGATAATACAATGTCTGATACCCATAGTACTTTATTCTCAAGCAGAAGACTTACGGCTAAAAGCTGGAGATACGTATATAGAAATTTCCCCCAATGAAAATGGCTTTCACTTATGGATACGTAATAAACCTGGTTTGTCGTCCATTTTACTTACAGAGTCATCCGCTGACCCTGAAAAAAGGTTTCATAGTTATACTCTGCGATCTTATGAATATAATCCTATTAATGGCGACGAACGCAGAATATTGAACGGTGAGTTTTTAGAGCCTAAAGAGCCACTGTATTTTTTGTTAGACTCTAGTCCCGAAGCCGTATCTTATTTTCCCGAGGGCGGATTCCATGTTTTCATACCGTATAATGTCACTTATGGCTATCCTTATACGAGGCAAGGACAGCTGGAAATAGGTCGAGGAAGTTGGATTAATGTCAGAGCTTTTGCCAAGCCTTACGCCGATTATAGCGGCGGCTATGTCGATAATCCCTTTGTACTGAATATTGAGGAATTGCCTGAGCTAGATAATGAACCCCTTCTTGCCGAGAAAGATTTTTCTGAAATAGGCGAGAGGACGAACGGTGACTTTGCGGTTGTTGGTTCGGCCTCTGATGCGGGCGAAAATATCAAAGAATATTTGAGTAGCCTCACAGGAGATGAATTAGACCTTGTTTTTGTCATCGATACGACGGTGAGTATGCAAGCCTTTTTGGACTATGTCAAAGAACATTTAGTGAATATTTTAGAAGATGATTTAAATAAATTTGTCAATTATCGTGTGGGATTTGTTTTTTACAGAGACTACAAAGAAGAGTATTTGACCAAAAACATTGGTTATAGATACAAGCCTCGAGACATCAACAATGGCATACAGAACATCACCGTTGCTGGTGGACAGGATTTGGAAGAAGCCGTGTACGAAGGCTTGTATGCTGGGCTGAAAGATTTTGATTGGGTTGCTGAAGAAAAATTGATTATTTTGGTGGGAGATGCCCCGCCTCACACCGTCCCCAAAGGCGATATTACCAGTGAAGATGTTTACCGTTTAGCGGAAAAAGAAGGCGTGAAGGTCTATTCGTTGTTATTAGTGACAAAAGATGATGGTGACATTGCGGTCAAAGAATCAGAGGTTGTGAAATCATTCGATAACGTTTTGCGTGATGAAGAGTAATTTTTTTAGTTATTTTGTTGCAATTTTTTTTCTACTGAGTGCCTTTAATTTAGAGGCACAAACCATTGAGATCCTAACTTATAATAGTTACATTGACCCCGAAACAAAACATTGGCTTATTATAGGCATGGTGGGCAATTCTTCAGAGTTTTCTTACAGGGACGTTCTTGTAAGAGTGAAGGGCTATAATAAAAATAACACACTGATATTTGAAGATAAAGTCCTGACGAGCATGCCTTTGGCGCCACTGCAGGACACGCCTTTTATCTTTGACAATAATCTTAAAAAAAAACGAGGCATCGATAGATTAGAATTGGACGTTATTGCCGCACGCGCAGGCGATTATCTCGATTCTTTTAATTACAGCTTTTCGGACTTTGATTTCTCTTTTATTTCGTCCTCTTATGCTATACTCACAGGTATTATATATGACGGCGATGAGTTTGATGAAGACTATATCCGAATCGCATTGATTGGCTACGATAGCGACGACGTCATTGTTTATCTTGATTTTACTTCGCCCAAAAGAAATTTGTCCGAGTTTGATAGTGCTTTCTTTGAATTTCTCATCAATAGAGATATTAGTGACAGAATAGCGAGATATCGTTATATAGGCTACGGTTTTACAACTGAATATTGATAGCCTTGTTTTAAAGCATAGAATGCATAAAATCAATAGATATGAAGGTATTGCACACAGCCGATTGGCATCTTGGTAAAAAATTATATAAAAAGGAACGCTACGATGAAATGGCGCATTTTATCTCGTGGCTTCTGGACGTTCTGCGTAACGAAAAGATAGATCTGCTGCTTATTGCGGGAGATGTTTTTGACACCGCCAGCCCGTCTCTCAAAGCGCAGTCTATGTACTATGAGTTCATCAAAAAAGCGCATCTTCTCTGCAAACACATTGTCATTATTGCGGGAAATCACGACAGCCCCACTTTTTTCTGGGCGTCTAAAGGCCTCATCACCCTCACAGGTAATACTTTCATTTTTGGCATTCCTTCAGCCGATTTTGCCGACGAAGTGTTTTTGCTGCACGACGATGACATCCCTTACGCCATCGTTTGTGCCATCCCTTATTTGCGTGAACAAGATTTACGCCTTGTCTCTGATTACGAAAGTATAGAAGACAAAGATAAGTTGGTGACAGAAAAGCTGAAATCAATTTACCAAGACGCAGGAAAGCGAGCGCAAGCCCTGCAAGACCAGTGTTATAGCACGCACGACATCAAGCCGCCCATTATCGCTATGGGGCATTTGTTTGCTGCTGGCGGTACGACCGTTACGGGGGATGGAGTGCGAGAATTATACGTTGGCTCTCTGGGGCATATCCCGTCTTCTTTTTTCCCCGATTGCTTCGATTACCTCGCATTAGGTCATCTTCACGTGCCACAAATACTGGGTGGGCAAGAACATTTGCGCTATAGCGGTAGCCCCATTGCCATGGGTTTTGGCGAAGTAACACAGCAAAAACAGGTCATTATCATTGACTTTGAGCTGGTCGACGGTGCATTGACTAAAACTATAGCAGTCAAAAAAATTCCCTCCTCTCAATTACTCAAACGCCTGTCTGGAACGAGTAAAGAAGCTCTGAAATTAGAATTAGAGCAGTTTGATAGCGAAGAAAGTGTCTGGCTGGAAATTAATTATCAGGGCAATGAATTGGGCGAACAGGTGGTCGAAGAGTTGTTTAATAGCGTCTCTGCTCCCATAGAAATTTTGCGCATCAAAACACAAATGCAAACGAACGGCATTTTGGATGCCAATGAGCAGGTAGAAGATATTGCTGAATTAGATGCACGCAAGGTCTTTTCTCATCTGCTAGAAAAAAGAGAAGATACGCAAGGATTAGAAGCCAAATTAACGCAAATGTATAATCAGGTGTTGTCAGAACTCGAAGACTAGCGCATATTGCGATGAATGCTTACTGATCAAGACAGGTCTTGAAAATGTGATAGGCTTCTTCGGGCGTTGTTGTCGCAGGTAAAGCGTCAATAAATTGTTTTGACTTAGAGTACAAGGCAACGTCCATCAGAGTTTCTAAGTGTATGTTTTTCTCTTCTGGTGGGGTGAGAACAAGGATGATAATCTTACAAATTTTGCCATCCAAAGCGCCAAAATCTATGCCGTGATTTGAAATGCCAACAGCCACAATGGGCGCACTGACACCCGAGGAACTAGCGTGAGGAAGGGCTATACCTTTTTCTAATCCCGTGCTTCTATCGTCTTCTCTTTCAAACACATCGCTTTTAGCAAGGTCAAATGAAGTGAGTGCTGGATTGCTTTGAATAAAGCGGAACAGTTCTTCTATCGCATCATTTTTGCTCGTGGATGAGAGAGGAACGCAGAAATTTGTTTGAGTTATTTTTGTTAATAGTCCCATAAAATATATACCTATAATGATTTTCTTATTTTGATAATTATATGAGCAAAGCATAAATAATCTACAGAATTGGCGTGTGTTATTTTTTTATATAATATTTTATTTTTTCTTGATTCAATAACCATATTTTTTTTTCTAGACCGCCCGTATAGCCAGTAATGTACAAATTGCTCGCTAATACTCTGTGGCACGGCACCATAATAGAACAGGGATTTTGCCCCGTCGCTCGTCCAACGGCTCTGACTGCTTGTGGATGGGCTATCTTTTCCGCAATATCTTTGTAAGAAAGAAAAGAGCCAAAGGGAATTTGCGCAATCACATCCCAGACCTTTTTCTCAAAATCCGTTCCGTGCATTTCTCTGGGATAAGCGGAGATTTTTTGATATGTGTCAATGGTGGGCTTCGCTATAAATTGCTTGAGGTCGAGTACCAAGGTTTGCAATAAAGTGGGAGCGTCTTCAATTTTTACCGCTTTTTGAGCGTGTTTTTGTTGCATGAAAATCTTCGCCTTTTTTCTCATTGCTGGGCTTTGTGACTCATCGTTGTGATAACTGAGAGCCAAGATTTTTTCTGCATTCCCCAAAATATAGAGTTTGCCAATGGGCTGATCAAAGCTGTGATTGACTAAAAATAATTCTGCCATAGTGATTATTTTTGTGTTTTGTTCATTGCAAAACTGCGAACAGCTCCCTTGATCAAGAGGCTTTGTGGGATCCACGATTTCAGCCAGTGAACAAGGTTGGCGTCTTTGCCCGTGTGAAGCAGCCATTTCCCCTGCAATGGTTTTTGGCTGAAACTTTTGAGCGTAATGGCGTATATTTTTTTTGCAACGACAGAGGGCGGGGTGTTCAGCGTTTTGTTGCGGTTATAATTTGAGTGTTCAAAATTGCGGTACAATTGCTCCTCGACGGGATGCAAGTTTTCTGTTGGCTCGACGCTGTGAAAGAAATTGGTTTTAGTTCCCCCAGGAGCGACGGCTTTGACCACTATGTTAAAAGGCGCTAAATCCATCGCCAAGGCGTTTGTCAAACCCGTTATGGCATGCTTAGAAGCGACGTAGTACGAGTAAAAAGGCAGAGCGATTTCTCCGACTATGCTACTGATGTTGATAATAACGGAGCGTTTTTTCTCGGAAAAATTTTGTTGAAACAGAGGCATCAGTTTGTGAATCAAGTAGGCTGGGCCAAAAAAATTGGTTTGAAACTGCTGTCTCGCTTCTTGTATATTCTGATTAGAAAACAAGCGAGCACGACCATAGCCTGCGTTGTTGATCAGTGCGTCAAGGCGTCCGTTTTCTTGCTCTATCGTTTTGATCAGTGCATCCATGCTTTCTTCTGAATCCATGTCACAGTCTAACAGTGTAATCGCGTTGTGCTTGAGTAATTCCATGATTTTTTGCTCTGATTGAGACGCTACTCTTTGGTCTCTATTTCTGACAGTCGCAATAACCGACCAATCTTTTTGTGCGAAAAATAGCGCTAATTCATAGCCAATACCGCTTGAACATCCGGTGATTAAAATAGTTTTTTTTGCTTGCATAAATTATTTCCTCTTAAAAATTTCTGTTGGAGCTTATTATAATCAATGAGAAAGTTCAAGCAATGAATATCTTGTCATTATCTTGAGAACAGAAGATGCTATAAAAATTTGCAAACATTCACTTGAATAAAGTACTTAAATTCATCATTATCTTAACAATGCTTTTTATCTCTTTTATTAGAAATGAGATTGGAAAGTAAATTATGAAAGCATAATGTTGTTTTTTTAGAAAAATATTGTGTTAGATTTTATGCAGGTGACCAGCTTACTGGTTTATCGAGGAGTGAATAGATGGCAATTGTGACCATGAAAAATTTATTAGAATCGGGTGTTCATTTTGGACATCAAGCGAAACGATGGAATCCCAACGCGAAAAAGTATATTTTTGCTGAACGTAATGGAATACATATCATCGACTTGCAGTTGACAATGAAAGCTATTATCAAAGCCTATGCAGAAGTACAAAATGTAGTTCGTTCAAGAGGAAGTATTTTGTTCGTAGGAACAAAAAAGCAGGCTCAGATGTCTATCGCTACAGAAGCTCAAAGATGCGGCATGTTCTATGTGAATCATAGATGGTTGGGCGGTATGCTCACCAATTTTTCCACTATCAGTAAATCTATTGGTCGCCTTAAACGCATAGAAAAAATGGCCACAGATGGTTCTTTCGACAATCTAACCAAAAAAGAAGTTTCTAAACTCGTTAAAGCACAAGAAAAACTAGAACGCACACTCGGTGGTATCAAAGAAATGACAGGTCTTCCTAGTCTCATCTTTATCATCGATCCTAAGAAAGAAGAGATAGCAATGCACGAAGCCAAGAAATTGGGTATTCCTGTGGTTGCCATCGTTGATACAAACTGTGATCCCACAGGTGTAACTTATCCTATTCCTGGTAATGACGACGCTATTCGTGCAATTAGTTTGTTCACGCAAATGATAGCCGACGCTGTTATTGAAGCTGACAATGAAGTGGGTCTACAAGTGGTAGAAACATTGAACGAAGAAGCTCAGCAAGAAACTGTTGTTCAAGAAGAAGTTGTTGCAGAAGTCGTAGAAACTCCTGCAGAAGTAACAGAGGCTAAAGTAGAGGAAGGCAAATAATGAGTGTAGCTCCCGCTGACGTAAAAAAATTAAGAGATAAAACTGGCGCTGGAATGTTAGATTGTAAGAAAGCCTTACAAGAGACAAACGGCGATTTCGCTGAAGCAGAAGTATTCCTCAAGAAACAAGGTCTTGCTTCCGCAGATAAAAAAATGGGTAGAGCCACTTCTGAAGGCGCTGTTTTCTACAAAGTTACCAGTTCTAAAGCTGTGCTTGTAGAGCTCACTTGCGAAACTGATTTCGTTGCTAAAACTGATAAGTATAAAGAGTTGGGTAACAACTTGGCTACTCTCGTTTTAGAGCAGGGCATTACTCAAACAGATGATGAGAAAATTGTTAACCTTGTAAAAGAAGGGATTTCTATTCTTAATGAAAACCTTCAAGTGAAAAAAATCGTTGCTTTGGATCTCAGTGAGAATCAAGTTGCAACGGCTTATTTACATAATGAAGGTAGCATTGCTGCCTTAGTTGTACTTGATTGTGGCGCTGTTACAGCAGAATCTCGACCAGAAATAGAAGAATTAGGTTTTGGCTTAGCTCTTCATATTGCTGCATTCAATCCTGCTTATCTTAAGCGTGAAGATGTTGCGAGTGACTATATTGAACAACAAACAGCCATTTTCACAGAGCAGTCAAAAGACCTTGCTGGAAAACCAGCCAATGTCATTGAAAATATTATCAAAGGCAAGGTCAATAAGCATTTAAGTCAAATTTGTCTTTTAGAGCAAGGCTTTGTAAAAGAAGATAAAACGGCTGTTAAAAACATTATTCTTCAAGTTGCTAAAAAACTTAATACGAGTTTAGAATTAAGTCACTTTGAATATATTTCTGTTGGTGCTGAGTAAAAATTATGTTTGCTACAATATCAGAAGTAGAGTCTCTCTGTGAAGAGAATATGAATAAAGCTTTGCATGCTTTGAACGATGAATTAGCAAAAGTGCGTAGCGGTAGAGCTTCTATCGCATTGTTTGATAAGATTAGGGTGGACTATTATGGAAGCCCGACACCATTGAATCAACTCGCTAACATTTCACTTCCAGAGGCACGCCTCATTGTGATACAGCCTTTTGACAAAAATACTGTTTCAGATATAGAGAAAGCTCTTTTAGCGTCTGACTTGTCCTTGAATCCTTCTAATGATGGCAACGTCATTAGAATTAATGTCCCTGCAATGACGGAAGAAAAGCGTAAAGAGCAGGTGAAATTAGCCAAAAGCATGGGTGAAAAATCCAAGGTTGCTTTACGTAATGTCAGAAGAGACATTAATGAAAAGATTAAAAAGGCCAGTGAGTTTGCCGAGGATGATCAAAAAAGAGGATCAGAATCAGTGCAAAAAATCACCGATGCTTTTGTTGAAAAAGTGGGGCAAATCGTTACTAATAAAGAAAAAGAAATTTTGGAAATCTAGTGAAGACGAATGCTTCCCTTCCCAGACACATAGGCATTATCATGGATGGTAATGGTCGATGGGCTAACCAACAAGGTAAAGCACGAGCGTGGGGACATAGAAAGGGAATCGATGCGACAAAGAAGGTTGTTTTATCTGTATTGTCGCATAAAATCCCTTTTTTGTCTTTGTACGCGTTTTCTACCGAAAATTGGAAACGAACGAGTTTGGAAGTTAATGTTTTGATGCAATTGATAGAAAAACATTTACGCAAAGAAATTCCTTTTTATTTAGAGAATGATATCAAAGTCATTTTTTCAGGAAGAAAAGAAGATCTACCAGAGAAAGTCATTCAGGCGATGAATGAAATTGCTCAGGTCACCGCAAATAATCAGTCCTTAACGGTAAATTTGCTCATTAATTATGGTGGGCGAGATGAAATCTTACGAGCCGTGCAAAAAATAAGAGCCCTAGATCCAACAACTGATGTGGATGAAAAACTGTTTCAGACTTGTCTTGATCATGGGGAATTGCCCGAGGTCGACTTACTGATTCGCACAGGTGGAGAATCTCGTATCAGTAATTTTATGATATGGCAAGTGGCTTATGCCGAAATTTTTATTAGCCCTTTAATGTGGCCCTCTTGGGGTGACAAAGAACTGTCTGGAGCCTTGGATTATTTTGTCCAATGCGATAGGAAGTTTGGAGGAATACCCGTATGAAAAATGCAGTACAACGTGTAATTTTATTTGTCACAGCCATCCCTATTTTGGTCTTAATTCCCATCTTTGTACCTTACGGAAACCAATTACTCTTGTGGCTGTTGGGCCTCGTGGTAATTGCCTTGGCGACCAGCGAATATTGCGATATGTTGGTAAAGGCCGGTTATTTTGATAAGAACGAAAAATACTGGTTGGGAACGATCAATGTCATACTGGGCGTGTTGTTTTATCTGACCACGTTTTCGCTATTTTCTGTCAATATTATTATCTATTTCTTTCTTTTTGCATCCTTTCTTCTATTAACAAAATCTGCTTTTATTCCTGTCGACGATGAGGCGATAAAACTCCTTTTGCCACAGGCTGCCTTGCGCATATTTTCATTGTTTTATATAGGACTGCTGAGCGGTTATTGGATTCTTGTTTTGAATCTAGGCGACGATGGATTTCTACCTATTCTGTTTTTACTTTATGTTTTTGTCAATGATTCTACAGCTTATTTGGCAGGAGTTCTTTTCGGCAAAACAAATAAAAATATTATTTTTATCAGCCCTAATAAGAGTGTGGCAGGATTCATTGGTGGTCTCGTCGGGATCGTCATACTCGCCTTACTCTTAGAGCTTTTATTTCGCAAATTTATACCGTTTGATTTCTTGACATTGATTTTTGCGGGTTTTGTGATTGCACTGGTTGCTAATATTGGTGACTTGGTTGAATCATCTTTTAAACGATCTTGCGGTGTCAAAGATTCGGGGAATCGTATTCTCGGTCGAGGTGGCATTTTGGATTCTATAGATTCCTTGCTCTTTGCTGCCCCCATCTTTTATTATTTTTTTGCATAGTATGTTAAATATTATTTTAGGTATTCTAGGTCTTTCGCTCATTGTTTTTATTCATGAACTCGGTCATTTTTGGGTGGCGAGACTGTGTAAAATTAGGGTGGAAGCATTTTCTGTGGGTCTGGGCCCTGTCATTTTTAAAAGAACATCTTCTAAAGGAACCGAATTTCGTCTTTCCCTTATCCCTTTGGGCGGTTACTGCAAAATGGAAGATGAGAACACGGGTCTCAATAAAATAGAGCAATCTACAGAGGATTCTGTAGGGAAGAAGAGTCTTGAAGTTGAAGACAGTAAAACAACGAATTTCAAGCAAGCGCATCCTATGCGAAAGATATTAGTGGTCCTCGCTGGTCCTTTTATTAATGTTGTTTTTTGCTATGTGCTCTTTGTCTTTGCGTTTAGCATCTTTACTCAAACAAAATCAGAGATCCCCCCCAAATTAATTGTCCCTTCAATAGCAGATTTTGATAGCATTTATGATGGTCTTGAAGATACGCCTGCTAAAATAGCAGGACTCAAAACGGGCGATATCATTTTACAGATTGACAATAATGCGGTAGGTAATTTTGACGATTTGCGTAATGCGGTTGCCTTGAGTGGTAGTACAGATATTTCTGTCATGTATTTGCGAGATGAGATTCGTTATAATGGTATTTTGCACCCTTATTTGAATAAAGAAACAGGCTTAGGTACGATAGGTGTCTATCCTTGGATAGATATCGAGATAGGCGCTGTTAGCGATGGTGGTTGGGCCGAAGGTGTCGGACTCAAGATGGGTGATGTTATAAGCGCTCTTAACGATAAAGTAGTTGATACAACATATGACTTTTCAGAGATGAGCAAGACCTTGGAACCTGGAGCTCCTTTGCGTTTGACGCTGAATGATGGAACAATCATTGATGATTTCGTACCTCAAGAATGGGGATTGTATTTTAACACTCCTGTGAGCATCATCCCTCCTCTCAATTTAGGACAAGCTTTGGCTGCTGCCTATCACGAAAGCCTTGGTGTACTCAAATTAAATATCAAAAGCTTCGCAATACTTTTTCGTGGGGTAAAACTGCAGAATGTTGTTTCTGGCCCTATCAGAATTATTCAGCAAACAGGTGAAATAACACAACAAAGTATAGCCAGAGGACAAGGGTTTTCGCTCATTTCATTTTTAGCTCTACTGAGTGTTGCCCTTGGCATCACCAATTTATTACCTATTCCTGTTTTGGATGGCGGACAATTTATTCTTTACCTTATAGAACTCATTAAAAGAAAACCTGTTTCAGATAAGGCTATAGAAATTTATCAAAAAATAGGCGTTGCCTTCATGCTGACATTGTTCATCTTTGTGATGTTTGCTGATATCAGTTCATTTTTCAGTTAAATAAATTATGAAGAGAGCTTTATTCTATATCATTGTTAGTCTCTTTGTTGCCAATATTCACCTGAGTGCGAATGTCGTTGTTGATGACCAGATCAATATTAGTGATGCAGGAGATGAAGTTTTTGTTATTTATCAAGAGGAACTCAATGTACTAGAAGTACGCAGCGGTAAAGATAGTTCGCTGCTCTCTTTTTTTGTATTGAATGAAGGATTTGTTATTACGCAGACAATTTCTAATCCGCGTCAACCGCAACTGATGTTAATTCTTGAAAACGATTATCAATATTATTTAATGGGGTGGAATTGGTCAGAAGACAGAATCGTATTCACACAGCTGCTGAGCTCTATTCCTGAAATTTATACTTTTAGTATGGATGGATTGTATTTTATTTTTGATGATGCGATAAATAATGTCTTCAATATAGAACTGATTAATACTGTGACGGGCAAGAAAGCTTATACAATCAGTAATATTTCTAGTTTTACAGAATATGCTTATCTGGGAAAGAGCAATAAAACCCTCATGCTTTATCAGAGCAATGGCTATTTACGCTATTATTCTGTGCAACAAAACAAATTAGTAGCGGAAACGGAGACGGAAACCGATCTCACTGTTGTTAGCGTTATTGCTTCTGCCAAACAAGATACTCTTTTAGCCTATAACGATAATGATTTGCTCATCATTGATAGATTGACAGGTTTTGTCAAAGATTATAAAACGCTGCCAACTAAACTAAGAAATACAGACCAAAGACTCTATAAGAATAATCATCGCATTGGTTTTATGAGTGAAAGCAATAATCAGTTTGAAATATGGTATCAAGAATATAATGCCATTTCTTTTACAAATAATCATACGCTTTCTTTTTCTCTTGCTGCTGGAGAGATTAAACCACCGTTCATTTTTTATGAGGATTCCATCATATATTATGACAGTATTAGGAATTTGTATTTCCAGTATGAATTCATCCGCAAAGAGAATGTGTCACTGACGCCGCGTTGGCAAATGGATAATGGAATCTTTGACAATAAAGTGGGCTGATGATCACGCTTAAAAAGCTTGCCAGCCTTAAAGAGTCGACACGCTTAAGAAAACATCCTCGTATTCTCTATGATTTATTGCACAACCAAGATTGGGATGAAGCGTACTGGCAGGGCTTAAAACAGCAATTATTAGCAGAAGCGTTTTGGAGCAAGTACCACGCCACCTTGCAAGATGATGAGGCAGAAATAGTTCCTCGTGCAAGCAATCTAAGGTACAGGCGACTAGATACCTTGTACCACAATTTATTAGATGAATTAGGCATGAGTGTCGCAGAATGGGATCTGAATCCGTATCTACAAGAAGATAATACAAACGTTGGTGATGAAGGACTATTGCCTATACGCTTTTATCTAGATGACTTACGAAGCCCTTTTAACATAGGTTCATTGATTAGAACCAGTGTTGCCTTTGGCTGCGATAAAATTTATTTGAGCGAAAATTGCTGTTCTCTCGATCACCCACGCCTTATTCGTAGTAGCATGGGAACAGTGAATAAATTAGCCGTTGAAAGAACGAATATAGAAGAGTTGTATAAAAAAGAACCCAACCTCTTCGTTCTAGAATTGGGAGGCAAGGATATTCACAGCTTTGACTTCCCACAAGAGGGCTGTTGCGCATTGGGATCAGAAGAGTTGGGTGTGCACCCTGAGCTTTATCAATGGGCTAAAAAAAACGATAGGGTGCTTAGCATCCCCCTGTTTGGGAGCAATAAAGTATCTTTAAATGTTGCAAATGCCGCAGCTATTGTGCTAGACCTATGGCATCATAAAATAAAAAACTAAAGGGTGCCTGGCAGGTTATAGGTTTGTTTCAATCGTATTGATTTTAAGGGATGATGATCGAGAACATTGGGGTACCAGCCTTCAAATAGATCGAGGTCAATAACATTATAGGCGGGGGTGTAGTTCAATGGGATGACTTGTGCCGACTCCAGCAAATATTCTTCTGCTTTTTTGAGAGCATTCAGACGCTGTGTCGGTGATTTGACCATGCTTTTTTGGACAAGATCATCATATTCGGCATCAGAATATTGTGAGTACAAGTTGCTATCACTCAACCACATTTGGAGGAAAGTCATGGGGTCGGGGTAATCACCTATCCAAGACATAATGGCAATGGTATAAGAATCGGTTCTGAGCTTATCGTAATATTCACCCCATGTGGTCATAACTATGTTCACCTCTACATTTAAATTCGTTTCCCATGCCTCTTTCATCTTGAGCGTGGTTTCATCGGGTTCTTCGCCTGCGAGCAGTATAGTAATGGGGGGCAAGGGATTTGCGTCATCGTAACCCGATTCTCGTAGAAGTTTTTTGCTCAGTTCTAAGCCACCATCTTTGTAGTTGGGTATGCTACTGTAGTCTGCAAAGGGAGGCACTAAGGTGCTGGAGGGCAAGAAGTATTGAGAACGTATTTCTTTGAGTGGTAATAAACCCAGAAGCGCTTGGCGGACATTTTTTTGGCTATAAAAATCGCCCTGATTAGAAAAATAATAATAAGTCGTGGCAAAAAGGGGAGTCAATTGAAAACTTTTAGGAGAATACAATTGGTCAGTAATGACATTGCCTGATGTGATCCAATCAAGTTGACCTCTATTAAACATCTCTGTCATTTTTTCCGCATCATTATCAATCAATATTTTGATATAAGGTATAGAGACATTTTCTGCGTCCCAATAATAGGGGTTTTTCTTGAGTAAATATTCTGTGTCTGAGCTGCTTTCGACATAGTATGCGCCATTGCCAATAATTTCACCTTCAGAGCTTTGGAACTCATAGGTTGGAGCAAAGCTGACTAAGCCTATGATCTGCAGGAAATGAGGAGCGGGTTCAGTTAAATTGATTTGTAGTGTGCTATCATCTAAGGCAACAATGCCAATGTCGCTTGCGTCTCTTTCTTCGTTGTCACTGCTACGATAATCTTGAACGCCGACAATGACGTCGAGCAAAGAGGCGTATTCTGCTCTTCTTTTCGCACCGAGCATGGTCACCCAACTGCGTTTAATATCATGTGCTGTAAGTTTTACGCCATTGGAATAGTATAAATCATCTTGTAAATAGAATGTGTATTGCTTGACATCGTCAGAAATTTCCCAACGTTTTGCCAGACCTGGCTCAACAACTAGAGTCTTGGCGTCAAATGAAATGAGGCTTTCAAATAAGGCTCCAAAAACTTGTGATTCGCTGGTGGAAAATGTGTACTGAGGATTATTTCCCAGCGACAATTCTGAAAAATTGATAGTAAAAGTATTTTCACGTGAACTTTGAGCAGTGAGAATAGCAAACACTGCTAGGAAGTAGATGAAAAGTATACTTAATTTCTTTTGAGTCATTTTATTAATTCTCCTGAAGGTTATAAAATCCGCTCCATTCACGGTTGGCATAATTGCTGACATAAATCTTATGTTCCGAACTGAATTGTATTGTGATTTCATTTCTAATAGCATTGAGGAAGGTGTTTTTGAGCAACATATAAACGGTTGACGGCCCTGTTTGAACAAAAGAGGCTATCTCAAAAGGTGAGGCCGCTTCATTGCCTTGAATCAAATAGACAAGGTCTTCGTCAAAATCATAGAGCATGGCTCTATCTGTATCTGGTATTTGCCACGATTTTTTATCCAAAGTTTTTTTGGCCATATCCAAGTCGATTGCAAGAGTTTGTTCTTCTAACAAGCTGATTTCTTGGTCTGTTCTTCGTGCCAAAGAGAAATTGTGACTACTGGGGTTATATTCATAAAATTCTTTGGTTACAGTGAGGTCGTCATCGCTGTTATAACTAATTTCTAGGACGGGTTTGTCTATTACACTCACTGAAATAAAAGCTTCTCTGACAAAATGGGCTAAAACATGATAAGGGGGATTTGACCTGTTTCTTTGGCTTTCTTCGGGTGCCAGAGGACCAGATAAAATCAGTATTTCTCTTTGACCATTTTGTAAAAAATTACTAATGACGAGGTCGGCGATGGTATCTCCGTCAACGTCTTGTTGCTCGACCCAAAACGAATCATTGTCTATGGTATTTTGGTAGAGGTATTGATAGTCTGTTTTAAATGTTTTTAACTCGTTGTAATAATTAAGGAAGAGTATTTTTTCATTGGGAACATCTTTAAGATTTGTGTCTTTAACGAGTAAAATACGCTGCGTAAAATTATTGCTATAAGAAGAAAATTCTGCGGCGTCTATAGGCTGTAAATTGGAGGGTAAGTCAAGGTCGGCGAAAAGATTGTTTTTCTCTTGATCTGCCGTATTCAGATTTGTGGAATAAGTGTATTCGCCTATCACTTTGGCTATGCCTTTTCTGCGATCACGCTCTTCTTTAGAAAAGCCGTAGCCATCCTTGCAAGCAACCAATAGGCTTACAATACACAGAGAAAAAAATAGGGTAGGCAATTTGATTTTCATCATTTTATAATATATATTGTTCTAGAAAATGGGCAACGCCATCTTCGTCGTTCGTTTTTGTATGGAAGGGTGCATCGGCTTTTAATTGAGGCAATGAGTTGTCCATTGCGACGCCTATACCAGCCCCCAAGACCATGTCGTAGTCGTTGAGAGCATCGCCAAAGGCACAAACTTGATCAAGAGTATAACCAAGCTGTGACAATACGCTGAACAAGGCATTTTTTTTCGAGCTGGTAGGATTTAAAATTTCTAAGTAATATGGATTTGAAAAGACGCTCAAGCCTTCATTCATCCATAACGGAGACTTTTTGAACTTGTCTTGTAGTTCTATGAGTTGTTGGGCCTGCTTGTCATCCGTGGCAATGAACATGCCCTTGTGACATTTGCTGATGTCCATAATTGCTGGTACATATGGCTCGGGGTAGATCTCTGTGGATACTCCATATCTGTGCGCAATGTCTTTGTCGCCAATATAATAGGCCTTGCCATCATAATAAAATTGGACATAAATGCCCGTTTCTTCACCCATCGCAAAGCAGTCGGCAACAATATTGGGTAGGACGTAGTTTCTGTGAAAAATCTTCTCTGTTTTAGGCTCAATAGCCAAGGCTCCATTGTAGGAGACGAGAATAGAATCCAAGCCTAGCTCATCGTAAAAAGGCAACATAGAGTCATAGCTTCTACCGCTCGCTAATATAAAATAAAGACCTTTTTCAGCCGCTTTGGTAATGGCTTCTTTCGTTCTATTAGAAATGCGGTGATCGCTGTTTAATAGGGTGCCGTCCATATCAGTAGCGATGACCTTGATGTTTTTTGCTAGGTCTTTAATTTTTGAATCCATGAATATTCTCGCTATGACTGTTTTGAGATGATGGTTTTTGCTTTTATTTTTAATGCACTAGGAATTGTTATACCAAGAGAATCGGCAATGTCCGCATTTAAGTATATTTCGTATTCGTTGGCCTCTGTAGGGTGTTTGATCGCAAGCTCAGCAGGAGGCGTGCCAGAAACAATGAACTGAGCCAATTGGGCTGCATTTTGCCCTTGTTTGTAGTAATCCAGTCCCATCGCTAAAAGGACTTTACCTTCTTTTGCTGATGTCAGATCAGTAGAAAAAATAGGCTTATTGTATTTTGCGGCGACCTCACCGTAACTAGAAATAGCTGATACCACAGTATTATCTGTTCCAATATAAAAGACATCCACCGAGGAAACAAGGGATTCTACCGCCTGTTTTACTTCGCTGGAATTGGTAACTGCGGTCGCTTCCACCTTAAAGCCATTCTCTGCTGCGTATTCTTTTAAACCTTCAGCAATAATAACGCCGTTCGCTTCGCTTGAGGTATAGACAATGCCTATTGTTTCAAAGTCAACGAGCGTCTTCAGAGTTTTTAAAGACAAATCAAGGTTAGGAATATCTGCCACACCCGTAATATTGTTTTCGCCATGTTCTAAAGAAGTTACAAGTCCTGCACCAATGGGATCGGTTACGCCCGCAAAAACAACAGGAATATCAGTGATCTGATTGCTGATGCCTTGAGCCACAGGCGTTGTAATGGCCAAAACAAGGTCGGGGGAAGACAGTTTAAACTGTTGAGCAATATTATTGATAGCCAAAGGTTCGCCATTGGCATTTTCTTTTTGGAATTGAGCATCGGGGTGATAGTTTTGAAAAACATCGATGAAGCCCGCTTCTATCGCATTCAATGCGGGATGGCTGACGAAATTGGCTATACCTATTGTCATTGTTTCGTTGTCGTCGCTCTTTGCACAAGCTACAAGTGAAAAAAGTATGACGGATATAAAAAAGTAGCGTATGATAATATTGCGTTGCATAGATGTTACTCCATTAAATATAAAGATGTTTCACCTAAGTATATGCTTTTCAATTTAATAAGAAAAGGAAAAGTTTTATTTTCGTCTAAAAAAGCATGAATTATGCCTTTGTCATTGTTGTGAAAGCGTAATAGAGGCGTCCTTGCTCACTGACTCATAGCCATGGAAAACCAAGAACACCTCGTATTACATTTTTGCTCGACTCAATCTTAAAAGAAGGAGCGAGCGATTAGGCGATAAATTATCCCTTTTGTGGGAATAAGAAGCTTGCTTGAAAACGGAAGCTCCACCGTTGTGCATCTGTCATATAAGTGGGTTGTGTTGTATTATAATAGGCATGCGTTGCAAGGCTGATAGGTTGCTTTGCTACTACAACCAATTGCGAAATACCCAGACCAAAAGGTATTGTCCACACATCATCATTATTCGCCGCATTCCAATTTGCGGTGATATAAGGAGCGGATATCAGAGTGGTTTTTGAAGGGAAAGTATAGGCCGCAAAATACTGTATGAGGGCAAGGTTAATGCCGTCATTTGTCACTTTGTCGTCGCCCTTCGTTACAGACCAGTTATTGTTGAACGTAAAGCCACCCATAAAGCCACCTTGCGTATAAACGGTGATAAAACTCACACCCATGCCAAAATCGTTGTCATAAGGACTACTGTAGGTATCAAATTGAGCAGCGGGTAGTAGGAAACCAGGCCCTAAGCCTAAGGTAAGTCCACCATCACCCAAAGGAATGGCCTCTTTGTTGGTGAAATAATTTTGCCAGTTAGTCTGACCAATATTTGTTTCTGTGGTGTCATTGCCCAAGCCACGGGTGACAATGGGTACAATGGGTCTTGTAATCAACAGTACGTCTTCGCCCATGTCAATAGGAACAAGAGGCTGAATATTCATGGTATTGCTACTATCATTGTTCAAATTGTCCTGCAATGGCACTGAAATCATATTCGCCAAAGGATTATTTGCGGCTTGAGCCAACTTCCTCTCTTCTTGAGCGCCCATCGCCCATGCCAAAAACATCGCTAATAGTATAAAAATCTGTATTCTATTACGCATTATAAAATCTCCCATTTAAAAATAATGTTAACTCTATCTGATCACCATGATCGGATCCAATTATTATCAAGTGTAAGAAAGGAAATTGAGAATACAAATTAAATGAGAGATGTGGGAAAAGATTTCCAGAATGGGATATAGGAATGAGTGTCGATCGTGATGCAAGTCTTGGGGAGACTCGACGAGCGAATATGCTTTTTACTCAATGACGAAAAATACAGGAAAATAGGATGCTCGCTCCAACTTTATGAAAGGAGCGAGCTGTGAGTCAGCAAACTATCCCTTTTGTGGGAATAGGAAACTGGCCTGAAAACGGAAGCTCCAGCGTTGCGCATCTGTCATATAGCTTGGTTGGGCTACATTGTAATAGGCGTGCGTTGCAAGACTAATAGGTTGCTTTGCTATCATAACCAATTGCGAAACACCCAGACCAAAAGGCACGGTCCAGACATCTTTGCTATTGGCGGCATTCCAATTTGCGGTGATATAGGGAGCCGAGATCAGAGTGGTTTTTGAGGGGAAAGTGTAGGACGCAAAATATTGTATGAGGGCAAGGTTAATGCCGTCATTTTCCACTTTGTCATTGCCTTTAGTCACAGACCAGTTATTGTTCAGCGTAAAGCCACCCATAAAACCGCCTTGCGTATAAACCGAAATCAGACTCACACCCATGCCAAAATCGTTGTCAGTAGGAGCACTATAGGTATCAAATTGGGCAGCGGGTAGAATAAATCCTGGCCCCAAGCCTAAGGTCAACGCACCATCACCCAAGGCAATAGGCTTCTTGTTGGTAAAATAGTTTTGCCAGTTGGTCTGACCAATCTTCGTTTCTGTGGTATCATTACCCAAACCACGTGTGACAACAGGCACAATGGGTCTTGTAATAAACAACACGTCTTCACCCATGTCAATAGGAATAAGAGGCTGAATATTCAGCGTATTGTTGCTATCGTTACTTAAGTTATCCTGAAATGGCACTGAAATCATATTCGCCAAAGGATTGTTTGCTGCCTGAGCCAGAGCGGTGTCTTCTTGGGCATTTAGACCCCAGACGAAAAATACTGCCAATATTACACAAAGTTGTATTTTACTACACATGGAAAAATCTCCTACTATAAAATGATGGTGATAATTGCAACTATATTTTTATATATAATTACATGGAACGGCCTATAACTAATCTAGTATATTAAAGATAGAAGGCAAGTTCAGAATCATTGTTTGCGAAAAGAGGAGAAAGTTATAAATGCGAGATTATGCCTATAGCTGATAAAGCTGAGCGTATTTATTTTCCAAATATTGCTTGTAATAACGCGCTGTTAGCTTTTCATGTGTCGTTTGTAGACACAGTTCCGCAGGCGTATACAAGGCCCCGTGACTATGAATATGCTGACGTTGCCAATCCAGTATAGTAGAAAATTGCTTGTTTTTTATCAGTGCCGTCAATTGATGTTGTTGACTGAAAGTATGGTGAAACTGAGCGCTATAAAGATTGCCCAAGGCATAGGTCGGGAAATAGCCAAAGGCTCCACCAGACCAGTGGACATCCTGTAAAACACCTTCGCTATCATTGCTCGGACGCAATCCCAAATATTTCTCAGACAACTCATTCCAATAATGAGGCAGGTCCTTCACCGCAATTTCTTTGTGAATGAGGGCTTTTTCCACTTCGTAGCGTAAAATAATATGCAGGTTGTAGACAACTTCGTCAGACTCAACACGTATCAGATTTTTCTCAACGTGGTTGACGCATCTGTACAGTTCTTGCTCTGTTAATCCATCGAGCTGTGGAGCGAAAAGACGCTTCAGTTCGGGTAGAAGGAGGGCGCAAAATGCCTTTGATCTGCCGACCATATTTTCCCAGTAACGTGATTGAGACTCGTGTATGCCCAGAGAAACGCCCGTATCCAGCAAGGTGCCTGCGTATTGCGACGCTATGCCTTGTTCATAAAGAGCGTGACCCAATTCGTGCAAAACACTATAGAGGTTGGAGGAAAAATTGTCCTTTTCGTAACGTGTCGTAATGCGGACGTCATCGCTGCCCAAAGTGGTGCAAAAAGGATGCTGGGCTTCGTCAATGCGACCTGCATCTCTATCGTACAGCGTCCATTCTTGCATGAGCAAGCCTAGTTCTTTTTGTTGAGCTATAGGAAAATCTCCCAGAATAGGAGAGACATCGCCCGTATTTTTTTTCATAATACGTCCTAATAAATTGCTCTGATATTCGCCCAAATCGTTGAAGATAGGATCAAGCTGTGCCACTGTCAGTCCTGGTTCGTAGAGGTCTAAAAGTGCATCATAGGCTTTGTCTTTGTAGCCAAGAAAGTCTGTTTCTTGGCGAGCAATATCAACAATCTGAGACAAGCTTTTTTCAAAGAGGCTAAAATCTTGCTTTTGCCTAGCGTGCGCCCAAATGGAATGCGCTTCAGCAGTAATTTGCGTTTTGCGTACCACAAATTCCGCAGGAAAACATTGCGCTTGCTTGTGGCGTTTCAAGCCCAGAGTTACTTGCCGTCGTTGTACCTGATCAAGGTCGGTTTCGTCCTGCATCGCTTCGAGGTATTGCGCATATTCTGCGTCAATTTCCATACTGTGTTGAATTTCCGCCAATTGAGCCAATTGTTGCGATCGCCATTGATGCGCTTTCGCTGGAATTTGTGTTTCCATATCCCACATAAGCGTGGCGATAGACGTATCTAATAGCACCAAATTTTTTTGGTGTTCCGCAATTTTAAGCCATTCTTTCATTATATATCCTTGGACTATTTTTTCTTAGCTTCTTTTTTTTGCTGCCTTTTACTGATGGGAATAAGTGGCGTGGTGTCGTTTCTTTTGAGCAAATAGAGATAAAACAGACTCGCTCCCAACATCATCAAAAAGTTAAGAATTTGTCCCGTCGTAAAGTTGAGAAATGAAAAGGCCGCATCAGGATTTCCCCACTGAATAGGGAACATTAAATTGCTATCGGGTTCTCTAAGGTATTCGATGAAAAAACGGAAGAAGCCATAGCCAAAGATGTAGGCAACAGTGGCTGTACCTTGTACTTTTTTGTTGGGATAAACCCAAAACCACAACAAGAGCCACAGCACAACGCCTTCTAAAAATGCCTCATACAATTGCGAAGGATGGCGGGGCAAATTGACGGTCGCACCAACCAAAGGAATGTTGAGTTTATTCGCCATTTCTTGCACCCAAGGCAAACTCGTCGAATAAGGTGTTGCGTTGGGAAATAATATTCCCCACGAATGAGTCGTCGCTCTACCGTATAATTCTTGATTGGCGAAGTTGCCCAAACGCCCAAAAGTGTAGCCTATAGGTGCGGAGGTCGTCACGATATCTGTCCAGCCCCAAAAACTCCAGCGCCGTTTTTTACAAAAAATAAGTATGCCCACAATAATACCTATGAGCGCTCCATGATAAGACATGCCCTCTAAGCCTGTAAACTGCATCCTTTCATTGAATGGCCAAAAAATAAGCCACGGTTGCAACCAGTATTTTCCTGTGGTGTCGTAAACCAAGGTCGAAAACACACGGCCTCCTATCAGAAGGCCTATGATTATGGCTGTGATAAATGACTCGAGATCTTTATCGTCGACACCTTTGATGTCATTTTTCTTTAAGAGTCGTTTCATCATCATAAATAAAATCGCAAATCCGACCAAATACATCATACTGTACCAGCGCAAGAATGGGATTCCAGGAATAATTTCAGGTTTGATGAAAGAAGGATAATTGAGGTAAAGTAGCATGTAAACTCCTAAATCTTGCGAGTGATCTTATTCCTAGATAAATGAATAGATCTATACTTAATTTGAATTATAATATACTATAAGATAGTACCATGTCAAATATATGCCTTGAATAATTTAGAATGAATGAAAAAACACTAGAATTGTTTGCCAAAAAAGACAATTTCATTACATTGTCTCAACCTCAGATTATTGAAAAGATCAAAGCATTTCCCAAGCAGGAAGGCGTTTATTTGATGAGAGACGACAAAGGTCTCATCATTTATGTTGGCAAAGCTCGTAATCTGCACAGTCGGGTGGCGTCCTATTTTCGCAGTTCGGCGCAAACAGGCAAGACACTGTTATTGGTCAGACGTGTTTGCGATGTCGAATACATCAGAACAGAAAATGAATACGACGCTCTCATCCTCGAAAACAACCTGATCAAGCAGTATTATCCCCGTTACAACATCAACCTCAGAGACGGAAAAACCTATCCCGTCATTTGCATCAGCAAAGAAAAATTTCCTCGAGTGTTCAGAACACGCCACATCAAGCAAGATGGTTCGCTGTATTTTGGCCCTTATCCCAACATCAAAGAAATAGACATTTTGCTGAACATGATAGAGAAGTTTTTCTCTTTGCGAAAGTGCCGTGAAGCTCCCATGAGAAAAAGATCTAAGCCCTGTCTTTATCATCATTTAAAGCAGTGTAAAGCTCCCTGTGTCGATTTTATCAGCGAAAAAGAATATCAGCAAGACGTCCGTCAGGTCAAGAAATTATTGTCAGGCAAGAGAGCGGATACCATCAAAGAATTGACCAAAATGATAAGGAAGGAAGCGGAACTCTGCCATTTTGAAGTAGCCGCTCAACTCCGTGATGATTTATACGCTTTGCAAGGTCTGCAAGAGCAGAGTAGCCTCGTCGATTTTAATCAGGAGACACGAGATTATATTGCGACAGAAAGTGACGAGCAGTACTGTGTTTTCTCCGTCATGAAAATGAGAGAAGGGCAGGTCGTCGACAGAGATTTATTCTGTAGTCGCTCTTTGGAACGAGTTGAAAGCACGGTCGAAAACTTCATCATACAATATTATAGCAAGGAAAGGCAGGACAGCGTCCGAACGCAAGACCCCATTCCATCGCTGATTTTTACCGATCATTTATTGCCCAATTTGATTGTCGATTATTTTGAAGACGTGCATCAACGCAAAGTAAAAATACAGATACCCAACGTCAAAAAAGATAGAGTCATACTCAATATGGCTAAAGAAAACGCTCTGCAAGAACTGGCTCGTTTGGCACATAAAAGCGATAAAGTACCGACCTTGCAATTGCTACAAGATTACCTGAATCTGGACAATTTACCCCTTGTGATAGAGGGCTTTGACATCAGTCATTTGGGCGGTAAATATACGGTCGCATCCATGATACGCTTTGTCGATGGCAGACCTGAAAAACGACACTACAGATATTTCGCTATCAAGAGTTTGGCGTCGGGTGAAATTGATGATTATCAGGCTATTAGAGAAGCTGTGACCAGACGTTATACCAAGTTGATAGACGAAAATTTACAGCTTCCCCATCTGTTGTTGATTGACGGTGGCAAGGGGCAGGTCAACGCCGCTCACGATATTTTGAGCGTGCTGGGAATAGCCGATGTATTGCCCGTGATTGGGCTCGCTAAAAAGCACGAACTGATAGTATTTCCAGACGGACGCAAAGATGTCGACTTGCAAGAGGGCGATCCCGCTCTGAAGATATTACAGCATTTACGTGACGAATGCCACCGCTTCGCTAATAAATATGTCGCTGGACACCGTGAGAAAGAAGTGGCATTTCAGCTTCTCAGCAATATTGCGGGCATAGGCGAAAAACGCAGCGAGCAACTGCTCAAAGAATACACGTCCTTAGAAGCACTTTCAGAGGCGAGCGCCAGCGATATTTGTGCCAAAACCTCTTTACCCGAAACCGTTGCGGAATCTTTAGTCAACTATTTAAAGCACAGATAAATGGACATTACAGTCTATAAACCACGCTGTTTTAATAGGTGATCAACGTCGGGATAACACCCTTTAAATTTCATGTAAAGCGCCATGCCTTCTTCTGTTGCACCTTTTTCTAAGATGTTTTTACGAAAGGATGTCGCAACATTCTGATCAAAGATATCTCCCGATGCGGTGAAGCTTTCATAGGCGTGGGCCTCTAATACTTCCGCCCAAATATAGCTGTAATATCCCGCAGAATAACCCATGGGGTCGGCAAATACGTGTTGGAAATAGTTGCAACGATAACGTGGAATAATGCTTGAAGGCAGACCTAGAGCTTGCATGCTTTGCTTTTCCAATTGCTGTGGATCAAGGTCGGCATTTTGTTGTGTCAGCGAATGAAAGGCCAAGTCAAGTTGGGATGCGGCGAGATATTCTACCGTTTTAAAGCCTTGGTTGAAGACATCAACCGCTTGCATTTTCGCTATCAAATCATCGCTAATCACTTCGCCCGTTTGCCAATGCTTTGCGTAGCTTTTTAGCACTTGTGGCTCACTCGCCCAATGCTCCATTATCTGTGAAGGCAACTCGACAAAGTCACGCACCACATCCGTTCCCGAAAGGCTAGAGTAGTGACACTGCGACAGCAAGCCGTGCAGGGCGTGGCCCAATTCATGAAAGAGGGTCGTGACCTGTTCAAACGTCAGCAGACAGGGCGTATCTTTGGTGCTAGGATTGTAGTTGCAGGTGTTCATAATGATGGGGCGTATGTTTTTGCCGTCAACAGAAATCTGCTGTTTGCGCAAGGCATTCATCCATGCCCCTTCACGCTTCGTTTTGCGCAAAGTATAGTCGACATAAAAAATACCGATGAGACTCTGATCGCCGTCTTTCACTTCATAGGCCTGACATTCAGGGTGAAATTTGGGTAGGTCATCACGCTTGTGAAAAGTCAAACCGTAGAGCTTGGTGACAACGTCAAAAGAACCTTGCATCACCGCTTCAAGGGCAAAATAGGGCTTGAGTTCTTCTTGGTCTAAAGCAAATTTTTCTTGGCGTATTTTCTCTGTATAATACCACCAGTCCCAGCTCTCTATTCGACTGATATTGTCAAGCTTTTGAGCATATTCTTCCAGGGCCTTTTGCTCTCTGTTGGCGGCTTTGAGTGCAGGTTGCCATATCTTTTCTAGCAGATCGTTGACTTGCTGTTGCGTTTTCGCCATTGAATCATCGAGGATGTAATCTGCCCAACACGCAAAGCCAAGCAAGTGCGCTTTTTCTATGCGTAAATTGACGATCTGAGTCACGACGCTGTTATTATCAAATTCTCCGCCATTGGCTCTTTCGTACATCGCTTGGTATAATTCTTGTCGCAAGGCCCTGTTGGACGCATAGCTGACAAAAGGAATCCAGCAAGCTTTTTGCGTGGTAAAAAGAAAACAGTCCGTTCGCCCTTCGGCTAAGGCTCTTTCTTTGGCCTGATTTTTGAGCGATTCGGGCAAGCCTGCCAATGCACTTTCGTCGTGCACAAAGAGCTGATATTCGTTGCTCGCTTTCAAAAGGTTGTCGGAAAAAAGCGTGGTCAAGCGTGTCAATTCTTGATTGATAATTTCCATTCTCTGTTTGTCGACTGCCTCTAACTGCGCCCCCGAACGGATAAATAATTTATACTGTTTGTCCAAAAGGCTACGTTGTTCTTGGCTCAGGCTTTTGTCTTGTACACCGTGGGTGTTGTACACGCTTTCTATCCGCTTAAAAAGGTCGTTATTGAGCAAAAGGCTGTCTTCGTGCTGACTCAATTGCGACAAAAATTCATCGGTGATAGCATCTATGCCGTCCGTTCTATGGCAAGAATTTAGATGAAAGAAGTAGGCACAAATCTTTGCGAGTACGGCACCACTGCGTTCAAATGCTTCGACGGTATTAGCGAAATTGGGCTTGTCGTCGTTCTGCAAAATCGCTGCTATTTCATCATTTTGCAGGCGAAAAGCTTCTTGCAAAGCGGGCAAAAAATGATGCTCTGTAATTTCTGTAAAGGGAAGAAGTTGAAACGGCTGTGTGGATTGTGCTAAAAGTGGATTGATGGCGCTAGACATGATATGCTCCTTTATTATGTTGCGTTTATTCTTTATTCATCAAGATTTATCTAAGTCGAGGCAAGCACGATAGACGCTGTCAAGCAAGAGGGCAATGTCATCTTTTTTGACGCTGGAAAATGCTATGCGAATATTGTTTTCAAGCGCAATGATTCCGACCTTGTATTTTGCCAATAAATGTACACGCAAGCTTTCTGCGTTCAGTGATTTTTTCAAGAAAAAAGATGCAAAATAACCACTATTACAGGGGTAACTTTCAAAATAATCGTTGTATTCGGTGTGCTTTGTCAGCTCATTTTTCATGGCTACGAATCTTTCACGCAACAAGGCGACATGGGCTTTACTTTCTGTGTCAAAGCTGGATGAACTATAGGCGTTGTACATAATAGATTGAGAAATATGCGGCCCCATGGAAACGCTTGCTCTAATCATTGTCGCTGTTTTTTCTTCCAAATATTGGTAGTCTTCAGGCGTGGCACCTTTGTTACCGAAAGTGACAAATCCCACACGTAAACCCCACGCATAATGTTCTTTGGTGGCGCCATCCATTTTTACCGCTAAGATATTAGGATGCAGGTGGGCAATGAAAGAAAACAGAGATTCTTTGGAGGCACTTTCGTCAAACACAAGCCCAAAATAAGCATCGTCCAGCAATACAACAACTTTTGTGCCTTGCTCTGCTTCTGCTAATAAGATGCGACTAATTTCCTGAAATTCTTCATTGGAAGGAGTGTAGCCTGTGGGATTGTTGGGCGCATTTAAAGAGATGATTTTTCTCTTTTGCGTACTTTTCTGCAAGACGGATTTCAAGCCTTCAGTATTAAATTTTTCGTTGTTAACAAAGGTGGGAAAAGTCTTGAATTGTGTGCCAAAAACGGTGCGCAAAATAAGATCATAATTTTCCCAGTAGAGGTGAGGCAAGAAAATGTCATCGCCTTTATCGAGGAACAACATGCCCATAATATGTATAGCATGACTGATGGCGACGGTACAAACGGGCAGAGATATTTCGCCTTTGAGGCTGGGGTTTTTTTGGAAAAGTTGTTGTTGCCAATTCTTGCGGAGCTTGGGAATTCCCATCATGGGCGGATAGCCAAGATATTCTGACTTGGGTAAATTGACTTGGCTGGAGACGCTCTCTAGTCCCAGTAATTTGCCGTCGTCGTCCAAGGCAACGCCAATAGAGGCATTTAAGGTCGCTTGTTTGGCTTCTGCGGCTTGTGATAAAATACCCTGTTTGGGGTAAACTACTTCTTTACCTAGTACGCTAAAAAAATCATCTAATCTATGTGACATTTTCTCTCTCCTATTTTTTTTTCTTATTCCAACTATCCTTTAATGATACAATTCTATTAAATACAAGTTTGTTTTTTGCGGAGCTTTGAGCCGCGGCGTCTGTGTCATGGAAATAATAGCCCATGCGCATAAATTGAAAGCGTTCTTTGTCGAGTAAAGAGGTGATGTTGGGCTCTATTTTGGCCCCGTTCCATTGAATCAAAGAATCGGGGTTGAGGTAGTCGCTGTAATCTTTGCCGTCGGGGATTTGGCGCATATCTTCTAGGGTGAAAAGGTGGTTGTAGTCATTGATCTGACAGTCTAGGCCCTGCTTGGCGTCCACCCATTGAATGGTGCCTTTGACTTTGCGTCCATCGGGTGTGCCGCCGCCTCGTGACTCGGGGTCGTAGTGACAGTGTACGGCGATGATATTGTTGTCATCGTCAAAAATGACCTCATCGGCGGTGATATAATAGGCGTATTTGAGTCGCACTTCTTTGCCTATTGTCAAGCGGAAATAGCCCTTGGGAGGCTCAAGCATAAAGTCGCTTCTATCAATGTAGAGTTCACGTGAAAAGGGTATTTCTCGTGTGCCTTGTGCGGGGTTGTCGGGATGATTTTCGGCTGTAAATATTTCGCTTTTGGCTTCGTCATAGTTTGTGATAATGAGTTTGATAGGGTCACTGATAGCCATAATACGTGAGGCCGTGGGGTTCAGCTCTTCACGGAGGACAAAGTTGAGAAACTCTAGATCGACTAAGCTTTCTACCTTGGTGAGGCCTATGTCTTGGCAAAATTGCTTTATTGCGGTGGGAGTATAGCCCCGTCTTTTAACGCCACTGATGGTGGGCATGCGAGGGTCATTCCAGCCGTCAACGATGTTACGCTCGACCAATTGTAGCAGATTACGCTTGCTCATCATCGTATAGGTGAGGTTGAGCTTGGCAAATTCAATTTGCTGAGGCACGTGAGGTATGCTGACATTGGCAAGAAGCCAGTCGTACAAGGGTCTGTGATTCTCAAATTCTAGCGTACAAATAGAATGAGTAATGCCTTCGATAGCGTCTTCGTAGCCGTGTGCAAAATCATAGAGCGGATAAATGTTCCACGTGTTGCCTTGTCTGTGATGTTCGACTTTACGTATGCGATACAAGACGGGATCACGCATATTGATATTGGCGTGTTGCATATCTATGCGAGCGCGAAGCACCATTGCGCCGTCTTCAAACGCACCGTCTTTCATTTGCTGGAAAAGAGCCAGAGATTCTTGGGGCGCTCTATTGCGAAAGGGCGAGTCCGTGCCTTTGCTGGTGGGTGTTCCCCGTTGTTCACGTATCTGATCTGGGCTTTGCTCATCGATATAGGCCTTGCCCGTTTCTATCAATTCTACCGCCCACAAATAAAATTGTTCAAAGTAATCGGATGCGTAGCAAATTTTCGCAGGATCAAATCCCAGCCAGTCAATATCAGCGATAATGGCTTTGACGTAGTCTGTTTTTTCTTTTTCAGGATTGGTGTCGTCAAAACGTAAATTACACTTGCCGCCGAATTCTGCCGCCAAAGCAAAGTTGAGACAAATGGCTTTGGCGTGACCCAAGTGCAGGTAGCCGTTGGGTTCGGGTGGGAAGCGTGTGTGCAAACGAAAATTTTCACCAAGACGAGCTTTATCTTCTTGAATAATAGTTCTTATAAAGTCTATGTTGCGCTCAGCGTCTTCTTTCATATTAATAGTTCCGATGTCGTTTAAGTGTTGGTTTTAGCTTCCTGTACTCACAACAAGAGTGATGGGAACATCTCGTTTTGTTGTTGTGTGGTTGGCGGGAGGATTTTGAGCGAGGACAGTACCTTGTGCAAGAGTACTTTTCTGCCATACAAGAGGCTTCTGCAAAAACACGTTGGCCTCTGATGTATTGGTGATCTGAGCGATGTCGTTTTGCACCATTTCTAGCGATTTATTGTTAAAGTCGGGAATGAGAGTGAGGGCATCACTGCGTGAAATAAACAGTGAAATGGCACGGCCTTGTTTGACGGCTGTTCCTGCAAGAGGCTGTTGTTTGATAACTCTGCCGTCTTCAACAATGCTACTATTTTCAATGTAAACTTTGTTTTGCAAGCCTGAATCTTGTAACAGTAAAATGGCATCTTCTATATTGAGATTGACGAGGTCTGGAACGCTGATTTCTTCTCTGTTTTGAACGGAAATGAGAAAACTTACCACTATGGCAAGGAAAAATAGCACAACCATGGTCAAAATAATCTTGAATGCGGTGCTGTAACTTAAGTCGCCTGTGTGTCCTGTTTGCATGAATTATACTCCTAATTGAACGCCAATTTCTGGCGTGTGACCGTTTAAATATTGTTTGATGTTGCTTGCTTTTTTACCTTCTAGTTGCCATTCAAATATGCGCAATATACTCTGTCGACAAGCAACATCTATACTGTCCGCATTGATTCTGATAATGGCTCCTAGTGGCTTGTCGTGTTGTTCGTCTACAGGCATTACTTCTAGTAATTTTACCATTTTCCCTTGATAAATGCTAGTGATACTAGGCCATAAATAATAGGCTTTGTGTTGCCTGTAAATAAAATCCGCGGAGTTGTTCCAGTCTATAAGTCCATCTTGCTTTTTGATCAGATGGCAAAAGGTCGCTTGCGCGTGGTCTTGCTCTTGCATTTTTGCACTGAGATTGGTGAAATCATCGAGGCTGTCGCTCAACTGTTTTGCACCTCGTATGGCAGCGGTTTCGGTGAGGCTTACAATGTTGTCGTCACTGTCAATGGGCAAGCTTGTTTGCGACAAGATAGGCCCTGCGTCCATCTTAAATACCATCTTTTGTACGGTAATCCCCGTCGATTCTAGTCCGTCGAGGAGGGCGGCATTGAGCGGTGACGGGCCACGGTATTGAGGCAATAGGGAAGGGTGGAGGTTGACTGCCCCCAAAGGGAATATGTCGAGAAAAGCTTGCTTGAAAATAACACCATAAGCGACAACGACCAACAGATCCGCACCCAGTGTTTGCATTGTAGCGAGAAAATCGTCGTCCAGTTTCTGTGGCTGATATATGTCTAACCCCAGTTCCTCGGCGAGAGTAGCGACTTCGGGTTGCTGTTCTTGCTTGCGTCCTCGACCCACTCGCCGAGGAGGAGCTGTCAGAACGCCAACTATTTCGTGATGGGAATTCTGGTGAATGTAAGACAAAGAAGTGGCTGCAATAGCGGGCGTTCCTGCAAAAATGATCTTCATATATTACGCTGTTTCCAAACCAAAATGTTTTAAGATGCGTGCCCGTTCTCTCTTCTTGATGTGATCCAAAAAGAGTACCGCATTCAGGTGGTCTATCTCGTGTTGAATGCAAACCGCCAGCAAACCATCGGCTTGTATATTAAAGGCACGTCCTCTTTCATTGGTCGCACTCACTTCTATTGCCGCAGGCCTGATCACTTTACTACGCTTACCAGGTATGCTCAAGCATCCTTCTTCGTAGGGAGAAAGCTGGTCAGAAGTTGCGGTGATGTGGGGATTGATAAAAGTCATGGGGGTTTCACCGTCTATATTGGCGACAAAAAAACGCTGTGCAATACCCACTTGGTTGGCGGCAAGGCCCACTCCGTCAGAAGAGATCATCAGTTGGTGCATCTCTTTGATCTGGGCTAAAATAGTATCGTTGAGGTCTTGCACTTCTTGACAAACTTGACGCAAAGTTTTCAATTCACTTTCGTTATCTATTTGGTATACATACATAGGCGACGTTTATCCTTTTTCATTTGTGAAACACTATACATAATAATATAAAAGAGATGTTTTGTACATTGTCCACAAAAAAATAGGGTGATTTTACAGCGAATACATCACCATAAAATCACCCTGCGAGGCAAGAGAACTATCAACTTAGAATAAGTAAGTATAACCCACCGTAAATTTAGCCGTTTCGATTAATACCATTGAGTATACGCCATCTATGGTCCCAACAAAGTTACTCCAGATAGATGGAGTTTCACCTTTTTTGTTAACAGAAAGAGCATAGGGGAAGCTTATACGACCATCAATGCTAATCATACCAGGTCCAGCAGGCAGTTGGAATCCCAATCCCATAGGAAGAGTTAATGCTTGGTAAGGTACTGTATTTTTTACAGGTTCCTTATCTTTGTCCGTACCAGGTAGTTTTGCAAGATCTTCGGTTCCTTTTTTGGTTACGGCTTGACCTTTACCTAATTCTCCTTGATAACCAATACCAACAAGAAGATAGATTGCACTATCGCCTATGGGTAATTGAGGACGTGCGAGAAGATTTAACTCAATAGTTGTTCCTGAATTAACAGTAGTAACGCTACCTTTAGGACTAGAAGGAGCTCCGCTGATAGCGCTAGGTGTAAAAGCAGTAGAATAGCCAATACTAGTCAAGAGAATATTAGACTCTACGGCAAAATGAGGATTAAAAGTTGCGTCAGCCTTAATTCCAGCACTCCAAGAAAAAGCAGGCTCGGGAACAGAAAGTCCAATGCCTTGGGGGACTGTAACGTTGGGATTGACACCACTGGTACCTGCACCTACTATAGCACCGAGTCCAAACTGAACTTGTGCAAACATTGAAACAGAAAGCACTGCGAAAGCTGTAACGATTAAGATTTTTTTCATAAAATCTCCCTTATATATAAATTAAATATGAATTTAAAATACAGTAGTTGTGCAACTACGAAATTAAAACGATCACATGACAATACCATATACCTTTTAAACGCTCTAGTCAATGTGTTGTGTTTGATTTTAATCTATTATTATTGAATGATTAGATTTAGACCGTGGAGCAAGCCAGCAAGATGAATGTGATTAGATGTCCACAAAAAAATAGGGTGATTTTACAGCGAACACGTCACCATAAAATCACCCTACGAGGCAAGAGAACTACCAACCTAGAAGAAGTAAGTATAGCCCATCATAAATTTAATATTAGATAATTTGATCATGGGAGTCACACCATTGTTTGCATCTGCTGTGGGATCAGTCCAGATAGAAGTGGCGAGGTCTTCGCTTGAAGCATCTTTTTTGTTAGCAGAAAGTACCGTTAAAGGAATATTATACCTGACGTCAAAGCTCATCATACCAGGCCCAACAGAACCCGTTACGCCCAAACCAACAGGCAGAGTCAGTATCTGATAAGGCACTGAATTCACAACTGTCTTGACATTGACTTGTGTGGTATCAAAGACCTGTGATCCTGATGCGGTGAACTTGCGAGCCTGACCTAGTTCGCTCTGATAACCAACACCAACAAGACCATAAATCGCACCGCTTAAAAATGGGATCTGTGGTCGTGCGAGTAGGTTGAGTTCAATGCTGCTGCCTGTATAAATACTGATAGTATTCTCTTCTCCACTACTGGCTGGAGGGGCATAGAGAGAATTATAACCCATTCTATTAAAGAGAACGTCAAACTCTAGGGCAATAAAAGGGTTAAATATCGCCACCGTTTTGATGCCTCCGCCCCAACCCAAAGCTGGAATATTGGTCTGATTTGCATCACTTAATTTACTACTATCGCTCACATTGGCAAAGTCCAAACTGAGGTCTCCGATAACTCCCAGCCCATATTGTATTTGCGTAAAAGCTGAAAATGACATCACTGCGAAGATTACAGTGAATAATATTTTTTTCTTCATAATTCATTCCTATTTGCAGATGGACAATAAATAATATTGTTACTAATGTAGGCAATAAAGAAAGGAAATGTAGTGATTTTGTGCATTATCTGCAAAAAAAATGAGAGATACAAGACGACATAGCGTGTTCATCCTTGTATCTCTCGTCTGTTTAAGTAGACATCATCGGCTTAAAAGAGGTGAGTATAGCCCATCATAAATCGAAAGTTTGCCAACTTGACCATGGGATTTTGATCGTTAACTTTTTCGGCAGTGCTGTCCGTCCAGATAGAAGGTTTTTCGCCTGTTTTATTGGCAGAAAATACCGTTAGTGGTACGTTGAAACGAAGGTCAAAGTTAAGCTTACCAAAGACAAAAGGTTTTTGAAATCCTATTCCTACAGGCAAGGTCAGAGCCTGATAAGCGATGCTGTTTTTTGTTACCACATCTGCCTCTATGCTAGATCCTGTTGCTATCACAGCAGCTGTTGAGCCAACACTCCTTGTGACCTTTGTGGTTGCCTTTCCCTGAGCAATTTCAGACTGAAAACCAATACCAATAAGGCCATAGATAGAGCTTTTGCCTATAGGCAATTGAGGGCGTGCCAGCAAGTTGAGTTCAATGGCGCCACCCGTAATGTTACTCTTTGTGCCATCTTTAGGAACGAGGAAAGACAGACCAAAAGGATCCAGTGCTAGAGACAAACCGTCTAGTTCAGAGTCTGTACTTACTCTCGTATAGCCTATGCTACTGTAAAGGACGTCAAATTCCAAGGCGAAAAAAGGATTGAACGTTACATCCGTTTTCAGTCCAGCACTCCAACCAAAATTAGGGTCAGTGCTCAGGTTTTTGTCTTTCTCCCCTTTAGGTGTCACTTTTTTTTGAAGGCTAGAGTAGTCCGTCCCTATACCGCCGAGAACACCGACACCAAATTTAACTTCTGCAAAAACAGAAATGGACAACGCTGCAAATACCGCAGTCAGTAAGATTTTTTTATTCATAGAATAAGCCTTTATTAAATATGAGAGTGAATGGTAATATAAATGTAAAGTTAATCATAAGTAACACTGATCTTGTTGTCAATTGTACAAGGACAACAAAAAAGGTGACCTTATGGCAAATACATCACCATAAAATCACCCTACAAGGTAAGAAAACTACTAACTTAGAATAAGTAAGTATAACC
>CAYRNA010000005.1:0-49849 GCA_964425555.1 uncultured Spirochaetales bacterium
CATTTTACCGCTGTTCACACACAGTATGCCCAAAATACGCAATTATCAGAGATAAATCAGCATAATAAATAAAATTTTTATGGATATTTAATGAAATTGAGTAGATTTTTCTACAATCTAAAGTCATAGCTTATTTTATATTTAATGATGATTTATTCATAATTTCTGTAAAAAATGCTGTAATCGGTAATTTTATAGCCACTATATAAGAAAAACAACATTTTATAACATTTTAACCTTGATAAAAAAATATAAACTAAATATCATAAATATACATTCTAATCTATTAAGGAGCGTAAGCGCAAAATGACAAAAAATATATTTTTCTTAACGGGTAGTTTTTTACTACTCACCCTACTTTCTAGCTGTGGCGCAAAAGACAGCGAAACCCTTCATATAGGAACCAATGCGGTTTTCCCTCCCTTTGAATTTTTGGGCGGAACAGATGGCAACGAAATTACAGGAATAGACATAGATCTCATACATGCGATCTTGGGCGATTCTGAATATGAATTTGTCAACATGGAATTTGACGGCTTAATCAGTGGCATTAAATCGGGTAAAATCGACGTAGCAGCTTCTGCGATGACAATTACAGAAGCAAGACAGAAAAGCGTTGATTTTACAGACCCTTATTATGAAGCAACGCAAGCGGTTCTTGTGCCTATTGAAACGACAGACATTCAAACAAAAGAAGATTTAAACGACAAAATGGTGGCTGTTTCCATAGGAACTACGGGTCACAGTGTTGCCAATGACTTGCTGGATGAAAGCGCTATACGTGCATTTAACAGCGGTTTTGAAGCCGTTCAAGAGTTGAACTCAGGCCGTGTTGATGCTGTGATTATTGATAATCAGCCTGCCAAAGAATACCTTAAAAAGAATCCTAATCTCAAAGTATTAGACTTAAATTTTGATGTTGAATACTACGGCCTTGCTGTGGACAAAGGCAATGACGCACTGCTGGAAAAACTCAATGCAAGAATCAGAGAGTTAAAAGAGAGTGGTGAATTAAGCGAAATCATCCAAAAATATATTTAATTACGGTTGAGGTCAGACAAGAATGGATGAATTAATAGCAAGCATTAGAACATCGCTCATCGATGATTTGCCTGGGTCTAGTTTTAACGGATTTGAACTCCTTATGAACGGCTTGGGCAACACCTTGCTCATTACTTTTGGTGCCTTATTGCTAGGTAGTTTTTTAGGCACCCTTCTTGCCATCGCCCGTATTTCTAAAGTACAATGGTTGCGGGCATTCGCTCGTCTCTACACAGAGGTCATACGTGGCATTCCCCTCGTCGTGCAATTACTCATAGTTTATTTTGTGATTTTTGGTTCAGCCCAAAACTTCAGCCCCATAGAAGCGTCCATCATTGCCTTTGGTTTTAATAGTGCCGCCTATATTGCTGAACTGATTAGGGCTGGCATACAGGCCGTACACAAGGGGCAGTTTGAAGCGTCCATGTCTTTGGGAATGACCAAACGAGAGAGCTTCGTTCACGTGATTTTACCGCAAGCCATACGCAACATTTTCCCTGCCATTGGCAACGAAACCATTTCCCTTATCAAAGAAACCGCCATCATTGGCTACATTGGTGGAAATGATCTGATGCGACAAGGCTACCTGATACGTAGCGCAACTTACGAAGCGGCTATACCTTTATTCGCTCCTGCCCTCATTTATCTCATCATGACTTTTTTACTCACGCAAGCTCTGCTTTATTTTGAACGCAAGTGGCATGTGATATAAATCTTTATATCATTTTATATAGAATAATTACTAGATAAATTCAGGTTATTGCGTATACTCAGAGCTAAGATTTTCGGTTTAAATAGGAGTTTTTATGTCTAGTAGAATGCGTTATGCACCTTCGCCCACAGGTTTACAACATATTGGTGGAATTCGTACGGCTTTGTTTAACTATTTTGCGGCAAAATCGTCCCACGGGAAATTTATTCTCAGAGTGGAAGACACCGATCAAGGGCGTTCTACCCCAGAAGCTTTGGACGATTTATACGCCAGCTTTAAATGGTTGGGCATTCCCTTTGACGAAAGTCCTTTAAATGAAGGCGATTTTGGCCCTTATATCCAGTCAGAAAGAACGGCTCTTTATAGAAAATACGCCCAGCAACTTTTAGACGCTCAGCACGTTTACCCTTGTTTTTGCACCAGCGAACGCCTCGATATTTTACGTGAAGAACAAGCGCAAGCCAAAAGCAAACAACAGGGTTATGATAGACATTGTCGCTCTCTCGACGCAGACGAAGCACAACAACGCATGAAAACAGAACCCTATGTTTTGCGTTTTAAAGTACCTTTAGAGGGTACAACGGTAGTCGAAGATATTATTCTGGGTACGATGAATCGCAAAAACAAAGACATTAATCCTGACCCCGTATTGCTCAAATCAGACGGCTTTCCCACCTATCATCTCGCCAACGTCATAGACGATCATCTGATGCAAATTACTCATGTACTCAGAGCCCAAGAATGGTTGCCTACGGCCCCTTTGCACATCTTACTTTATCAGAGCTTTGGCTGGGAAAAACCGCTGTTTTGCCACCTGCCCATGGTGATGGGAAAAGACGGCTCAAAGTTGTCCAAACGCCATGGCTCAACCTCTTTGCACGAATTTATAGAGCAGGGTTATTTGCCCGAAGCCATCATTAATTACGTGTCTTTATTGGGCTGGTCGCTCGACGGCTCGACAGAGTTTTTCACCAAAGAACAACTCGCTGAGGTCTTTGATATCACACGAATCAACGCCTCCCCTGCTATTTTTGACTTTGTCAAATTAGACTGGTTCAATGCCCATTATATTCAACAATGTGACGTCCCTCGCTTAGAGGCTTTGCTCATTCCCTATCTGGAAAAAACAAATGTCGTCAGTCAGCCCATCACTGAAAGCGAAAGATCAACTTTGCACAATGCAATGCCTCTCATACAGCCACGGCTCAAGCATCTCAGCAGCATTTCCTCCATGGTCAAATTTTTGTATCATGATGTCCAGCTTGAAGATGCCAGCCTGCTTATTCCTAAAAAAGCAAGTGTTGAAGATGTGGTCAAAGGTTTAGAAGCCGCTAGTGCATTAATTACCGCTGATTTCTTACAGCAAAATGACGAGGACGCCGAAGCCCAACTCAAAGAAATTGCGCAAAAACTTGATCTCAAAGTCTCACAGGTTCTCTTGCCCATACGCATTGCCTGTACAGGCACAAAAGAATCGCCGACGCTCGTCCCCTCGCTCAAATTGATGGGGTGGCAACGAGTTAAAATTGCATTAGAAAGAGCTTTAAGCTTATTGAATTCCGTTCAACAAGAGGGTTAAAATTTATGATTTATCAGGTCAATGACTTATCAAATAATGTTTTGACACCCACTCTTCCCGCTTCGAATGATTACTATATCGCTCGCAGTGCCGAGGTTATTGGCGATGTCAATTTAAGCAATTACGTCTCTGTGTGGCCCATGGTCGTCATCAGAGGAGACGTCAATTTCGTGCGTGTCGGTGCATACAGCAACATACAGGACGGCAGTATTCTTCACGGCGGAGATAACGATGCCACAGTCCTAGGCAAATACGTTACCGTGGGTCACAAAGCCATCATTCATGGTTGCACCATAGGCGATTATTCTCTGATAGGAATGGGCGCAACCATTCTCACGGGAGCAAAAATAGGCAAAGGCGTTATTATAGCAGCAGGGGCCGTGGTCAAAGAGAATGCCATTATTCCTGATTATACCTTATTTGCGGGGATTCCTGCGCAACAAAAACGCATTTTAGCAACAGATGCAGAAAGCGAAGCCTCAGTGCTCGCAGCTCGTGAGCATCACGCTCTTTCTTACTGGAAATGGGCGCAGACCTACATCAATAGCCTCAAAGAAATTACCTTATAAGCTCAATGACAGCTCTACATTTATGCTCAAACACAATCATTCTCGAAAGAAATTTATTTTATATTGCGCCATTTCTTCGCACATCCTCCCTAATAAACTACTCTATTTATCAAGTCTCTTCATTAATTTAAAACGCAATCATGCTCAAAGGAAATTTATTCTATGATTCAACATTTCTTGGCACAACCACCCTATATACAGGCCCTATACGCTACCGCATTTACATGGTTCATGACTGCTCTGGGGGCTGCGGGCATCTACACTTTTAAACCCAACAATCTTAAAATCTTAGACGCTTCTTTGGGGTTTGCCGCAGGAGTTATGCTGGCAGCAAGCTATTGGTCGCTGTTGGCTCCTGCGATTGAACTCTCTGAGCAATCGGGGCAAATTAAATGGTTGCCCCCTCTGATAGGTTTTATTCTTGGCGGTGTTTTTTTACGTGTCGCTGATATGTTAGTGCCCCATATGCATCTAGGTGGAAAAGATAAGAGCAAAAGAAAAGAAGGAATTAAAACCAAATGGGAAAAAACCTTTCTCTTTATTGGCGCTATCACCCTGCATAACATTCCCGAAGGCCTCGCTATTGGGGTTGCTTTTGGTGCCGTTGCCAACGGAATGGATCACGCAAGCATAACAGGAGCTGTTCTCTTGGCTTTTGGTATTGGTATACAAAATTTTCCCGAGGGGTTTGCGGTTTCTGCACCCCTTCATGCGCTGGGCATGAGTCGCAAAAAGTCCTTCTTTTACGGACAGCTCTCGGCTGTTGTCGAACCCATAGCAGGTGTCACGGGAGCCTTGCTCGTCTTTCTGATGAAGCCTATTCTACCTTATGCGCTATCTTTTGCAGCGGGTGCAATGATTTATGTTATTATTGAAGATGTTATCCCTGAATCACAAAAGAACAACAACAGCGATTTGGCTACGATAGGAGCCATGGTAGGATTTGCCTTTATGATGAGCCTTGACGTTGCACTAGGCTAATCTTAAAGGAATGAATTTCCAAAAGAATCAACTTTTAACTTAAACAATTCTTTGTCTTTACCATAAAGTTTTTCTGTTGCAGCAAAATTCAGTGTACTTGGATTAATTCTCACACCATAACGCCAGACTTCATAATGCACATGTGGGCCCGTTGTTTGACCTGTAACGCCCACATAACCTATGGTTTGTCCTTGATTGACCTTGGCACCCACCCATGTATGAGAGCTGAAATTTCTCATATGAGAATACAGCGTTTCATAGTGATCACCGTGCTTAATCTTGACGTAATTGCCATAGACTCTACTATAAGCAGCCACCGTTACGACACCATTACCTGTACTATAAATAGGAGTTCCTATACCCACGGCGAAATCAACACCCTTGTGCGTTTTTCTATAGCCTGTAACAGGATTAGTTCGCATTCCCCATTTTGATGAAATGTAAGCTCCATTGACAGGACTTTTAAGCAAGGTTCTTTTGACAGAATCACCCGTTTTATCATAAAAAGAAGACGTGCCATCCAGTTTTTTATAGCCGAAAAACTCATAATTTTTCTGCAAATCTTTTCTATAAAAATCTATGTATAAAATATCACTGTCATCAATGAGTTCACCCTGAGCATTGCTTGTTTCCAAAAACACAATCTTAAATTCATCACCAGGGTGTATATCTCTTTGGAAATCTATACTATATGATAAAAGTTGAATCACACTATAAATAGCATTTTCCGAGGCCCCTGCATTGAGCGCATCTTTATAGAAAGAAGAATTAATTGTCCCAGCAGCTACTATAGGCTGTGTTATACCATCATCAGTAAAAGGTGTCGCATAAAAATCATTCTGTTCTGTTTTAGTCACTTGTATAGTTTTTGCAGCATTTACAACAAGATTAACACCTATGGGTGTGGACGTTTTATTGAGTAAAATCTCTACTTTTTGCCCTTCTTTTAAGTCACTCAATGAGAAAAATGGCGAAATTGCCGTCACAATCTCTTGCGTATCTTGATAAGAAAAGCCTCTATTCATCAGCGTCGATTGCAGAGTAGCTCCTCCTTCAACTTTAATGTCATACCATTCTTTATAATTAGGATTCAAATTCCAGCCAGAAGGATATTCAGATTTAGCAGAAATAAACTTTGTATTTTCCCTATCCATCAGAGGAAAACCTTGCGCTAATTGCTCTTCGGCCTCTTTCTGAGTAGAAAATAATAGAGTATTTTGGGCATCTATTTTTAAACTATCATGATCTGTGGCAGTTGCAAAAAGAAAGATAGGCCACAAAAAAAGTACTCCAAAAAGACTCACCGCTGTTACAGCCATGGCTGTGGGTTTTTTTGGGGGGAAATCGCCATGCAAAGAAAAACTGTCGGCGTGCTGAACTTTAGATCGATAATGCTTAAGTTGCGGTAAAAAATAAAACTTAAACCACGACGACAACGTAAGATGACGGTGGCTCCACATAAAGGTTACTTGCGTCTTCTTTATGTATTTCTTATTGAGGATGTCATGTAATTTATTCGTTCTAATCATCGAGTGCCTATTTTTTTTAGTAAATCAGTATCTCTATCTTCGGTTAGAATTGTCCATTTTAAAACTTATTTATTTTTTCTTCAATAAAACCAAGCAAAGAAACCTCAGGAATCAAACTATCTTGCCCAATTTCCCATATCATCACACCATTTAATTTTAAGTCATGCGCCAGTTGCACTTTTTTGATTATGGTACTAGGACCATTAAAATAATAACCATCAATCTGATCTGTATTGAGCAGGTCTAAATCGTAGTCAACTTGTTTCGCCAAATCTCTATAAGAGATCGCATCCTTCCAATAATTAGGCTCTTCAAGATCATAAATACGACCATAAAAAGGCAGTCCAAGATTAATCCTATTGGGCGGTGGATCATAGCGTAATAGAAAATCATTCACAATTTGTAAGACGGTTTCGTATGAAGAATGGCGGGCGGGAAAATCATAGCTCATGATATTAATTTTATCAAATAAGAGCAACACGCTTTTATCGGTACCGAGACTGGGATTGATAGCTATGCTCAGCTCTAGCGGCTCATCTTGCTCGAATTCTCGTAACTCTGTCGCTAATACTTCCAGGTACTCGAGATCTTCTTCGCTTTGGGGGAATTCCCAGTCTATATCTATGCCGTCAAAATCGTTTTCTTTATAAACGTTGTACAAAGAGTAAATGAAATTGCGTCTTTTTTCCAAATGAGTCAGCGTGGGTAAAAAGTCTTTATCTTGACCCGCAACAGACAAGAATACCTTGGTATCGCTGATGCTTTTCATCCATTGTAAAATAGAAAAGTTACGCTCACTTTCTTCCAAATTTTGCAAAGATCCATCATTCCCGTCAGGTCTTAGTGCAAAATAATTAATCACATCTATGCTTTTCGCCCATCGTTCTTCAGGGTAAATTTCTTTGAGTGAAGTAGGTGTCTGATAACGTCTCAGCAGATATTTTACATTGCGTGGATTCAAGTCAGGGGCAACACTTGCTGTGAGATAATCTTTTTCTGGATCCAGAGCTTTCGCCGTGAAAAATTGATCCGAAGATAAAAATCGGTAGGAGGCCAAATAGGCAACAATTTCTTCTGCATAACTCACCGTAGGCAAGAACAAAAGAAATAACAAATAAAACTTACTTTTAAACAGCATATATTCCTAAAATAAACAATTGTTGGGGGTTCGTGGGAAAGTGAGTACGTCCCGTATATTACTAAGTCCTGTGAGGAACATCACCATGCGTTCTAAGCCCAGCCCAAAACCACTGTGAGGCACACTACCATAACGTCTCAGATCCAAATACCACTGATAGGCTTCCAAATCTTGACCGTGTTCAACAATGCGTTTTTCAAGGATTTCGAGATTATCTTCACGCTGACTCCCGCCTATCACTTCTCCTAATCGTGGAAAAAGAATATCCATCGCACGCACCGTATTTTCATCGTCGCCTTGCTTCATATAAAACGCTTTGATTTTTGCAGGATAATCAGTCAGAATAACAGGCCTTTTAAATAGCTCTTCGCACAAATATTTCTCATGTTCTGAGGCAAGATCTGTCCCCCATTCCACGGGATATTCAAAGGTCTTTTTACTTTCAAGCAGCAATTCTATCGCTTCGGTGTATCTGAGTCGCTTAAAGTCAGATTTGAGCGTTGTTTGTAGCTCATCGAGCAAACCTTTGTGCACCCATGAGTTAAAAAACGCTATCTCATCGGCGCAATGTTCAAGCGTACTTGAGATCAGATGCTTAAGAAAGTCTTCACTAAAATGAATGAGATCGTCAAGATCATAAAAAGCCATTTCTGGTTCAATCATCCAAAATTCTGCGGCATGACGGACTGTGTTAGAATTTTCCGCCCTAAAAGTTGGCCCAAATGTGTAAATCTTGCCCAAGCCTATACACTGTGTTTCGCCAGCTAATTGTCCACTGACGGTCAAATATGTTTTCTTACCAAAGAAATCGCCGCTTCCGTCTTCGAAGGCTTTGCCATTTTCTGCGGTGGTAACTCTAAACATTTCGCCCGCACCTTCGGCATCGCTGCCCGTAATCAGCGGCGTATGTATATAAGTAAATTCTCTTTCTTGAAAGTAAGTATGAATGGCATGAGAAACGTGACTTCTCACCCTATTCATGGCACCAAAGGTATTTGTTCTGCCTCTAAGGTGAGCAATTTCACGCAAAAATTCAAAGCCGTGTCGCTTTTTTTGCAAGGGATAGCTAGAAGGCGCTTCACCCAAAACAACAATTTCTTCCGCAAGAATTTCTATGGCTTGCTCTTTGCCATTTGATTCTTTGATCTCGCCTTTCACTTGCAAGGAAGCTCCTGTACTAATGCGAGACATAATTTCACTAAAATTTGAAGTGCTTGTCTCAACGACGATTTGCACATCTTTTTGAGAAGAGCCATCATTTAAAGCTAAAAAGGCAATTTCTTTAGAATTTCTAACGGTTTTAACCCAGCCACAGATGCAGGTTTTCAGACCTATTCCTCTAGAATGTAATAACTGGTTAATGGATTGATCGTATAGCATAATAAGCCTTTATATTAAATGGATATACAAAAACATTCTAGGCAAATAGGGACTTTTTGTTAACCATTTTCCTTGAAATATTAAAAATTAGTGAACAAGTGAACTGACTGTCTATCACTGCAAGACTAGCCTAGAACGCCACCCCCCTTGACAGACCCATGGCATAGGCCTATAATTAAAGGAAATACGAAAGAGAATTATACGTTCTTTTTTCATCACGTGATTTTTCTATTCATGAGATTGTGATCACGACTCTTGTATTATAAATTCTTATTCCTGCAACGGTTAATCTTGTGAATAAATTTCATCGTCCTCGCCTTTTTTATGAAACTATGGAGAATTAAATGAAAGAAGCCAAAAGGGTCAAAGAATCCCAGAAAAAGAATTCTAAAAAAACAAAAGCTTTGCAATCTCAAAATTTTAAAGCCTATGGATTTGATGTCCATTCTCGTGTCTCTATTATTTCGTTGATAATGTTAATCGCTTTCATTACCTACGCCTTTATTGATTCACAAGCGGCCTTATCCAGTATGACGGCGGCAAGAACCTGGCTGACAGCTCGCTTAGATTGGTTTTTTCTTAATACAACCAACCTCATACTCATTTATTGCATAATCTTAGCTGTTTCTAAGTTTGGTGTGGTTAAAATTGGTGGATTTAATACGAAACCAGAATACAGTAATATGGCATGGTATGCCATGCTTATGAGTGCAGGTATGGGTATAGGTCTGATGTACTTTGGTATTGCGGAACCCATCTTTCATTTCAACAGCAACATCCCTATTTTTGATAGAGGTATGCAAAGTCTTTCAGCAACAATGAGCGTGTCCTTTGGTCACTGGGGTTTTCACCCGTGGGCGATTTATGCTCTGGTAGGTGCCTCGCTTTCCTTTTATACTTATAACCGTAAACTTCCCTTGTCTTTCCGCTCTGTCTTTCATCCCATCTTAAAAGATAAAATTTTTGGAATATGGGGAGATCTCATAGACGTACTTTCAGTTGTTGTTTGTCTTTTCGGGCTTGCCGCATCTCTTGGATTGGGAACACTGCAATTAAGTGACGGCTTCCAATACCTTTTTAATGTACCCAATACCCTGACTCTGCAAATTGTTCTTATTGTGGTGATTACAGCAATAGCAACCTTGTCTGTCGTTTCAGGTATTGATAAAGGTGTAAAGCTGCTTTCAGTCGTTAATATAAGACTGGCTGGTATTTTCTTATTATTAATCTTGTTTTTAGGGCCGACTTTGTTTATCTTACGTTTGTTCACAAGTAGCTTGGGTTCATTCTTAAATGATTTTTCACAGTTTAGTTTCTGGCTCGATTCTGTACGTAGTACAACCACTGACTGGCGTTCTGACTGGACTGTCTTTTACTGGGCATGGTGGATTAGTTGGTCACCTTTTGTGGGTATTTTTATTGCACGTATCTCAAAAGGACGTACTTTACGAGAATTGATTTTTGCAACACTTCTGCTTCCTAGCCTCTTAAGTTTCTTATGGCTGAGCGTTCTTGGTGGAACTGCGATTGACCTTAACCTCAAGTTGGGCGAAGCGTTCTCTAGCCAAATCACAAGTAGTAATTCATTGTTTATCATGCTAGAAAACTTTCAGTTCCCCGCTATCTTCGCAAATTTAAACTTAGGATTTATCTTAGGCGTGATTGGCTTGATTTTAGTGTTTTCCTTCTTTATTACCTCTTCAGATTCAGGTTCTCTCGTTGTCGACAATCTTGCTTCTGCAGGTAAACTCTCCACACCAAAAATGCAACGCATTATCTGGGCTGGTTTAGAAGGACTCATAGCCATCAGTTTATTAGTCATTGGTGGAAAAGAAGCCCTTGATGCCATTCAGGCAGGCGTCATTATTTCGGCCTTCCCTTTCGCCCTCATTCTTTTGGTCACGATTTACAGCTTTACCAAAAGTTTAAAAGGCGAATACAAATATTATTCTGAATCTAATTTCCAAAAGAAACTGGACTTAAGTCAAGAAAATCCTGATTCTGATAAAAAAGAATAGACTCTTCACTAGAAATGGGGTAAGGACTCTTTATTGAGCACTCCCCATTTTTTTTCTTATCTCCTTGTTTGGGCGCAAGATGAGAATATCAATAAAGATGTAAAATACGGTGATTTAAAGCGAATTATTGCGAATGCTTTTAACAGAGGCAGTTTGATACAATGGAAATTGCCTGCCTCTGATACGGTTGAGGCCAACAGCCTTCACCCATAATTCAATATAAAGTGTGATTAATAACTAGCGAATTGCTCGCTAAATTTGAGCCAACCACTGTGCAATAAACGAATATCATTGATGCCATAAAGCATCATGACCAGCCTATCAAGGCCTAAGCCAAAGGCAAAGCCGTTGTATTCGTTGGGGTCGATATTACCCGCAAGTAACACCTTGGGATGCACCATGCCACAGGGACAAAGTTCAACCCAACCAGTCTGTTTACAGACACTACAACCCTTGCCACTGCAGATAAGGCAACTCATATCCAGCTCAAAACCAGGCTCCACAAAAGGGAAATAACCTGGGCGCAATCTCACTTCTATTTCTTTGTGAAAGACTTCTTTCAGCAACATTTTGATGAAATAAATCAGGTTAGCCACAGAAATATCTTTGTCAATCAACATGCCTTCCATCTGATGAAAAACAGCTTCATGCGAAGCATCAGTCGCTTCATTTCTAAAGACTTTACCCGGAGCAACAAACTTAAAAGGCGGTTTATGAGCTTTCATGCCCCGTACTTGCACGCTCGAAGTATGCGTTCTCAGCAAATGCTCCATATCGGTGAACCAAAATGTATCTTGCATTTCTCTGGCAGGATGTTGTTTAGGTATATTCAACGCTTCAAAATTGTGAAAATCGTCTTCGATGTGAGGGCCATCAAGTATGGCAAAACCCAAAGAACGAAAGATGTCCTCCATCTCATAGCGAATCAAGGTCACAGGATGAAAGCCCGCTTTTTGCTGTTTATTCTTCAAAATACTATCACGCAAACTAATGTCTATGCGTTCTTTTTCTAGCTTTTGAAGAATGGCTCGCTCTTCTATTTTGCTCTGCAAGAGATCAATTTCTTCAAGAAAATATCCCTTCAATTTATTCGCTTCTTGCCCCACAGAACTTTTGACGTCTTTGGGTAAGTTTTTAATATCTTTGAGGAGATGGTTTAATTTACCACTCTTGCCTACAAAATTAGCTTTGAGCTCTGCCATATCAACGGAGTGATCGATATTTTTCAGAGTATTAGAGAATTCTTCTTTTAAGTCAGATAACTTTTTTTGCACAATTTGAACCTTATTTATTATACTGTGAGAAATCTATATTTGCTGGCAACTTTTTGATTCGTCACCAGACAAAAATAGAAATACACTAAAAGAAACTTAAGAATCTTTACCGCCGCAGCCACAGTTTCCACCGCCGCCACCGCAACATTCACCGTCGTCCTTGCCTTTACCGCCACAACCGCAGCCGCCACTTTTACCAGCTTCTTTTTCCATGACCGAAGCTTGCTTCTCTAATGTAGCAATGGGGAAAGTTTCTTTACCCACCAAAATTCCTGCGGCTTCACCACCGTGAGAAAACCAATAACAGGTCACGCTGTTAGCTTTAACTTCGCCTGCTGTCATAGGTAGGCTACCACTTTTCAAATAGACGATATCGCCTGTTTTAAGACTTTCTGTACTCATTTTTATTTACCTCTCATTGTAATTTTGTTCTCTATTTAACTATACTCATTTATTTTTTAAAAGACAATCTCTGCCCATTGTTTTAAGACATCATCTGCTTTATTCTGTAAAATAGAATCGGTCAAAATCTTGCCCAACTGTACACCTTCTTGATCAAAAGAATTCACATTCCAGAGCAAACCTTGGAACATCACCTTATTTTCATAATGAGCCAAAAGCAAACCCAGACATTTTGCGTCGAGCTTCTTGCCCCAGATCAGAGATACGGGTCTTTCCCCTTCAAAGTTTTTATTGGGATTTTCTTTGTTTTCATGCCCACGAGCAAAGGCTACAATTTGCGCTATCATATTGGCGTTCAATTTTTTTTGGCTAGAACTGCCCGCGGTTTCTATGTCCTGCCCTTTTTGCGATTCTTTAAAGCCAATAAATTGCAACGGCTGCGGGTCTGTTCCCTGATGCAACAATTGGTAGAAAGAATGCTGACCGTTGGTGCCAGGCTCGCCCCAGACCACAGGCCCCGTCTGATAATCTAGGCGTTGGTTATGCCTATTGACGCATTTACCGTTGCTTTCCATGTCCACTTGCTGTAAATGGGCAGGGAAACGTTGCAAGGCCTGAGCATAAGGGAGAACGACGGTGCTGCTATAGCCTAAAATATTGCGCTCGTGTAGCCCCAATAACGCGTCTAATAATGCCGCATTTTCTAGCGGATTTTCTTCAAGGGCATTTTTGTCGCCCAGAGCCGCTCCCGCCAAAACCTGAGCAAAAGCATCATAGCCAAAGGCCAACGAAAGTACCACGCCACCCACTGCGCTGGTCGCTGAATAACGTCCACCAATATAGTCATCGATAAAAAAGGCATCGAGGAAGTCGTTGGAAGTTGCCAGAGGACTCGTTGCGGAAGTGACCACCACAACGTGTTTCGCAGGATCAAGTTTGGCGGCCTTTAATTGTTGTTGCGCAAAACTGACGTTGGTCAGAGTTTCTTGCGTTGTACCACTTTTACTCACCGCAATAAAAAGAGTCGTCTCTAAATTTACTTTTTCTAGCGTATTGCTGATATCATCGGGATCAACATTGGAAACGAAGTGAGCTTTCATTTTATTAGGATAAGCGTTTTCAAGAGCTAAATACAAGGCTTTGGGTCCAAGATCTGAGCCGCCTATGCCAATCTGAACAACCGTATCAAAGGCTTTACCTGTAGAACCAACAAACTTTTTGGCGTGTATTTTTTCGCTAAAACCACTTATTTTATCACAAACACTGCGGTAAAATTCGCCTATATCTTGACCGTCTTTCACCACGGCATTCAACTGTTGACCCCGTGCAAGATGATGCAACACCATGCGATTTTCACCGACATTATAGACCGCACCGCTTAATATTTCTTTGTATTTGGCTATCACTTGTTGTTCGTCGGCAAGCTCGCACAAGGTTTTAAGTACAGCGTCATCGACCTTTTTTCCTGCAAAATAATAGTGCATATCTTCACCAAGAGCAAGCTTGTATTTTGCCATGCGTTCGGCAGAAAAGCATCCTTCTAAAGAAAGAGGACGAGACTGCTGTAATTTTGCCCACGCTTTTGTTTTGTCTAAATTGTTAAATTCTATACTCATATTTTCTCCTGGTTCGTATTAACTCTCAATTTCTTCCAAATAAAATTGTAATAAACTATCTTGTAAAAATGTATTCAACAGCGGCAAAATATCTTCTGTTATCAAAAGATTTTTACTGTGCGTTTTCAGATCATTGAGCAGTACGCCCAGCAACGCTTCTTGCGATTTTGGCGTCAGCGGCAAACGGTAGCCCAGCAAATATTCTTCCCACGTATTAAAGGTAAAAACCTCAAAATCGGACGAATACAATCGCAGTTCAAGATCCTCTATCGCATTTTCTTCCAAACGCAACAACAATGTCAGAAAATACGGAGTTTCTCTGGGGGTGAAAAAAAACTTTTCACACAACTGATGCGTCCAATGTTTGGCGGGAAAACGAATGCGTGTCAATAAATGCTTGCTCTCATCCACCGCATCATTTTGCACAATTTGGTCAGCGTACATCATTTTTTGCACACTGAAACTGCGCCAATTGAGTTCGTAAGATTTTGAGCTGCGCCTTTTCTTTGTACTGGGAGTCAAATATTCTATTTCAACCTTGTAGCTGTACAATAACGCAATAAATCTCGGGCTATCTAATTGTATTTTCAGCAGGTCATAAATAGTGATGATGGGGTGATCGACTAAAATAAATTGCATTTCTAGTGTGCGTATTAAGCTAGCAAAACCACCTTGCTCACGACGTAAAAATTGCAACAACGTCGCCAAAGAAGTCATACTTCCTAGCTCCAAATATTGTTCTGTCCTCGTTATTTTATACAAATCTTTGATATAATTTAAGAGAATCGTTTTGCGTGGCAAAGAGAAAAAATCCTTGTCTTCATTCTGAAAAAAATAACCGCTACCAATCACCGTATTGCTAGAATCCTGCAACAAGCGTACAATCTCTTGATAAGAATGAGGCACCAAACACGTAGACATATTATTCCCCTTCTTCTAACAGTGCAAATATCTTGATATAAGGGATGCACATGCAATGTATATTATTGCTATAAATCTTTTTGAGCGATGCATAAAAAAATCTTTTGTTACGCTGTAAATATAATAACAGCATGATCTGACTGGGATAGCATATCTGACAAAATTGAATTTCATACTTGTAAAAATTTTCTTGCAAGCGTTTCATTTGCTGGTTATTTTTCAAGCCTTCCAAGGTGAGAATATTCTTATTATTAAGGTCAAAAACAGGATGATGAACGCTGTTGACCAACATCCCATTAATCCAGACTAAACCATGATCTTTGTCTTCTTTACCCCGCATTCCTGCAATGTTAAATTCATCTTCGAGCAAGCGATTAAGGCGTAATTCGGGCTGTAAATCCAAGGCGTGTTTCTGACCATTTAATGTGAAGTTTAAATGCATAATTACAGCCTCCGCCAATTGAGAATATTGACCGTTTCGTCGAGTACATTTTCTATAGACGAATTGAGCGAACCCAATAAACTCAGGTAAACGGGCGCTTCTACCGTGTACAGAACGTCTTGTTTGATCTTGGCATCTATAAAATCAACATTGATTTTGACATTGGCAAAATAGAATTTATCTATCCTTTCATGGTGAGATCTCGCAAACAAATTTTCTATCAAAAAAAGCGCTTCATAGGTGAGTTGTATGATGTTGTTTCTCAGCATTTCTCTGTCAATAAATGGCGATTCAAGAAAGTAACTGATCTCTTTGATCTCAATTGCAAAGGACAGTTTATTATATTCAATTTCGCTGAAGCAATAAAAGGCGGTGGATTGATTATTGCGCAAGATTTTCATGCTCTGTCTTTCTTGCTTTAGATGATCATAATACATCACTTCCGAGAGACTTTTACGCTTGATCCCCGACTTTTTTTCTATAGTAATCATTTTTTCTGTAGCGTCAGGATTTTTGAGAATCTTGACTAATTGTTGGCACGCGCCCTGCAAAAGAGGTGTATATCGTGCCAGAGTTTGATCTTCTAAAAGAGGCCCTAAACTGTAGATTTTATCCACATCAATCATTTCAAAAATGACTTTTTCTGCGGTTATTTTCGTTTCTTTTTCTATAAGATTGAGCCACGCCAGATAAACGTCTTGGTTGTAGGTTCTATTGGGTAAAAACAGGGTGAGTTTTTGTGTTTCGACATCGTACACAAGTGACAGTGAACCATTTTGCCACCGTGGTTCTTGCAAAGTGAGCGGATAAAAGCTGGGCGAATTATATTGTACGCTCGTCCCCAATTGATAAGGATTTTCCCCTTGTTTCAACTGACCTATCGTTTTGAGGCGCAAAAAATCATATTTTTGCCAAGCTAAAGGCATGCTCTCTTGAATTTCTAAGACCTGTTCAAACTCGTGTCCCCAAGCGGTTTTTTGCTGGTTTTTGAGGAAGAATACCTCGGGATAATCTCGCAAAGAATCCAGTGAAAATTTTTCTAGCATATTAGAGACACTTTGTAGCGCAAAACTGCCTTGCCACGATCCAAAATAATTGTCCAGAACACACGGAGCAGAATTTTTTCTAGTATAAGTCTGTACGACCAGATTTATTTTTTCCCACGCAATATTGCCCACAGCGGCACTAATCACACGCTCTCTCAGCTCTTCCCAGCCCAAATCATTATGCCCTAGAAAAATCTTAATTTCTAGATTTAATTTCAGTTGGCCGTGCTGATAGGTCACAGCGTAGTTGAAATTGAGTTCGGGGGTGCGCAGTTCTCTCTGATTCTCTGCCGTTTCTTCGTCAACGAGGATGATGCTCTGCTGACTACGGCGACTGAGAAGCACCGCACAGATGCTGAGGTAGTCGTCGAGCCAATATCTGTCGTCCAACACATTATAGCTTTTACCTATATTGCAGAGCTGAATATGTTTTTTGCCCAGATTGAGCAAGCGTTCCAGATTGAGCGCTAAATTCGCTTGCCAACGAGAATAAGAATAGACGCTATACAAATTTTTTGCCCGCGCAAACACAACGCCAACTTGCGATCTTGAGATGCTTTTTAACGAAGGAATATGAACTTCTCGTTTAAATGTAAAATATTTTTCCACCGTTTCATTAGGCAAAGAATCTTCCATTTCCAAGTTGAATTCTCTGTGATCAATGAGTTGCTTATCCTCGTCGTCGTCTTCTTGAGCTTCGTCTAAATCTTTAAATTTTATCTCTAGTTGATCTAAAAATGTATGCAATTTTTCATTTGTGGCGGCGGCCACCAGCAAAATAGGTTGGCCTTTATATTCAATTTTTTTATCTGCCAAAATGGGCATAATATGATGATTGTTTTGCCAATAATTGTTTTTGCCCAAGTCTTCTGCGTTGATGTACCAGACAGGAATATCGCCGTCTTGCTTGGGATAAAGAATGCTCTCGATAGAACAGTTGGCAATGGGAGAACGGACGATGTAGCCAATCCAAGATTTTTTATCTCGCACCTTGTCCGTTTTAAAACTATCTTGTTCCTCAAAATTCCAGAAATCAATCCCGTCTTCTATCATGCTCAATCACCCATTCTCAACAATTTCTTGAATGGAAGCGATGACATATTCTATCTGTTCGTCGCTCATGCCCGGGTAAATGGGCAGGCTCACAGAACCGCAATAACGTCTGTAAGTAAAAGGAAGGTCGCTGGCTTGTAGCTGGTACTTTTGCTGATAGTAAGAAAACGTATGCACGGGAATAAAATGAACGGAAAAACCTATGTCTCGCTGCTTCAATTCGGCTAAAAAAAGGTTGCGTTTGTCATCAAGTTGTTCATCCGTCATATGAGGAAAATCAAGTTGTATACAAAAAAGATGCCAGCTATGATGGGGATGAAAGCGTGGTAAAATAAGAGCATCTATATTCTTTAAGCCCGCTAAATAACGCTGAGCAATACTTGAACGCTGTTGGAGCAGCAAGTCTTTTTTTTCAAATTGAGCCAAGGCCAAAGCGGCGAGTATATCGGGAAAATTCATTTTATAGCCTGCGTCAACAATATCATATTGCCAGCTTTTTTCGCCGCTCTTCTGATATCTGTCCCACACTTGCCTGTCTATGCCGTGCAATCGCAAGGCCGAAATCTGTTTCGCAAGTTCATCGTCATCGGTGAGGACAATGCCCCCTTCCGCTGCGGACAAAGTTTTCGTCGCATAAAACGAAAATACCACCGCCTTACCCCGTACGCCTTCAACTTTTGTTCGCATGGGAAAACTGTGAGCGGCATCTTCTATAACGGGAAGACCAAACTGTTCAAAATCTTTGACGTCGACGCTGCGTCCAGCCATATGAACGACGATAATAGCCCGTGGGGTTTTCTTTTGTTCACGCAATTGCACCAGAGAACGCCGTGTATCTTCAAGGCTGATGCAAGAATCTTCGTCGCAATCGACAAAATGAATTTCAGCGCCCAAATGCTCGACGACATTGGCGGTAGCAACGAAGGTATAGCTGGGCAATAACACCACGTCACCTTGACCTATGCCCAAGGCACGCAGGCTCAAAAACAATCCCGCCGTCGCCGAATTGACAGCGAGAGCGTGCTTCACTTCGTACAATTCACAGAAGCGTTGTTCTAATTCTAGCGTCTTTTTGCCCGTCGTCAGCCAGCCCGAACGCAACACAGACAACACATTTCGCTCTTCACTTTCGTCTATGTGAGGAAGGTGAAAGGGAACATTAATATTCTGTGACATCGTCAATGACCAGGTGCGGAAAATCTTGTTTGAGTGTTTCTCTTAATAATTTTTTGTTGCGATATTGCACTTCTTTGCCCTGTTGTAAAAAGCAAAGTGGTGTGATTTTGGCTATGATTTTTAGAATATCAATTTCCTGAATGCCAGAAAGTAGAAAGACTTTGAGCTGATCGGACTCTTCTAGTATTTCGTCATTTTCGTGCAATTCTTCGCTCAGTTTTTCGCCTTGTCGCAAGCCCGTGTAAACGATTTTGACATCTTTCTTGCCATAAAATGAGATCAGCGTTTTCGCAATATCCACTATGGAAATGGGTTCAGACATGTCCAGCAAATAAAAGCCTTTGTCGTCATTAGAACCGCCCGCCCACAGCACCAGCGATACCGCTTCGGTAATGGTCATGAAATAGCGTTTCATCTGCGGATGCGTCACCGTCACCGGCCCACCTTGCAAGATTTGCTCTTTAAACAAAGGAATGAAACTGCCTCGAGAACCGAGCACATTGCCGAAACGTACCGCCTTGCAATTATGTCCCTGACTGTGCTGATAATGCACGTAGCTCTCTATCATTTTTTTGGATACGCCGTAAATTGAATTGGGCGCAACCGCTTTATCCGTAGAAATATTAATGAATCTGTCGACCTTGGCTGCGATGGCGGCATCTATGATATTTTTACTGCCAAAAAAATTATTTTTGATGCCCTCTATGGGATTCGCTTCTATCATGGGAACGTGCTTATGAGCGGCACAGTGAAAAATAATGTTGGCTTTGAGCCTTTGCATCAAGAATGAAATGTGATCGGTATCCAACAAATCGGCGATAATGGGAACGATGGCTATGCCTACTCCCACGCCTTTTTGCTGTAAGCTTAAAAGTTCTTTGTGAATTTCGTACACACCGTTTTCGTCTTTTTCGAGCAAATAAATGCGCTTGGCTTGACCATAAAGTAACTGACGGCACAGCTCGCCGCCTATGGTACCGCCCGCTCCCGTCACCACAATGCGTTTATTTTTGACGTACTCTAAAGCGCTACTCAAATTGACATCGACGGGTTCTCGCAACAATAAATCTTCTGGATCGAGATCTCTTGTATTAAGGTGAAAATTATTCTCATCCAAAGGGTGTTGATTCATGATGCGAATTTTTTCAAAATCTGCTTTTTTGAGGATCTCGTAGATGCGCTTAAGATCGTGCATATTATCATCGCTTAAAGCAATGATGGCTTCATCGGCATGCGTATGCTCCAGAATGCCAATGGCATCGGCTATGGGGCCTAAGACAGGTACACCAAGGCACACCTGCCCTCTCAGTTGCGGGTCATCATCCAAAAAAGCAACGACATTGCCACTGTAATCGCCACGCTGTATCATCTCGGCGAGTTTGCGACCTAGTGCTCCTGCACCAACAATAAAAACTTTAGATTCACGATTTGTCATTCATACCTCAATGTGACGAGAAGGGCGAGAAATGCCTTGAACACATGCTTCAAATTTAAACACTCTGTAAGTGATTTTGTTCTTTGCGGTGCTGTTTTTCTAAGCGATTTTTTACCACAACGTCGGCAACTTCATCACCGATGTGGACTTCGCCTCTTTCTGTCGCCAGCAAAATTTGCCTTTGTCTTTCGCTAAAACGCTCCATTTTTTTATTGGCTTTTTCGGCGCAATAAGGGCAACTCAAACCGTGAACATAAGATTCCATCAATTTTTCTTCGGCTGTAATAGGCATACGGCAGGCATGACATAAATCATATTTGCCTGGTTTTAGGTCTTGATCGACCGAAACTCTGTTGTCAAAAACAAAGCATTCACCTTCCCACATCGATTCTTCATTGGGAATTTCTTCAAAATATTTGAGTATGCCACCTTCAAGGTGATAAATCTCCTCAAAGCCCATGTCGAGCAACAAGCTCGTCGATTTTTCACAGCGGATTCCGCCCGTACAGAACATCGCCACTTTTTTATGCTTGGTCGTATCAAGATTTTCTGAAACATAGTCGGGAAATTCTCTAAAGGTATCTATATGGGGATTGATGGCATTTTTGAAAGTGCCTATCTTAAATTCATATTCGTTGCGTGTATCTAAAAGGACAACGTCATCACGAGAAATCAGCTCGTTCCATTCTGTGGGTTTGATGTACGTGCCCACACAAACCGTAGGGTCAACATCTTTGCCTATGGTGACAATGGCTCGCTTTAACTTGACTTTGCTTCTGTAAAAAGGCTGTTCATCAGCATAGGAAAGCTTGCTCACGATGTCGGCAAAAAGCGGATCAGATTTTATCGCAACAAGAACCTGCTCTATCCCTTTTGCAGAACCTGCAATCGTACCGTTGATTCCTTCAGCAGCGACTAATAAAGTACCTTTTACATTATTCATTTTGAGTTGCGTCAGCAAAAATTCTTTTCTTTGTTCCAAATTTTCTAGCTTCACAAATTTGTACAATGCACAAACGACAATATCTTCTTTCATTTTTATATCTCCCTCTCGTGGTAATTTTATTTTAACCTAAAGACAAATTTTACACAATTGTACAGCGGTGCTTATCTTATTAAAAGAACAATATATCAACATAAAAACGTAATCGCTATTATTATATTGAATACTTTCCTGTTTTTATTGACATTTTGATCAATAACGTATATTATAATTTTTCATAGTCGAAAGTAATAGAAGATCTTAAACTATTTTATGAAAGGCAAGAGGAAAGCACTATGAAAGATTACATGGCGTTCATCGATGAACTCTACATCAAAAAGCAGCAAACGCTGTCTCCTGGTGGCTCAAAACGTATAGAACAGCAGCATCGCAAGGGCAAACAAACGGCGAGAGAGCGCATCGCTCAGCTGAGTGACGAAAATAGTTTTTGCGAAAACCAAGCCATGGTGACCAACAGAAGTCACGACTTTGGCCTTGAAAAACAACGCTTATTGGGCGACGGTGTGGTGACAGGAACCATTACTATTGGCGGTGAGCTTGTGGCAATTGCTGCGCAAGATTTCACGACATTGGGTGGATCTTTGGGCGAAATGCACGCCAAAAAAATTGTTGCCATGCAAAAAATTGCCTTGGACAACCGCATTCCTTTCATACAAATTAATGATTCTGGTGGCGCTCGCATACAAGAAGGTGTCATGGCTCTCAGTGGCTACGGCTCGATTTTCAGACAAAATATTCAGGCTTCGGGGGTCATTCCGCAAATTTCTATCATTATGGGGCCTTGTGCTGGTGGAGCGGCTTATTCGCCCGCTTTAACCGATCTTACTTTTATGATAGACAAGAGCAGTTATATGTTTGTCACAGGCCCCGACGTGGTCAAAACCGTCACAGGCGAGATCATAGATGCTGACGGCTTGGGTGGCTCACAGGCTCATGCAGCGACAAGTGGCGTGGTTCACGGTCGTTTTGCCAGCGAAAAAGAGTGTTTTGCTTTCGTCACCAAATTATTGAGTTATTTGCCGAGCAATACAGAGGAAAAACCGCCTGTCAGCTCACAAGCAGAATCACTTGAAAAAACTGCTGTGGCAAAAATCATAGACATTATTCCTACAGAAGCCAATCAGCCCTACGATGTTCTAGAAATCATTGACTTGGTGTTTGACGCCGATAGCTTTTTACCCATTCATCCCGAATTTGCTCCTAATGTAAGCGTTGGTTTTGCCAAATTACACGGCGAAACGGTGGGAATTATCGCCAACAACGCCAAAGAATTTGCTGGTGTACTCGACATCAATTCTTCGGATAAAGCAGCCCGTTTTGTGCGCCTTTGCGACTCATTCAATGTCCCCATCATTTCGCTCGTCGACATTCCTGGATATTTGCCAGGCGTGCAACAAGAACACGGCGGAGTCATTCGACACGGTGCGAAACTGCTTTATGCCATTGCCGAAGCGACCGTTCCCAAGATTTCGCTTATTATGCGTAAAGGTTATGGCGGCGGCTGGATAGCCATGGCGTCCAAAGAGCTGGGTTATGACAGAGTGCTCGCTTACCCTGCTGCAGAAATTGCGGTGATGGGCCCCGAGGGAGCCGCCAATGTCATTTTCAGAAAAGAAATACAAGACGCCGACGATCAAGACGCCAAACGACAAGAAAAAATCAATGAGTTTAAAGAAAAATTTGGAACGCCTTATCAAGCGGCACAAATGGGTTTGATTGATGACATTATTGATCCTCGTTTCACTCGCCAAGAACTCTACAAATCTTTGCAAATGTTTAAATCAAAGCAAGAAGTTCGTCCTAGTAAAAAACACGGCAATATTCCACTATAATAGGAAAAGGAAAACAATATGGCTCAGAAAAAAATAGACTTTATGCTCACAGCATTTCGTGACGGTTTTCAATCCGCTTACGGAGCTCGTGTGTTGACACCCGATTTCTTACCCGCCGTCGAAGCAGCCGCAGCCGCTGGCGTGACCCATTTTGAAGCAGGAGGCGGAGCACGCTTTCAGGCCTTGTATTTTTATTGCAATGAAAATGCCTTTGATATGATGGATCAATTTCGTCTGGCAGCAGGCCCCAAAGCCAACTTACAAACGCTTTCACGGGGTATTAACGTTGTCGGCCTCAACTCACAGTCCAGAGATATCATTAAGCTTCACGCCCAGATGTTTAAAAAGCACGGCATGACCACAATCAGAAACTTTGACGCTCTCAACGATGTCAACAATCTGATAGATTCGGGGCAATTCATACACGATGCAGGCCTTAACCACGAAGTTTGTGTTACCATGATGGAACTTCCACCAGGTTGTACAGGCGCTCACGATACCGCTTTTTACATCAAAACTTTAAAGCAAATTTTAGACGCAAACATCCCCTTTTCTTCTGTTTGTTTCAAAGATGCCTCGGGAACTTCCGTCCCCTCAAAGGTGCATGAAACCATTAAAGAAGCCCGTAAACTTTTGGGAAAAGATGCGAGAATTTCCTTTCACAGTCACGATACCGCTGGCGTTGCTGTCGCTCAGTATCAGGCAGCGATTGAAGCTGGCGCCGACCAAATAGATTTGAGCATGTCGCCTGTTTCTGGCGGAACCTGCCAGCCTGATTTATTGGTGATGCACCATGCCCTCAAAGGCACAAATTACGACCTTGGCATAGACATGAAAAAAATGTACGAAGTCGAAGCCATCTTTAAAGAAGGCATGAGCGACTACATCATTCCCCCCGAAGCCTTGGCGGTCGAACCCCTCATTCCCCTTTCCGCACTCCCCGGTGGCGCCCTCACTGCCAATACAGAAATGTTGCGAGACAACGGACTGATGGACAAATATCCTGCGATCTTGGCAGGCATCAACGAAACCGTCAGCCGAGGTGGATTCGGTACATCTGTCACCCCCGTTTCACAATTTTACTTTCAGCAAGCTTTCAACAACGTGGTCTATGGCCCGTGGAAAAAAATTGCGGACGGTTATGGCAAAATGGTGTTGGGCTACTTTGGTAAAACGCCCGTCGCACCCGATCCTGAAATCGTCAAAATTTGCTCAAAACTGATGGATCTTCCCGTCACAACGGCGAATCCCGTCGACGTCAATGACGCCAATCCTGCTCTGGGAATAGAGCCCGCGAAAAAAATTCTGATCGCAGAAGATTTGCCTATCACCGATGAAAATATTTTTATTACGGCAACCTGTGGCGAAAAAGGCATACAGTTCCTCAAGGGTGAAATGTCTGTCAATATCAGAAAAAAATCAGACATCGTTGCCGAAAAAGAAAGCGCCAATGCCCCCGCATCCGCAACACCGACAGGCCCCAGCATCAAGGCCAACATCCCCGGTCTCGTACTGCGTGTCAACGTCAAAGAAGGCGATGACGTGAAAGTGGGCGACGAAGTTGTTATTCTTGAAGCCATGAAAATGGAAACGGCGATCAAAGCGACAGAAGCGGGCAAAGTTGGCAGGATCTTGATCAAACAAGGTCAGCAGGTCAAACCCAACGAAGACCTTATTTTATTAGGCGATGCGCAACTGGAAAGCAAGGCAGACGACGGCGATCTTTATCTGGAAAAAGCCAACCTCCCCGGTTTGGTGCTCAAAATCTTGGTCAAAGAAGGCGATACCGTCACCGAAGGCGATCAGATTTTATTGCTCGAAGCCATGAAAATGGAAAGCCCTGTCAAGGCGACGCAAAGTGGTACGGTTGCAAAAATCTTGTGCAAAAACAGCCAGCAAGTCACAAGCGGTGATTCTCTACTAGCCATTGCTCCAATGGATGCCAATAAAAGCAATAAACAGGCTGAAAAGCCCATTGTAGCAGGTGAATTTGTGTTTGCGAATGTACACGGTAAAATTAGCCAAATCGTAGTCAAACCCAATGCCTCCGTCAAGAAAAACGAACTTTTAGCCTCCATCAATTGTGATGGCATAGACGTCAAGGTCTTTAGCCCCATTGCAGGAACTTGCGCGCTCCAAGTCAAACAAGGTGAGCTTGTACAAATGTCACAGCCTCTTGCATTTATCAGCAGTTAAAACCTCTGATTCGAGACTATAACGCAGGGCTAAAATAAGATTTAGCCCTGCGTTATTTTATTTTTATTATAAACCTTTACTCTTATTCGTATTTTATTTAGAATTATCAACGGTCTAACCTTTATATATACAAAAATCTAAGAGAGTTTCATTTATGTTTTATATCCCCATTTTAGAGGCTGAAAGTAGCCTGAACTCATCGGCGGGTCTGCTCTTACAGTTTTTTCTCAATGGAACGGCGAAAGGCAGTATTTATGCCCTATTGGCTTTGGGATATACCATGGTTTATGGCATCATACAGCTCATCAATTTTGCTCACGGCGAAATCTATATGATCAGCGCTTTCGTTGCCCTCGCTTTTTCTGTCTTATTTATGCAATTGGGCATCCCTGGGCATTGGATTTTACTGCTTGTCTTTGTCCTTACCATATTTTACGGGGCATCTTACGGTGTGACACTTGAACGCATGGCCTACAAACCTTTACGCAAATCGCCACGTTTGTCCTTGCTCATTAGTGCCATCGCTATGTCAATGTTTTTGCAAAATTTTGTCCTCCTCGGTCAGAGCGAAAAATCATTGCCTTTTCCACAAATTATTCCTGACCTTGCGTGGCTCAACCCTGTCAAAACCTATATGAATACGGTGCAATTCACCATTTATATTATTACATTTGTCATTTTGGTCGGGCTTTCAATACTCATTAAATTCACCAAAATTGGCAAGGCGATGCGGGCATCATCACAGGATCAAGACATGGCTCAATTGTTGGGCATAGACATCAACAAAATCATTTCGCTGACCTTTATATTGGGATCAGTGACAGCTGCCGTTGGCGGAATATTGATCAGTTCCTATTCTTCCCAAGTCAACTATTACATAGGCTTTCTTGCGGGAATCAAGGCCTTTGTCGCTGCGGTTTTAGGCGGCATAGGCAGCATACCTGGAGCGGTTTTGGGCAGCTTTATTTTGGGCTGGATAGAAAGTTTTGTCGCAGGTTATATAGGTAGCGAATATGAAAACGTATTTGCATTTCTCATACTCATCCTTATTTTAGTCATTAAGCCTGCGGGAATTTTAGGCAAAAAGGAATCGAACAAGGTCTAAATATGAATAAAAAATCGGCTCTTTCATTTCTCTTCAAAGAAATTTTACGCGCGTTCCTTATAGGTCTGTGGTTTGTTTTGCTCACCTTCCCCATTCTTGGCATGAATGTCATGATAGAAACGAAAACTATAGGTTTTACGAGCGAAATTTTGATCTTCATTTTCTTCCTCGCTTTCGTCACGTCCATCTTGTTCAGACTCAGAGATCAGATTTTACGAGGAAAATACAAAGAAGCCTTGCTTCTCACTGTGGTAAAAACAGACAGACAACAGCAAAGTTGGCATTATTTCAAGGCGAATCGCCTGCAGGTTTGGCAAGAACTAAACGATAAAAAAGCCGCACATTCTTGGCAAAATATGGTGAAATATTTTTGCAAGGCTCCCTTCACCACTTTTAAAGTGTTGTGGTACAACGGGACGCACAAACAACGCAAAATTTTCACGCTCAGCCTTGCTACTGCCGTTCTTGTCTTTATTTTTGCCGTTCCCGATTTTAGCTACAACAGCATTTTTAGCACACTGCTCATGTTTTTCATCGTTTATTTCATACCAAAAATGAAAAATGATCAAGACAATGCCAAAAAAACCATCATCTTTATTTTGGCTATCTTTCTTGTCACATTTCCGTGGTTTGCCAATTCTTACAGAGTGACCGTGTTCAACAATGCCATCATTTATATGATGCTGGCGCTAGGTCTGCACATCGTGATAGGCTTGGGTGGCATGCTCAACCTTGGTTATGTCGCTTTTTACGCCATAGGCGCCTACAGCTATGGCATACTCGTCAAATATCTCGAACCCATATTCATGACAAACGACTGGAATACCTTGTGGTTATTTTGGATAGCGTTGCCTCTTTCAGGTCTGACATCGGTGTTGTTGGCTCTGATTATCGTCTTGCCTACACTACGCTTGCGTGGCGATTATTTGGCCATTGTGACGCTGGCTTTCGCCGAGATTTTGCGCATACTCTTCGTCAACCTTGACGAAATCACTGGTGGGCCTACGGGCATTTCTTCCATACCAAAGCCTGTGCTCTTTGGGCTAAAAGGTAATATGAGCCTCTATTATATTTCGCTCACCCTTTTTATCGTGGCTTATATTTTGGTCAAACGCCTCGAACGTTCCCACATAGGGCGAGAATGGGAAGCGATGCGGGAAGATGCTATCGCCTCTCGCTCCATGGGGATTAACCTCAACAGAACAAAAATACGGGCCTTTTGTCTCGGTGCCTTATGGGCTGGATTTGCTGGTGTCTTGCAGGCCAGTCGCACCTCTGTGATTACGCCCGCTTCATTTTCCATTTGGACGTCTGTCCTCATTTTGGCTGCGGTGATTTTGGGCGGACTCGGTTCTTCTATGGGCGCTATATTGGGAGCGATTATTGTCGTCCTTCTCCCTGAAGATTTACGCTTTTCTTCGCAATACCAGCAACTTATTTTTGGTATTGTACTATTTGTGATTATGCTGGTCAAACCCTCTGGTCTGCTCAAGCAAAAACGAGAGCATTACCACATCGATTTAGACAAGGTAAAAGGAGCAGATGATGCTTAAAGAATCGCAACCCACCTTAGAATCGCAAGCTATCCTTGAATTGAAAAATATCTGCATGTTTTTTAGTGGAATCAAGGCCATCAACGATGTCAGTTTTTCCATTCGTGAAAAAGAAATTTTTGCTCTGATAGGGCCAAACGGTGCGGGCAAAACGACTATGTTTAATTGCATCACAGGAATGTACACTCCTACTTCTGGTAATATACTTTTCCGCCCTGATGAAAAGTCGCAGATTAAAATTAACAGCAATAAAAAGCCCCACCAGATTACTCATTTGGGCATAGCCAGAACTTTCCAGAACATACGCCTTTTCAACGAAATGACGGTGTTAGAAAATATTCTCGTAGGCGCTCAGAGCTGTGATAATCATTCTGTGTGGCAAGCCTTTACTCACGGCAAAAAATACCAAGAGCGTCACAAAGCTTATGTACAACAAAGCATAGAGCTGATTCACTTGGTCGGCTTGGAAGAATTTGCCAATAACACAGCCAGCTCTCTTGCCTATGGTGACCAGCGTAAGCTTGAAATTGCACGAGCCCTCGCCACTCAGCCCCGTTTATTGTTACTCGATGAACCCGCCGCCGGTATGAATCCGCAGGAAACCATAGAATTAATAGAATTAATCAGGCGCATACGCACAGAACTCGACATCAGTATTTTGCTCATTGAACACGATATGCACCTTGTGATGAATTTGTCTGAACGTATCTGCGTTGTCGATTATGGCAAGAAAATAGCGGAAGGTAGCCCAGAGCAAATACGCACCAACCCCGATGTGATCCGCGCTTATTTGGGCGATGAATAGGAGAACGAAACGATGTTAACATTAGAAAACATTTCTGTTTACTACGGTGCCGTTCAAGCGCTAAAAGGTATTTCTCTCACGGTCAATGAAGGCGAAATCATCACCCTTATTGGCGCCAATGGTGCGGGGAAATCCACCACTTTACGTACAATTAGCGGCTTAAACCAAGCCTCTCAGGGTAAGATAAGCTTTCTGAATCAGGATATTACATCCTTGGCTCCAAATAAAATTGTTGCTTTAGGCTTATCGCAAGTGCCTGAGGGACGTCATATTTTCCCCCAATTAACCGTAGCCGAAAACATCAGTTTGGGCAGTTTTTTGCGTACAGATAAACAAGAAATAAAACGCGATTTAGACTATATTTATGAGACATTCCCTCGTCTAAAAGAAAGACTTTTTCAACAAGGCGAAACGCTCAGCGGTGGCGAACAACAAATGCTTGCTATCGCTCGTGCCCTGATGGCGAGGCCCAAAATGTTGTTGCTCGACGAACCGTCTTTGGGACTGGCACCCATCATTGTCAAAACAATTTTTGACGTGATTGAAGAAATCAATAAACAAGGTTGCACCATTTTTTTGGTGGAGCAAAATGCCCAAATTGCTCTAAAAATAGCGCATAGGGCCTATGTTTTGGAAAATGGCATTATCACAATGGAAGATCAAGCCGATAAATTACTTGGAAACAAAGATATACAAAAAGCATATCTAGGAGGCTAATATGAGCGAAAATCAAATTAATGTACTGAATAAGGGCTTTGTGCGCTTAGTCGATCATCTCGGTTCTGACGCCTCTATTGTTCAGTCTGCACGTGTTTCTTATGGCGCAGGAACCAAGAAAGTAAGAGAAGACGAAAGGCTCATTCGCTATTTGTTGCGCAATGCCCACACCTCACCTTTTGAGCAAGTGGTCTTCACCTTTCACGTCAAAATGCCTATTTTCATTGCACGACAATGGATAAGACATAGAACGGCGCGTGTCAACGAAATTTCTGGTCGCTATAGTATTTTAGTCGATGATTTTTATGTTCCAGCGTTGGAAGATATTGCCTTGCAAAGCGAAGACAACAAACAAGGTCGCCAAAACGAACCGCTTGATCCCGAGTTGGCGCAAAGCATTCAAACACTCATTCACAATGAGCAAGAACGCAACTACAAAACCTATCAAAAGCTTCTTGAAATAGGCATTGCCAAAGAAATCGCCCGCATCAATTTACCCGTGAGCATCTATACTGAAATGTATTGGCAGATAGATTTGCACAACCTATTTCATTTTCTCAAACTGCGATTAGACCCGCATGCGCAAAAAGAAATTCGTGATTATGCCGAGGCATTGCTCGAACTAGCTGAACCACTTGCTCCCATGGCCTTTCAAGCGTTCCGTGACTATCTTCTTGGCTCAGAAACCTTGCCAGCCGAAGAAGTGCGCCGCTTAAAAGAATTGGAAAGCAATGCAAATAAAGAGCTAGACTAGCTCATTCTGCTTCGTTCCAGACAAGCTTTAACGCAAGCGGTAAATGATCAGAGTAGCCGTCTTGCGTATAGCTTTTCCATTTATTCAATGAACCATCGTGCCAGAAAAGTTCGTCATCTTCCACGACCCAAAACTGTTGGTAGTCGTAGCCAAGCCCATCATTGAGGGCGTAGTTCAACAAAAAATGATCGAGAGTGTTCCACTCATCTCTAAAAATATACGAACCAGAAAAAGAGCTTGCAGGCCACGGCGTATAAAACCAGTCCGCTTGCACGTCGTCCCAATTTCCGCTAATCTGAATATCCTGCTCCGATGCGTCAAGGGACAGAGCCGCTTCTTGCTTTGCGTTCAAGCTCTCTTCATCCCAATTTTCATTTAAATCACCCAAAACAATAATATTCCAACGCTCTTCCTTATTCTTCATTTGCCCTTCAAGATATTGTTGTCGCTTTCGAATAATGGCAGCTGCTTTACGCCTATAAAATTCAGTTTCAGCCACCCCACCCGACCTCGATTTCCAGTGATTTACAAAAACCGCCATATTTTCATTGCCACCAAAATGCAACTGCACTTCTAAAATTGATCGCAAAGGAATGTCGCCTATATAACCGACTTGATGCTCTATCACTTTGCTAATAGGGTGTTGCGACAAAAATCCCGTACGCACAGAATAGCCCACACCCGCAAGCGCCACCCTATAATTATAGTCTACTTTCAGTTTATCCGCTAAATTTTCTAGCACTGTCTCATTTTCTATCTCGATTAAAGCGATAAAATCAAAGGCTTGTTCACTGTTCCATTCGTTGATCAGCGACGAAAACTTTGCAAGGCGAATCTGATACAATTCTTCTGTCCAATTGCCCGTACTCGGATCAAATTCTGAATATTCCTGTCCATTCTTTTCACCATCAAAAAGATTCTGAATATTCCACGATAAAAATGTCAGCGACGACGGCCGCTCAGCCTCTTGCAAAACTGCTGTATCTTGACAAGATGTGAGTAAGATGATAAAAATAAAAATCAACATTATGCTCTCCCTTAGCCACTGAAACAACAAATATTGCGCCTCGCTTGCGTTTTTGCACGATATTAATTTAAGAATGTGATTTTTTGGGCTAAATTCTTATAATAAAAAAGATGTACATACTAGGAATAGAATCGTCTTGTGACGAATGCTCTGCCGCCATTGTTGAAAATGGCAAGAAAATCGTCAGCCACATCATTGCCACACAGGTCGAAGATCATAAATTGTTTTACGGCATAGTCCCCGAAATCGCCTCTCGCCTCCACTCTGAGTGGATCTACAATGTCGTCCAAGAAACGTTAAGCGCAAGCAAACTGACCTTAAACGATATTGACGCCATCGCCGTGACAACAGAACCAGGTCTGATGGGATCGCTCATTGTTGGCTTGAGCTTTGCCAAAGGCTTGGCCTATTCTTTGCAAAAACCACTGATCCCCGTCAACCATATTAAAGCTCATTTGTATGCGCCGCAACTAGAATTTGACGTGGCCTATCCCTATATTGGTTTATTGCTTTCGGGCGGCCACAGCCTCATCTGCATAGTCAGAGACAGCGATGACATAGAGGTTTTGGGCACGACTATAGATGATGCCTGCGGTGAAGCTTTTGACAAAGTTGCCAAATTCTACGATCTCGGTTATCCTGGCGGAGTCTATATTGATAAAATGGCCCAAGATGGCGATGCCAAAGCCTATCATTTTCCCAAGCCCAAATTAAAGCATAGAGGTGAATTTGATGTCAGTTATTCTGGCTTGAAAACCGCCGTGATTCATCAATCCCATCAGTTTTGGAATCAAAAGAGTGAACAAAATATGGCGAATTTAGCGGCTTCCTTTCAGCGCACAGCCATAGATATTTTACTGGATAAAGCCCTACTTGCCTGCGAGCGTTACAAGATAAATCGTCTGGTTGCGGGGGGCGGCGTGGCAGCCAATAGCTATCTGAGACAACGCCTCAATGCGCAAGAAAACATTCAGGTCTACTACCCTTCCTTTGATCTTTGCACCGACAATGCCGCCATGATAGCAGGCCTCGGTTATCATAATTTTCTTGCGGGGAAATTGGGGACGTGGCAAACAAATGCAAGCTCACGTTCTCAGGGCTTGCACAAGGCAAAGCCGCAAAACCGGCCCTAGTTCTCAGGCCTCTTCTAATTTCTGATAAAGTTTATATTCTGCATCAAAATGATTGAAGGCTTGAGCTAATTGTACGTCGTTCATGTTTTTTTCTCTATTGGTCAGATAGAGTCCCTGCTGCTGGGAACGGCCTATGGTCACGTGAAAAGGATTGCCCAAGCAATGCACCTTTTTGTTGTTGATAAGGCTCATTGTTTTGAACCAAATGTCATCGGCCTGCGGACATAGAGAATGAAATAATTGCTGATTTTGCACCATTTTATCGAGTATGCCACTCGGATAAAGGACGCCGCCTAGACCCACTGCAAAAAGTGCAAAACTGGATGTTTCTTTGGTGCAATAAGACCATGTTTTATAAGGAGCGAATGCCTTCGTGCCTTCTGTTTGCATGAATAAGCCTCTATCGCAAATAACTTCGTTGGGATATTCCTGTTGTTTTTGACGCAAATCTTTGAGCATGTTTTTTCTATAAAAAACATCGTCATCAACCGTGACAATGGTTGCTTGCGGAAATTCTTGCAGGGTATAAATTAATTTTTTATACGAGCGAATATCTTCGCAATAGCGTATTTCAAGCCCTCGTTTTTCCAACTTTTTCAGCGCAAGAGGCAAAGTTGAATCTTGCACTTGGCTTTGTGCCAACCAGAGTATAATTCTATCTGCGACGAGGCTTTGACGAAAGAGGCTTTCTATGCTTAAGTGCAAGACATCAAAGCGAGCGGGATAAGATGTCAGGCTAATAATACACTGCGCATTCTCTTTTGCAACGAGACTATTGGGTGCGCAATAAAACAAGATCACATATTTCAACCAGAGCAGAGAAGACCATAGCGACCTGATAAAACGCTTCAAAGCTTTTTGCTTCAAGACAACTTTCTTAATATGACTCAGTAAAGACATGACATTATTCCATTATTTCTTGATAGTATCGCATATAGCTTTCCGTCATAAGCAATAAATTATTGTTTTCATTTTCAGGCAAACTTATGGATATATTTGACGTGATAATATCATTATCGAGTAATTCTTTGTAAAAGCCTCTCGTCATCGCTGTGGAAAAAGATTGACGAGTCTCGGCAATTTCGGCAACTGAATTAAACCAGCTATATTTCTTACTCAGTAAAATATAATTATTGCTGTTCACTACAAAATTGATCTGCTTGATAAATCTTTCAATGGCTCTTAATTGTATCTGATTAAGATCAACTAAAACCACCTCATTCTCTGGTTTATTCAAGGGTATGAGTTCAGATAAAGTGAATTCACTAAAAGGTATAGACGCATTGTCCATTTTTGGTACGATGACAAAATCCGTTTGAGTAAATAAGGTAAGCGCTTGAGCAATAAGATTAGAAAATTGTGAGCCGCTGGAAGAACGGGCTAAATCATTATCAAACTGAAAGTCGGGATTCAGTTTTTCACTGAGCAGTGTTTTCATATCTTTATCAAAACTTTTCATCCATGTATTATCTTGCCAATTTTCTTCTCTTTTTGCATTGGCTCTATGAGCATTTAAATCACTGCCCAGTATTTTCCACTGACCATTACTTTGAGTCAGCTGTAAATTCAGCACATTTAAACTATCATAACTATCAACTTGTTCAACAAAAAGTATACCATCTGTTTGTATCAAACGATTTTGCGTGCTGGGATATAAATACACAATGCTGGGTTGAGGCAAGGTCTCTTCTAAAAGACGCGTAAGCTGAGATCTTTTGTTCTTCATTTCTGCATTCAACAGTAAAACAACAAGATCATAAGGCTTAGTTTGTAATTGTAAATTGCGTTTAAGATCTTGTTGTATTCTGCCTAGATCATAACTTCTGTAGTATGAATTCATCTCCTGATTTTCAATGTAACTAAAAAATAAGACCTCAATACCGCCTTCTATTTGCATTCTCAATGAAGGAAGTAAGTCCTTCATATTTTTAGTCGGTATAATATCTTTAAGATTAGAACTCACAACATTTTTATCAAAACTGAAGAAATGCCGTAGGCGTTCATCAACATTAGTATACATATCACTACGACTTGGAAATAATATATCGTAGTCGAGATGATTAAAGTAAGTCACCATGGGATTGGCATAAATTTTCGGCAACAAATTGATTTGATTGCCCCAAATAGAATTGCCAAGATCAAATAAAATCAATCTATTGCTGTTTTCTTGCAGTACTCTGATAGCGGGTTCTAATTCCCAGAGACTACCATTTTCTAGCGGTTTATCTGTGAGGTAGTCATGGGGGTAAAGATAGCCCTGCAGACCTCTTGTGCTGAGCAAAGAAATGTTGATAAAATCTTCATGCTTTAGCTGCTCCTTATCAGAACAGCTAAAAAACAAAAGGCACAAGAAAACAACAATGTATTTCATCTAATATTTATTCCTCGCAAAATTCTATTTTCATGTTTTTATTTTCTCTCGCTTGACAAAAATATTTCTTGTGGCATTTGATATTTTGACCAAAACCAACATCACAGGCACTTCAACCAGCAAACCTACAACGGTCGCAAGCGTTACGCCAGAATCTATGCCAAACAAAGAAATAGCAACGGCAACCGCCAATTCAAAAAAATTACTCGCTCCTATCATTGCACTAGGTGAAGCGATTTCGTGAGGCATCTTCCATTTCTTTGCCCAAAAATAAGTCACAAAAAATATCAAAAAGGTTTGTATTGTCAAAGGAACGGCAATGAGTGCGATATCTAAAGGTTTATTTAATATTTTGTCGCCCTGAAAAGCAAATATGATAACCAGAGTCAACAGCAAACCTATCATGGTGGTTTTATCAAATTTCTTGACAAAATGATTTTCTAGATAGTCTATGCCTTTGTAGGGAATGAGAATTTTTCGTGTCAGCCACGCCCCTAATAAGGGTGTCACAACAAACAAAAGAACGGACAGAAACAGAGTGTTATAAGGCACCATGATGTCAGAGAAACCCAGCAATAATCCCACAATAGGAACGAAGGCAAAAAGCAAAATAAGATCATTGACCGCAACTTGCACCAGAGTATAAGCCGAATCGGATCGTGTCAATTTGCTCCACACAAAAACCATGGCGGTACAGGGTGCCGCTCCCAACAAGACCGCCCCAGCGATGTATTCATCAGCCAAATTGAGGGGAATGAGGTCGGCAAAAATCACCTTTAAAAATAAGGTCGCAATCGCATACATAGTGAAGGGTTTGACCAGCCAGTTAATACTGGTGGTGATCGTCAGCCCTTTGATATTTTTCATCGCATCAACAATACTGTGAAAATCAATTTTCAGCATCATGGGATAAATGATGAGCCAAATAAGTATAGCAATGGGCATGGATATATTGGCGTATTCCAGCCTTCCCAAAAACGCTGGTACTTGTGGGGCAAAATGCCCTATACTCACGCCTATTATCATACAAAAGATGACCCATAGGCTCAGGTTCTTCTCAAAAAAATTAATGTCTGTTTGTTTACTCATAGCAAAATTATTCCTCTGTTAAGTGATATTTGTCTCTTTGCATTATATCGATAGATCTAAATATATCAATATGAAAAAAGTTTTTCTCAAATTTTATTGCTTTGAATGAGGTTTTTGTAGACGACAAAAAGGTAAAAATGCCATGAGATATTAATTGAAACTGCATTGAAAAGAGGTTTTCCGTGATCATATTCTCTTGTTGAAGAGACTGCAATGTCACGGAAGTCAAGACCAGAGCTAAGCGTCTTTGCCTGAGAGACGCCATGGGAAATAGCGCAACAGCACTAAACTCTTTATTTTATCGTGCGTGACAACGCCCCAATAACGTGAATCATTAGAAAGTAATCTATTGTCATTTAAAATGAAATACTCATCCGCTTTGAGTTCAATTTCTTCATAAAAAGGTGACAAAACATCATCTTGATTATCAGATTCTTGATAGTCATTTAAAATTTGGTAGTCTTTTTCTACCAATTCAAATTCTGAATTATAGATTGTTTTGCCCGCTTGTTGGATATAGGCAATATTCTGCCTTACTCTGATACTTTCGCCAGGCAAACCTATCACACGACCCACAATAATACTGTGTATTGTATAGTCGCCCCTGTCACTTGAGCTTATGATGGATTTTCTTTGTAAAGTGAGAAAGCGTACAAACCAATCAGAAATTCGTAGACCAAAACTAGGCTTAGTGACAACGGGAGGAGTAAATACCACAACCGAGCCTCTTTGTATATTGCGAGCGGCAGTTAAGCGATACACCAATTGAGAAGAAATAAGACTATCTTTTTTTTGATAGGTTGGCAGCATTTCATTACCGCCCATTTTAATGGATGTAAATACCATGGTAAATATAATATTAATCAGAGCAAAAAGCGCGATAAAGAACACAATGTTCCTGGCAGATCTAAACGTTCCTTTACGGTGAGACCTTCGATTCATGGCTACATCCTTCAAAATTTCTTATTCGTACATAAATTAAACTGTAATTTTGCAATGATATATCAATGCTTACAGAGCTATTTCATCATATTATACTTTTTATTACTATATTGAATAGTACAATTAAATAAAATAGCCAAATAAAATTAACTTTAAGACGATACTAATAAAAATGTTTTTTTATTAAAGAAATGGATACAATAAGAACTATGATACGATTACAAACTAAATTGGGCATTCTTTCTCTCGCTTTATCTCTTACAATGCTAGTATTATTACTGGGATGTCAGAGTAAGGACAAGGCTAAACCTCAGCCGAAAAAAGTCCCTTTTACCGATTTACCCAGCTTTGATACTGTCAAGCAACAGCAAGTTAATTCTGATATAATATCAAGCTACTTTTTCCTCGCTTTGGCAGGAATCTCTGATAACATATATCAAAACTTAGGCAAAAGAATCCTCCCCGTTGAAGGTCAAAAAAAATACATCCTTTTTCGTGCAGGAGAACGTGTCATTAGTGTCTTTGTTCTAGATCAATTTAATTCAAAAGGCTTGTCTATACAAGCTTACGGCTCTTTTTCAACACCCTTTAATAAGTCTATTTATCTTAGTTTTGCAACGGGTATGAAAGGCGATATCATCTACCAGGATCCGGCAAAAAAATCTCCTCCTATTGAAGCCAACTTTGAATTAAACAGCTCTCCCGCTGGGTTTACAGGTTATTTTCAATTAAAATTTGAACCACAACAAACCAATCTCAAAGATTTACCCGTTATCTCAGATCGATATCTTTATAATACCGTAGTAAGGAACAAACTGTCCCCAGAGCTTCAAGCCTATGTGAATGCTGCACAAAGAGAATCATTACTTGGCTTGTAAAACTTCTCAGAAAAATGCTGAAACGCTCTCTAGCATCCAGCCTAAAACTAAAATAGAACGAATAATGATTAATACGTTTAATATAGAAAAGAACTCCAGTCCTCGTTTATAAAGTAAGGAATACATATATGAAAGTTGCTATTTTAGGTGCTGGTACCTACGGTCTTGCGCTAGGAAATGTCCTCGCCAATCTGAATCATGATGTTACTCTCTGGGCTCACCGCCAAGAGCAGGCAACAGAAATTAACGAACAACACACCAGCACACGTTTTTTTGCTGATGTAAAGTTTCATCCCAATCTTAAAGCCAATACCAATATAGAAGCCGTCATTCAACAGAGTGAGGTGCTTATCATAGCCGTACCCTCAAATTACTTTCTCGACACAGTGAAAAAGATATTGAAATGCGACGATATCATAGAAAATAATATTATGATAGCAACGGTCACCAAAGGTTTCATTTACAAAGATGAAAAGGTCTATTTATGTACCCAAGTATTAGAAGATTATTTGCCTGGTGCCTACAAAAACAGCACCGTCTATCTTTCTGGGCCTAGCCATGCAGAAGAGCTGGTTCACAATAAAATCACCTCTCTTACCAGTGCGTGTGAAGACGCGCGCAATAGCATTTTCGTCAGAAACTTATTCGGCGATTCCCACATCAAAATCTTCCCTTCTTTAGATAGAATTGGGGTGCAGATTTGTGCCTCTATCAAAAATGTAATCGCCATTGCTTTTGGCATGCTCGACGCTTTAGCGAGCACACATGACGATATAGGTGACAACACCGAAGCGTTTTTATTTGCTGCGGGACTCAATGAAATACAAACTTTTGGCTCGCACATGGGCGCAACTCACCCCGAAACATTCACCTCTATCGCTGGCGTAGGCGACTTGGATGTAACATGCCATTCTTTGCACGGGCGCAACAGACGCTTTGGTCGGGACATTGTCCTCAATAATATTATAGAGCCTTATAATGATATAGAAGAACTGATCGCCAACCTGCATTCCCTGCCCTATTTGCCCGAAGGAATACTGGCAACCTATTATGCGATGAAGCTTATTTCACAAGAAAATATCAAGTTGCCCATCATCAAAAATGTCTACAAGATCCTCAACAAAGAGCTATCACCACACAAAACCATCAACCTACTAGTACGGTAAAACCATGACTATCAGATTTAAACCTATTTTTCTATTCAGCGCATTGCTCTTTATGTTCTCGCTCGCTCTTATGTCATTAAACGCACAAGAGAGCAAGCTTTTTCTTGCCAAGAAAATACGCAGTAAAACGGGTTGGACGGCAAGTACAAAAGAGAAAAATTACCATCTTGATTTCATCAATGCACAAAATGCGGTGTTGTTTATCTACTCACGTGATTTAGACGTGCAAAAAAACTACGGTAATTTATTCTTAGCAGAGAATAAGGATGAGGTTGAGATCATCAACTTTAACTATAGCACAGATGCGCTCAACAGAATTTATTTGTACGACGAAAAGGGCAACAATGCGCTTGCCTTGCAACACTTGGGATTTTCAGATAAATTGGACTTTGCACGCCAAGGTCACAACGAAGTGCTTAACTTTCAAAAAGACAAACTGATTACATCAAAATTTAAGACATTAGCGAGCTATGTCGCCACCCAAGAAGCGGACGACAGTCTTCCTCGTCAGATCACTTTATTGACTCCCAGTTTGGCATTGTACAAGTTTAAAGACGACGTTTCACACTTTGCGCGTTACTTTACTTACAAAAATCAGGGCTTATTTCAGACTGACGAAGCTTCTTTTCACATAGAATCGTTTCGCTTGAGTTCTTACATAAAAATAAACGGTACTCGCTATGAAAAAGAAAAGCCCACGGACACTGAAATTGAAAATACATTTTGGTTATCCTCCGATGGCGACAGCTACTTTTTAGACGAAAGCAACTACTATTATTATCTGCCCGCCGACATTATCTCAGAGGGGAAATATCTGTGGGATTCCAATAACCAACGAGTGATTTTGCTCAATGACAGCGATGTCACCAAGGTGTTTAAGCGTCAAGACGATTCTCTTATCGTCAACAATTTTACTTACAAGCAAGTCAACAACTATTTGACCTTTCCTCGCACCATTAAAAGGACAACATTTACAGATCCCATCGCCAAAGATTCTTTTGTGTTTTCACGCAAGAAATACTATCAGCAGGATGCCGCCGAAGAAAAAATACTAGAAGGCTCGTATCAGTACGATAAAAAAACAGGTCGCATAGACTTACTCTATACCGCATCTGAAAATAGAAATTTACCCGTAAAAGACAAGGAAATCTTCCTAGAACTCCTGCCCAGCACAAGACGCTTTATCTATTTTAACACGAAAGATGGGGTGGTATTTTATGGTTATTACAACACTTCTAAGGGCAACAATGCCATAGAGCTCAACTATAATGATATCAAAACCATTTACCATTTGCCCAACCTCAACACTCTCAGTATTGATAACTATCTTTATGAGCTTGATGAATAGTGCGTTAACTGCTCTTTTACATCAGCGGTGCAAAGGCCATAAACAGAGTTCATAGGCAATTCTGCGAGTTTATCTTGCGTAAAAGCTTCAAAATTCATTTGCTCGCAATACTCTTTTATTTGCGCATACCAAAGCGGATGAGCCTGCTTCAATCTATCTAAATTGACCACCACAGCTTGCAATGTTTCTTTGTTGGTGGTGTACAAATGCGTGTATTGCTTATCTAATTCTCGTGCGCCATCTTTTGCGTTGATCTTCATCAGAAACGCTAGCTCGTGAGTACCTGCCTCTTCTAGGTTCATGCGTAAAGGATAGTACAATCCTTGCCCCAACTTTTTTTGGCTACGCATCAAATAACACTGTCTATACTCGTTCTCAAATAAGAAATAAATGCGACTGGTAAACTGTTTAATCACTTGTTTTTTGCTCGCAGGAATAGAATGGAAACTGCTATTCTCATACGCCAGACAATGCTGTTGAAAGGGACACTGATGACACAGCGGATTACGCCTGAGGCAAACTTGTTGCCCTAACTGCATCATGCCCGCATTAAATTGAGCGGAATCTTGTACAACGCACTCGCTCAACCACTGTTTTGTTGTCTTTTCTATGTCATTGGTCCACACTTCGTATTCGTACAAGCGTGAAACTATCCTTTTGACATTGGCATCAATGACAGCATAGGGCTGATTATAGGCAAAACTCAGGATAGCACAGGCGGTATAATCACCTATACCGGGCAAACGAGTCAACTGCCCGTAGCTGTGCGGTAACTGCCCCTGATAATCTTGCACAACAATACGCGCAGTGCGTAAAATATTGCGTGCCCTTGAATAATAGCCCAAGCCCTGCCATTGCTTCAAGATTTCTTCTTCCTCGGCTTCAGCCAAAGATTCTATATCAGGAAAAAGTCGCATCCAGTCTTCAAAATGAGGAATAACCGCTTGCACCACGGTCTGTTGCAGCATGATTTCAGAAATCCACACCCTATAGGCAGACATATCAAAAGTCCACGGATAAGGGCGTTTAGCTTGAGCAAACCAAGAAATCAACGACTCTCTTGTCGTTTTGCTCGTAAGATGAGGGGGCATCAAGCAGAAAGGAAATCGTGAACAGCAGAATGATGCTGATAACGCTTAAACCGAGGGAACAAATGAAAGGCTCGGTAAAAATCTTTGCCCGCACGTGACAAATAAGACAGCTTTAAAAAGCAACACGCTCGCAAATAATAGTGAAAAGCGTTGTTAGGTTCTTCTTCTATTGCATGATTGAGGCTATTGACCGCTCGCTTTATTTGCTTGATTCTCATCAAGATCTCGGCACGTTTGCGCCAAATCATCGCCCCTTCATTTGTCAATTTCAGGTAGAAATCACAGACCTCCAAGGCTTTATTCCACTGCTTTTGCTTTTCTAGCACAAGCGCATGATAATAAATCACCTTAATATTGGTCGGTGAGATTTGCGTCGCCGTTAATAGAAGCTCTCTTGCTGCGTCGTATTTCTTTTGCTCAATCAAACAAATGGCCTTCCCCACCAAAAGATCTGTGTAAATAGACGAATCTTTGCCAAACTCTAAAGCCAAATCAAAGTCTTCAAGCGCTTTCACGTACTCTTTTTTGATGGAATAAACAAAGGCTCTACACGCATAAATAATGGCAGACTTGGGAGCGAGTTCTCTGCTTTTTTCTATCTCTACCAAGAATTCGTCATACAGTGCTTTCTTATAATAGAAATGAGCCAAGGCCAAACGGTAGACTTCGTTGTCTGCATCAAGCTTAATCGCTAGCAGAATCTGGCTAAAGGCATTGTCAGTATCACCCAATTGCATGGAAATCAAGTAGGCTTCGTAATATGCGTGGGCATTCTTTTTCAGTATAAAGTGGTATTTTACCAGCAGGGCTTGCGCTTCTTCGTAATGCCCAAGGTTGCGCTCCAAGCTCACTTTGTACAAAATGGCTTCTTCGTTTTCTGGGGCAAGATACATCGCTTTATTAATAACAAGTATGGCGTCATTGATTTTTTTGACCGCAACATAAGTTTTCGCCTGCAACAGATAAAGCCGTATGTCGTCGGGTGTCTTCTCGAGCAACAGACTCAGAGCATCAAACACTTTTTTATATTGCTTCGTTTTGAAGAAAAGGTAGCAAGCCTCTAACAAAGCCTCTTTATTACCGTATTCGTAATAACCACGCTCAAACCACGTCACGGCATAGCCCGACTGCTGTTTCTTGGCCAAATACGCCACTTCTAACAGGCATTTTTCGCTAGGATCCAAGGCATAAAGGCGTTGAACCCACGTCAGAGCCTCGTCGTCTCTTTCGTTGATTTTGGCTAATTCGTACTTTACTTGAATGGAGTCTATATGCTCAGCATCAACGGATAAGTTTTTGTTTAAAAGCTCTTCTGCCTGAATATACTCTCGCTTGGATAGATAGCAAAACGCCAACTGTGAGAAAAAAGCGAGTTCACAAGGAAAGAGAGTACAACAATGCTCCAACACAATTTGAGCGTGGATGTAATCTCTGCTCTCAAGGTAGTTTTTTGCCAACAAATCAAGGAGGGTGGCATCGGCGGGGTCTTCTTTAAGCAGGTGATGAAGAATCTTAATGGCTTTGCCGTACTGCTTTAACGCAAGGAAAATCTCCGCACGCAAGGCACTAACCTGTAAGGCATTGTTACCTTCAACCTCGGCCTCTTTGAGGAAGTAAAAAGCTTCTTGATAATCGTGGTTGATAAAAGCGAGGCGAGCAGCATAATAACACGCTAATCCAGACTCTTTATTGTCCTCAAGTAGGCACTCATTAAGTTTTTGAGCATCGTAGTATTGCTCTGTATCTATATAGATGGCCACTTTTTGTAGCATGAGATAAGGTGTTTGACCATCAATAGCTATAGCCAAATCAAGATCTTTCATCGCAGCAGAGAAGTCTTTTCTCTTGCCCTGTATCTTGCTCCGTAAGAGTAAGCTTTTTACAGAATTTTTATTGAGGGCGTAAGCTTCATTGATATTTGTTAACGCATCATCGTAGCCCAATCCCTTGAAAAAGAGAGTACTGCGCAAGTAAAAAACCTCGGCACGCCACTGCGTATCCAGCGGGTTAGCCTCTTCCATACGCAGCAATAAGCGAAAAGCCTCTTCAAGTGCGCCACTACGACGTAAGAGACGGATTAAACGTTGATAAGCATTTAAGTTGATATTATCTTTTTCTAATGTATCGTAAAAATGTCTCTTTTCTTCGCCGTTTAAAACGGGGAGAATGATATCAGCTATGTCTTGCGAAGATTTCTTATTATGAGTCATTTAAATTATGAATACCAAGGGTTTGAGAAAAGCATTTAACTATAGATTATAGTAGAGCTTCATTAGTTTTGGAAGTATCTGAGAACATAAAAGTTACATTTTACAGCTATAGCATTTGCTATTAATTTTATATGTCTTATGTTTATAAAAAGGATTGACCAATAAAGAGAATACTTATAAAATTAATTTACACGTAATATTAACTAACAAAGTAGGCATAAGTGGATTACTTCAATGGTCTAGAATTAAAAGACCCTGAAACGGATTTAAATTCTATCATAAAGATACTCAAAGGAAACAACCAAGGGGATCATATACTCTTGCTCTCTTTTAAGGATTTTATCCAATTTAAATTGAGTAAGAAAAAGCAAAAAATAGTGCACGGTGCTAATTTAGTTTTTACCTCTTCTCCTTTGCTTGCCAAAGGCTATTCTTGGGCTTATGGTAAAAAGATAAGCGCACGCTCACCTTTTGCTTTTGTATTATCTTTACTTACCATACTAGAAAACTTGCAACAATCCATTTATTTACTAGGTGAACATGTCCAAATTATGCGAAAAGCAGAATATAACCTGAGACGCTCCTATCCCAATTTACAGATATTAGGCAAGTTTGGGGGCTACTTCCCTCCAGCACAATTTAATAACCTATTAATAGCCATTAATAAAATAAAACCCGATCTACTTTTGATCGGTAACAGTAATCAGCTCAAGGGAAACAGTTGGATATCTCAAAACAAGGATACTTTAGATGTTAAACTCATTGTCTATAGCGATACTATATACAAAATATTTGCAGGCAAGACAAAACCTATTTCTTCTCATCTGGGGAAATTCATGATTGTCTTTCTCAAGACACTTATCATGCCATGGCGTATTTTTTTACTCTTTCCATTCTTAGGATTTATTATGGGCATCATAAGTGTCAGAAACAAACACAAGGCGGACCATGCTCTTTCTAATTGAAGATATTCTAAGTACATTTCTATCCTCACAAAAAAACAGTTCTGTTTATTTTAAGATCATTTTGTGGTATTCTATCTTATTTTTTATAGATGTTAGTTTACTCCTTTTGCTTTCAATCTATATTAACACGATATTTTTATTAGGCATATTGTTCTTTTTTGTCGCTTTCACCTATCTTGTGAGCATGTTTACGCTCGCATTTCATGCCAAACATGCCATTAGTCTCCTGAGACTTAACGTCTTTACACGCAAAAATCTTAATAAAATGACAGGTGTGATGACCATTACTCTCCTCGCTGTTCTACCAGGATTTTTCTCTTCGAGCTTGTCGTTATTAGGCTTTATTATTCCCCACCTTCCACAGTTTGTTGGCAAGATGTTATTACGTAAAAACCCTAGTTATGCGGTGCGTATCAAAGCCTTGCTCTTGTCTAATATCCATACAATATAAACTGTCAGTATAAAATGAATCATCACATATCGTCTTTTGTTATTAGAAACAATAACTTGCAGGGCAGTAGAAAGAAAGACTACCAAGAACTAGCCCCAAACTACCTTCTTCCCCTCGACAATAATATCATTTCATGGTCGACATTGTTTCCAGAAGCAAAAGAATACATTGTTGAGATAGGTTTTGGCATGGGAGATGCCACATGGCAAATAGCCCAAGCCAATCCCGACAAAGCCTATATTGCGATAGAAGTTTATAGACCGGGCATTGTCAAACTGATGCGTTCCTTAAAAGCAAATGACATAAACAATGTCAGAATCATTGAAGGCGATGCCCTAGAGGTTTTTCGTACCATGCTTGAACCTGCTTGTCTTGCGGGCGTACATATTTTCTTCCCCGATCCGTGGCCTAAGGCAAAACATCACAAACGAAGACTATTAACTACTACTTTTTTAGATTTTAGCTATGACTTTTTACAAGATAATGGTTATATATATTTTGTAACGGATTGGTACGATTATGCCTTATGGGCCTTGAAGCATAGTCGTACATCTAAATTTAACTATGAGAGCGAAGATTTTTCTAATGCTCAATCGTGGCGACCTATGACCAACTTTGAGCGTAAAGGTCTCAATAAGAGTCATGTCATTAAAGAGTTATTATTACAAAAAGGTCAAATCTGATCTAAGATAAAACTCAAAACCGACGATAGACAAAAAGAATGATAATGAGTTGCTCGAGTAAGAAATTGTAGTACTTACCTTGTCGCTGAGTCGTTTAGGAGTCAAAAATTATGATAATAAATAAGCTAATGCACCTTTGGGCTGTTCTTTTGCTCATCTCTTTGCTTGCGTGTCAGACCAATGCAGGCATCTATGATCAAATGTCATTTTTTAAGGGAGCAGCTGATGCGCCCAAACTCAATAAGTTGGTAGAGAAAAACGGCACTGAGAACCTTAGCGATGAAGAACGCTTGCTCTATGCTCAGTCTCTTTTATTGACAGAACGTTATGACGATGCGAAAATACAGCTTCAGATCATTCTTGATAAAGACGCTCAAAATGAAAAAGCTCTCTATTTGATGGCTCGTCTAGACTATCAAACGGGCAATGTAGAGGGGTCCAAAAAGATAGTTGACAGCATGCTCAAGATCGACCCCACCAACCCTCAAGCCCTGAGTTTGAACGGCGATATTGCTTTTCGTGACAAAGAATATCATACAGCCATCAAAAACTACACCCTTTCTTTGGAAAAAGACCCCAATAATGTTGTCACCCTTATTCGCTTGTCCACAAGTAATGAAATCTTAAAGAAGATAGACACCGCCATCATTTATTTGGAGGAAGCCGAGAAAATTAACCCTGATTTTGACTACCTGCAAACTCAAAAAGCAAGCCTTTACCTGCAAAATGGCAATGTCCCCGATGCACTCGTAAGTCTTGACAGAGCCATAGAGCTCAACCCTGAAAATCCTTGGGCCTATCTTGACAGGGCAGAAGTCAGCCTCAGCTATGGCAAGAGCCGAACTGCGGCAAGACAAGACGTTGAAAAGGCACTGAGACTAGATCCTACGAACTTCAAGGCCCTTGCCTATCAAGCTGGTCTCAACCTCGATTTTTATGAGTTTGACGAAGCAGAAGTAAATTTTAAGCACCTCTTAGAAGTTAACCCCGGCTACTTCCCTGCCTACAGACCTTTGGGTGAAATTGCTTTTCTCAACAAGGATTACAAGACGGCAAGTTACTATTTAGAAAAATCAGTGTCGGCTGCTCCTGAAGATTTTTATAGCAATATATTGCTGATAGCCTCGTGGAAAATGGCGAATAAAGATCCTGCCACTGTCAATAAAATGTATTCTCTGTTAATGTCGCAGCGATTCTCGCCCTTGCAAAAGACTATACTGCAATACTACTATCACAAGGTGGGTAAAAACAGTGTTACATCCGCTCTTGCCAAAGAAAAAAACCCCTACAGAAGCGCATCTTATGAGTTCTATTTGGGCCTTTATGATTTGATTCAACCTACCCCTAGTGCTATTGATAACAAGATATTGATCAGTTGGGACACTTCAAAACGACAAGATGCCACGCTATTTAGAGAAAGCTGGATGGCCAATGCTTTGAGCTTGAAAGGTAACTAGAAGGAACTGAATATATGAGTCAATTAAATATCAACAAACAAAGCTCCACTCTGCACATTATCAGTTACAAAGAACAAGAGATCTATCTGTTGGGTACGGCTCATATTTCACAAGAAAGCGCCAACGAAATAGAGCAACTGACAACAGAGCATAGCTTTGACACCATAGGCATAGAGCTTGACGCAGAACGCCACAAGTCTATCACCACAAAAGACAAGTGGGAAGCCTTGGACATCTTCAAGGTGATCAAGCAAGGTCAAGCGCCCCTACTCATGATACAAATGGCTCTTGCGGGCATGCAGAAGCGACTCGGCGAAAAGCTCAACACCAAGTCGGGCGTTGACATGCTCAAGGGCCTAGAGATACAGCAACAGCAAAACCTCAAACTAGCCTTGCTCGACAGGTCTATCAAAACGACCTTTGTTCGTGCGTGGCGTAAAAGCTCCTTGTGGCAAAAAAACAACATACTCGCCGTCATCTTCGCCTCTGCTTTTGACAAAACCAAGATAGACGAAGAAGAGCTAGAAAAGCTCAAAGAGGGCAATTCTCTTGACCATTTGCTTGAAGAAATGGGTAGCACACTGCCCTCTATCAAGAAAGTCCTTATAGACGAAAGGGATCAGTTTCTCGCAAACTCCATTTTAGAGACGAAGTGTCAGCGCATGCTCGCCGTGGTCGGTGCGGGTCACGTTCCTGGCATTATCAGCCACATAGAAAAGGTCTCGGCGGGGGCAACAGACTTGCCCAGCAACAGAGAACTCAACGAACTGCCCCCCAAGTCAAAGTGGATGACACTTGTCTACATACTACTGCCTCTCGCCATCGTGCTGATGATAGTTGCCGCTTATGTCCTTAAGGGGCAAGACGCTGGTAACACCCTCACGCTGACATGGGTTTTGTACAACAGCATAGCTTCGGGACTGTTGACCTTGCTGGCATTCCCCCACCCTGTCGCTTTTTTGGCAGCCGCTGTGTTTTCACCCATTACCTCCCTTATTCCTGTTATTGGTGTCAGTTTCTTTTCGGGACTGTCGCAGGCGTGGTTTAGAAAGCCCCAAGTTGCGGACTTCCAAAACCTTAGCCAAAACATAGAGTCTTTTAAGGGCTGGTATAAAAACAAGATCACCCGTATCTTTTTGGTCATGATCTTGTCGACCCTAGGTAGTTTGCTCGGTGGACTAGCCGCTACAGCTAAAATACTACAGAACCTGCCCTTTTAGCTCAAAGCTTTTCACACAGAATCACATCTTCAGTCATCACATTCTTTGATGATGCACCTCTTACTGCCACTGTCTCAGCCCCACAGCCTTCCTCGTGTGGCTCACACACTGAGCTTGTATGCAGATTATATAGCGGAATATCATAGCCACTTATGTCATCGCGAAAGTCTCGTTTATTGCGTATTACCCCCTACAATAGAGTGTAAGCACCTAGTTTCGTGCCAAAAAAGGGGCTATTCTTACTTTTTTCACTTAAATTTGCATATAAAAGCAAAAATTCTGTTGTACTTGCTTGTATATTAAAAATCCTGCTGTATATACACTAGTGAAGTCTATGCAGTATGGTAAAGCATAGATAAATCCTAATCATTCATAATGGAGAAGATTATGAAAAAAGTATTTATTATAACCAGCGTTCTCGTTGGTTTATTCACAATAGGGCTAGCCAGTTGTTCCCAAGTGCAAAGTCCTACTGCAGCAGCAGAAAATACAGATGGAGCAAACCCCTTACCAGCAGTAACAGTCGTAAAAGGAAGCGATCTAGTTACTGAAGATTATCTTACGGGACTTAAGGTTATTGACTATATTGGTAGTGATACCAACATAGAAATACCTGCAACAAAAGACGGCAAAGACATTCTTCTAATTGATGCCAATGCCTTTAAAAACAAAAACCTTATTGGTGTAATTACTCCTGCGACTGTCACTGAAATTGGTGCCAGTGCCTTCGCTAACAATGCTATCACAACTCTTTCTCTTGACAATGCCGTCACTACTATTGGTGCAAATGCTTTTGAAAACAACGCTATCACAAGCTTTGCTTTCCCCACTCAGCTTACATCTGTAGGAGGCAATGCTTTTGCAGGTAACTCTTTCATTATTAGTGTTACAGGGCTCACACCTTCTACTACTATTAATTTGGGAACAGATTCATTTTCATCTGCAAGTTTATATGTTCCTAATGGAGCTGTTGCAAGCTATAAAGCCAGTGCAAACTGGAACAATGCATTTAAGCTTGTGACGACAATAATCACATCAACAGATGTAACAACAAACGATGTCAGCGGTGGTCTAGAGATTGCGGGCTATACGGGCAGTGATACAAGTATAGTCATACCCAAAAGTATAAGCGGTAAAGCAGTTGTTAGTATAGGTGATCAAGCTTTTTATAATAAGGGCTTTACAGATGTGCTTATCTCTGATGGTGTTAAAACTCTGGGAGAGTGGTCTTTTGCAGGAAGCAGCAATGTTTTCACGACTATCACTATTCCTGATAGTGTGACAACTATAGGTGATAGTGCTTTTGCGGAGAACACAACACTGACAACAGTCTCTTTGGGAAGCGGTCTTACCGTCATAGAAAGTGGCAATTTCTCGACCTCACCTATCACGGCTGTAAGCTCTAAAGCGACGACACCTCCTAGTCTTGATTCTGCTGCCTTCAGTAGTGGTAAGATTGATGACTTGTACGTTCCTGCTTCTGCGGTGGGTGCTTATCAAGGTAATGCAAACTGGAGTGCTAAATTCACAACCATTAGTGC